>NC_014960.1:2247876-2569002 GCF_000199675.1 Anaerolinea thermophila UNI-1
CGATATTGAAAGAAAGAAACGCGCCACCCAGTACCTACGTGCTCATCCTGTCCATCTTGAGTAGAAAAATGATGTTTCTAAAACGTTTGATCTCCCTTTTTACTCTCCTTTTTTTGTTCTTCTCCATTGAATGGATTCCAGCCTCTGCTCCTGTGTTCGCTCAAAGCCGCACGAATCGCTGGGATACGCCTCAAAACATCTCAAAATCCGGAGAAAGTTTGAATCCCATTTTAGGCGCAGATGCAAATGGAGATTTACATGTTTTTTGGGCAGATCCCAGGTCAGGGGTCTATTACGCTTACACCACCCCTGAAGGATGGTCCACACCCCAAAAAGCCAGTTTCCCCATCCCCCGCGAGGTGATGAATTCGACGCTTGCTTTCCAGCACGCCAGTCCAAGGCTTGTGCATAGTATTGGTACCCGCATGTACCTCTTCTGGAAAGATGAAAATTTTCTGGTTTTCAATATCGGGAATGTAGGTTCTTCCGAAAAGTTAACCTCCTGGATGCCCACCCGATTGATTGCCCGCCTCGTCACGCATTATGATGTACAGGTAGATCGCGACGGGATTATTCATCTAGCATATCTGCAAGCCGAAGACTATGCGAATAACCCGGCGGGAATTTACTATACCCGCTCATTAGACTTTGGTGGAACCTGGTCACTCCCAATATTGATTTTGCCTTCCATTTACTTTCGCAGCCTGCTACCCGTCATACAGTCAGGAATAGAACCACCCCAACCCATCATGAATTCTCTGGATCTCTCCATCGCTCAACATGGAGAACAGAAAATCATCTACCTGGCGTTTGACCAACAACCACGAAAAAAAGTTTGGATTGCTCAGTCCGATAATGGGGGACAAAATTGGAATGCCCCCATTGAAATCGATGCTGCCAGCAGTTCGGGGGGGATTTCTTCTCCTGAAAACATTCATGTGGCTTCCATGCAAGAGCATGCAGTGCTGGTATGGCAGGTCAGGCAATCAGAGACGGTATGCTTCACGTATTTTAAGCAAAGTGAGGATGCCGGGAAAACCTGGAGTGCCCGTCAAAGGTTGAACACACCATTCTTAACCTGTTCGGATCACATTGAGTTTTTAGAAAATCCCGACAACCTGCCACTTCTTTCTTTTTACACCCAAAAACTGTTGTACTTTACCACATGGGACGGGAGAAATTGGAGCGAAATTTTTAACGAACCTTATGCCTTAAGTTTTATGGATCCGGAAACATCCAACGGAGTCTCACTGAATCTTTTCAATCTCACCTTCATCCATCCCGGGAAGATTGCACTTACAGGGGTGGATATCAATGCCAACCATGATATTTGGGTCAGAAGCGCAAATGTAGAAGATATTTCTTCATGGCTGCCACAAAATCCGGGGTGGAAGCCTCCTCAAATTATCCAGACAACGGATAATTCCATTTCAGACCTGCAAATTATTGAAGACCAGCAGAAACACTGGCATGCATTCTGGCTTCAGGACGAGATTCTTGAGTTGCCGCCCGGTACACTGGTAAGACCTCAACCGCAAAGAATTGCCTACTATGCTTTTCTTGATGGCACTCGCTGGAGTTTCCCTATCGCCATGTTTAAACCTCTTGCGAGTTCAGACACATCTCAACCTATAGAAGAGCAGATTGCCCGATTGAAGGTAACGGTTGACGCAGAAAATCGCTTTCTTGCCCTCTGGCAAAATCAAATCGGGGGAGAAGTTTTCTTCAGTTGGAGTAAAGGGAAGGAATCTCTTTCAGCCTTAGACTGGTCCCCTCCAACACTGGTTTATCCCATCCCCAACGAAGCCACAGATTTCTCAATAAAAACGTCTCCAGAACACTCCATCAAAGTAGCCTACACCATCCCAATCAATGAAAATCGAGGGGTGTATATTATTGAATCAAAAGATTCAGGAAAAACCTGGACAAAACCTGTAACTGTGATTAATGGTGTCTCTCTTGGATGGGAAACGGTTTCCAAACCAGTGCTGACATTTACCACCGATGGTGGACTTCATCTCAGTGCAATTAATCAGTCTTTACGAGAAGGCAATCCCGATAAAGGATTATATGAAACCCACTCTTACGATCAGGGAAACTCCTGGACGCCTCCAGAAAAGGTATCTTCCAATCTAATTTTGTGGAATACCCTGCTCGCCTTCGGGAACACTCTTCATAGAATCTGGGCAGAAAGAGAACCTGGGGATAACCGCGCTGTGCTGCTTCATCAAATCTCTCAGGATTCTGGGCGCACATGGGGAAAAGTTACCCGCATTACCGAATGGAACGACCTGTCCGTTGCTGTTCAAGCCACTACGGATGAGGCTGGTCAAGTACACCTGATCGTTCTAAGCACTCAACCTCTGGGAAATGACACGCTCCGGTACATGGTGTGGACTCTCGCTGGTTGGGATGAAATAGACACCCTCGACCTTGGTGGGGTTGGGAAAACAAGTCAAGAAATCCCTCTGGATATAAAAGTACGTAAAGATGGATTTGCAGGATTCCTTATAGGGTTGAACCTCTATAATCCCCAACAGAATCGGGACGTGATGACCCTGCTGGGCAGTGATCGAACAGTGAAAATCCCCCCTGCCCCAGTATTGCCCACAAGCATTCCAGAAACTCCTATATTGCCCTCTCCTACGCCCACCTCTGCACCTTCACTTACACAAGTTTCCGAAACTACTTTCACCCCTCATTTACAAAGCACAACCGCGCCCCCTACTATGTCTATATCCACCCCATTCTCAAGTAGCTCCGTGTTCCTCATTGGGGGAGTATTTTCCGGACTTGTCTTCCTTACCGTCCTGGGGTTTGTAGGTTTTCGGTATCTAAAGAAGAAAAGAAGTTTCTGATATTAGTGAAATTCTTCCCAAGGAGGATCGGTTTACTTCTCTATAATAGAGTTGCAATTTATTTTAGAGATTATTGGTCAACATAGTTGTTCTTATGGTGCAGACTCAATGAATAGACGACATTTTCTGAAGAAATTATCGGCGCTCTCACTATTCCCATTCTTTAAGGCATTGGGGGTAATCACAATAGGTGTTGGGAGCACATCCTGTCAGCCCAAGAATATGGAGGCAACCGGAGAAAATCCTGCAAACAATTTTGAAACCCCTCCCCCTGCTCCTCCAGAACCTACTCATACCCACTCCCCAACTCCCATAACAACAATTCCCACTGCCACTAATACTCTTCAACCGACCTTCACCCCAGCCCCTCCGGTAAAAGCAGAGTTTGGGCACAGGGTGATCCACGTGCATCATGCTCAAGCCACACGTTGGAGCGCGCAAAAACGCTACTGGGAATATGTGGATCAGCAAGTGGTAACTCAGATGGTAGAAAAAGGCATAACCGAACTCACGGGTACAACCACTGTAGAGGATGCCTGGCGAAAGTTACTGCCGGGTTATCAACGCGGAGAAGCCATTGCCATTAAATTGAATTTCAATAACACTATTTGGGAAAGTTGCACCGGGGAAAGTGGACAGATTAACGCCCTGCCCCAACCAGTCAATGCAGTCATTGCCGGGTTGAAATCCATTGGGGTTGAAGAAACGGATATCTGGCTATTTGATGGGGTTAACCGGATTATTCCTGAGTATTTTGTTGCCGGAATTGCTTTTCCAAAAGTTCGTTTTTTTGACCGATGTCATGAACCTGTAACATACGACTCTCAGGAAGACTCAGCGTTTGTTTCGTTGCATCCTCCTGAAGGGGTTCAAATGCCTACCCGGCAAAAGATTGCGGACGTGCTCCTGCAAACCAAATATCTGATTAACATGCCTATCCTCAAAAGCCATTCTTGTTCCAGCATTAGCCTGGGTTTTAAAAATCATCTAGGAAGCATTGACAATCCGGGAGGACTGCACAGCCACATCTTCCTCGTTTCTGCTTGCGGAGGTGGATTTACCCCTCAGTACAGTCCACTGGTAGATTTATACCTCAACCCCAACATCCGAGACAAGACCATCCTGATCATCGGAGATGGTTTATTTGGAGCGAAAGGGAGTGAAGATGCATTTCCCACCACATGGTCAACATTTGGTGGCAAAGTTCCCAACAGTTTGTTCTTCTCTACAGATCCGGTTGCCATAGACAGCGTCATGGCTGACTTCCTGCGAGCAGAACCCGGCGCAGGGATTATGAAACAAGCCGATGAATATCTTCTCCTTGCCGAACAAGCCGGCTTGGGAAAAGCCGAACGAGGAGATCCCTGGGGTAAGGGATACCAGGAAATCGGATACCAGAAAATCGAAGGATAACAGATGACAGGAAAATCCCATACGCACGGGTTTCGGATCGTTTTACTGGCGATGATTCTGAGTGGACTATCTCTGATTAGCAATTTGCCGGTCTATGGCATGCTCCCTCCCTCAGAACTGAATCAAATTGAGCAACCTGCAGGACCGGTTGACCAGGTGCTCGAAGCCAGTCACGAATCCATCCCTCTCAGTGAATGGCCTCAGGTGCAACGCGACCCTCAACATACAGGGTATTATCCCGAGAACTTGGGAACCAATTTTCAGGTGGTTTGGCGACATGCCTTCCAACCCGAAAAGGTTTTTCCCCAAGTGCAGGCAATTATCTCCGGGGGAAAGGTGTTTGTAGGAACGGAAATGGGGAACATGTATGCTTTCAATGCCACTACAGGTGAGCAAGCCTGGAAAACAAGCATTGGTTCTCCCATTTTGAATAGTGTTGCCGTAGACGGTGGTAAGGTTTTCTTCGGCGCACTGGATGGTGCAGTATATGCTCTCAACGCCACAAATGGTGCTCAAGTTTGGAAAAACCAATTATCCACATTTCAAGGTTTCTCAACTGCACCGGTTGTGGCAGATGGAAAAGTCATGTTGGGAGGACGGAATGGCATTTTCTACGCACTTGATCCGAATAGCGGTCAGGTGCTCTGGTCCTATCCTGTAGGCAGTCCTATTCTGCAAACCGCCGCATGGAACAACGGAAAAGTGTATTTTGGCGCTATGGACATGCGGGTTTATGCGATCAATTCTGCAAGTGGAACCCTGGCATGGAAAAGCGCCCAACTTCCTGGAATGACTTTCAAAGATTACTGGCCCCTGGTCTTAAATGGCATGGTTTATATCCGTCCTATGGGATACGGTTATGTAGGAATCAGTGAGATTCCTACCGCTAATCAGGTATTAGACCCTACCATTCAGCAAAATATTCTGGCGGATTATGCCGCCAACCCGCAAAATTACTCTCCCACTTTGTTCCGGTTGTACGAAACTAGCGGTGAACAAGCCCCCATGGTCATTCACTACAATTTTCAAACCATGAATGGCGCCACCCCACCACCCTGCGTTGACCGGGATGGATATTTGATTATGCCCTCATGGACCCCTCAAGGGGGATACTCTTCCGGATGGTCACGATTGAACCCAACCACTCGCATTCTGGTAGACGCCCTGGTAGAAGTTGGTTCGAACGAAGGGAAAGGAAACCAGGATGAAACCATGAATGTGACCTGTTCTAAAAACCTTATCCTCGCCATGCACATCGAGGAAGAAAACGCCAATTTTACCGGTTACTACAACCTGGATACTCGTCAATGGACGTTGATACCTGCTGGAGCCTCCAACCGCCAAATGCAAAACAATACTCAGGGTGGCGGGGGGAATCCAGCCTCAATTGCCAATGGTTGGGTCTATCACATCACTTACTACGAACTGGTAGCACGCCGCACCCAACCGTGAGGAAAAAAAGATGAAATTGCTTAAAGTACTGCTCAGTTTGTGGCTTACAACCATTCTTTTGCTCTCAGAAGTACAGATGCAGGCTTTTGCTATGGCTCCTTCTCAAACTCTCAGCCCCAGCAGTTGGCAAACCGGAGCCACGGGATTAAGAACCACTCAAAACCCAAAAGCGCAAACTGCAGGATTGGGATTCGTAATTACAGCCGAGTCCTGGCCGTCATTGACCTTGCGAGGCGGGGTCATGAATGCGGATGAATCCTATGTGGGTCCTCGATTAGCAGGTCCTATTGGTATCCCCTTAGGGCAAATTCGCGTGAGCGGTGCAAGTGGAAGTTTCTCTTCCCAAAATGCAGACTGGGCACACAATACGCTGACCTACTCCTATAGCGGTGGTAGTCTTCAAGTTACCGCCAGCCGCATGAGTGCGGCAGTGGCTATACAGTCCAGTGCCACTTCCCTAACCCTGTTTACCGGGAATGTGTCCCGGTATAGTTGGAGTTCAACCAGAGTCAATCGCCTTTCTGATGGGCCCATCTACCCCAAGTATGTTGCCTACACTTCGGGTGGTACCCTCCAAATCAGAACCCTCAGCACAACCTCCACTTCCTTAAGTGGCATGGACAGTTCATGGATTCTTCTCTGGTTTGGAGGAAACAGTCATTTTGTAGATACCAACAAGCCTCTTTCTTATGAGTGGACACTCCCAACCAGTGATGCCTATCAGGCAGATGCTCCGCTTCTCATCGTTTTCCAGAATAAGCCGAGTGCAGTTAAACACGCCTCAGGTGGGGGCATTGAACTCAGTTTTCCATCCTCTCTTGGTGCTCTGAGCCTCTTACCCATTGACGGTAGATTTACCCGCCCTACTTCGGAAACAGAAGGCTGGGCAAGTGGATTACCGCAAGCAATGCAGGATAAGGTCAATTTTTGGGCAAGCCGTTCATGTGAATTTCCTCTGACGGTAACAGAGACTTATCAATATATTCCTTCTACCGATACCGCCAGAATTACGGAGACTTTTAACTTTCTTACAATTTGTTCCGGAGGAACGCGTTTTGCTCCAATTCCTCCATTTCTTTCCATTGCCACAAACAATTTACCCATTCAATTTTCCGGAACGGTAAACCGCAATGGAAATCTCAATACCGAATTTGGCCCAGTTGCAGGGGTTGATGGCGTCTCTTCATACACGTGGAGCATGAGCGGTCTAAAAACCTATACCAACGAAACCCGCTCTGTTCTGAATGGGAGTGTACCGGATGAATTAAGACAAAAATTAGAGGCAGAGGTTCAGAAAATCATCACCTCTGGACATTATGCCCCATGGATTTTCCTGGATGCTGTACCTGTCCATAAAAGTCGGGGAGATCTCTACTGGGCAAATCCTGCTGATGTCCTTCTTCACCTGATTGAGATTGCCGAGGCAGTAGAAAACCCATCGCTGAAAGCCAGCCTAATGCAATACATCCAGAACGAAAGAAATAATTACCCACCGGAAACGGTATATAACCTGAGCATTACAGCAGGAAAAAGACGGGGTCCCTTCTCCTTCATTGATGGTGCGGTCCAGTACATCTGGAATCCCAATGCCACTCAGGAAGACACCCGTCAGGATTCGTTCCTGAAAGATGTTCCGCTTTACTCATTCTATGCCTTAGCCCGATATTACCAGTTTACCCAGCAAACCTTACCCTCCAGTACATGGCAAAAAGCTCTGGAAACCCTCGACCGCGATATGCGAGAACAAGATTGGGCAACATTTTACTGGTTTGCTAACTACCAGGATCGAAGGATAGCCGTGGAAAATGCCAATCGTCATTTTGCGGGAATGATTGGCTTCATTCGCCTTGCCCAGATGTCAAGAGATAGCACAAATGAGGAACTTGCCCGATGTCTCTTCCTGAAAGCCGCTGTTTTACGCTCTGCTCTGGCACAATATCCCCGCTATCTAGGTAACACTGGATTAACCACCCTTCCCCCTTCTCCCTCCTGGATGCCTACTTACCGAAGTCATCCATTCATCGGTTATCTGTATAACTATGATTGGCGTTCCTCCAGCGACGACTCTCGACAGGTAGTTTACCTGAATCAATTTGCGGTAGATATCAATGATTACAACCATCTCCAGGTCGTGTATAACACATTACGAGATAGGGACACATTTAACTATCGTGGACAGGACTCTCCCTATCTTGCTGCTTTTAGAGACATCACTCCTGAGTTAGGCAGATATCTCAAAGACTGGAATTTCTCGGATATATCGGTGGTGCTTAATAAAGTAAAAGCCTTGTATCCTCACTGGTATGCGGCGTTTGCAGAGGGAACCCTGGGGTGGGAACATAATCTCTCTCACCCAATTGATTCCTTCCAAATTTTTATGGCACATGCCTGGATTTTAGACACCCCGGGAACTTCCCTTGCCAGATATACAGATATTTCATGGCTGTCAGATGGAGATTTCTTCTATGTACAAAAACTCGCTGAGGCGGTCAAGAAATACCGGGGAATCCAATGGGGTAGTTCTATCTCTGTGCAAGCCTGGGCGGTACCAGGCAATCAAACCATACGATTTTACTGGTGGATCTACCCCGATCAAAACGATAGTTATACCTGGAGGATTGATCTCAGCGGTCCTGGCAGTCCCTCCTCTGTAACAGGGATTCCTTTTACCACACGCACTTACCTTTTCACCGGCTTGACGAATTATGCGACCTACTCTGCAACTATCTCTCTGGTTGATCAAGAGGGCACTATTCTGGCATCTTCACGTCCTGTTCAGGTAATGCCCACAGACTTAATGGTGAGTTTACCAATTGTTTTCAAGGCACCCTAGGAGGTACGATATGGTTAAGAAAATCTCCAGGCGTAAGTTTCTTGCACTGATTTCCACAGGGGCAATTTCAACATGGATCGGTATCACACACCTTAGAGATCAATTAGTTCATGGACAGAGTTCCTCTTTCGATACATTCATCCCCATTATTCTTAAACCCAACCAACCCACCGTAACTCCCACCCCCTCACCACCACCTACACCAACCAGCACCCCGAAGGTAACCCAACCTCCTCCTGCCAGCGCCCGCGTAGTGCACGTGCGCCATACTTCAGTCACCAACTGGACAGGCAGTCCTTATGCTTACTGGAATTACGTCAATCAAACCAAAGTGAATCTTATGGTCGAACAGGGTCTTAAGACTCTGACTGGACAAAGCAACCTGGTGAACGCCTGGCAGGTACTCTTACCCAATTACGTTCAGGGAGAAGGCATCGCTATCAAGGTCAACTTCAATAATGCGATGCAAATGGCTTGTGGAAATGAAACCGGGCAAATCAATGCCCTTCCGCAACTTGTGATTGCGCTAATCGGTGGCTTGAAGGCAAGAGGAGTAGCAGAGTCGGACATTAAGATTTACGACGGCGTTAACCGAATCTTCCCACTTTATTTCATCAATGCAATTCACAGTCAATACCCAAATGTACAGCTCTTTCATGCTTGTGCCGATGACAGCCACAAAGTTACTTACAACTCAAGCAACCCCAGCGCAACGGTACAGTTTTCTCCTCCCTCCGGCGTACCAAGCCCTGCGCCACAAAAAATTGCCGATGTGCTGGTCAATGCCACCTATCTAATCAACATTCCCATTATGAAAAACCATTCTTGTGCTGGCATCACCCTCGCATTTAAGAATCATTTTGGGACCATCAGCAATCCTGGTGGGGTACACAGCCATGTTTTCTTCATCGATGGATGCGGGGGGGGCGTTTACAGTAATTACAGCCCGCTGGTAGATATTTATAAAAATTCCAACATCCGCAACAAGACTATCCTGACAGTAGGGGATGGAATCTTTGGCTGTTTGGGCTCGGAAGATGGTTACCCATCTTTCTGGATAAACACGTTTGGACAGGGAGAATTTCCCAAAAGTTTGTTCTTTTCCAGAGACCCTGTAGCCATTGATAGTGTGATGGCAGATTTCCTCCGCGCAGAGTACGGGTATTTCGATGGTTCTGACAAATACCTGCAATTTGCTCAGGATGCTGGATTAGGCACCTATGAACGCGGTGATCCATGGGGCAGTGGGTATAGCCGAATCGATTATCAGAAAATTGTTCTCTCCTGAATATTTGCCTTACATAACATAAAAAATTCTCCTGTTCCTGTATCCTATCCTGAATATTTATTCAGGATCGGATGCTTTTCATATAAACCATCTCAAAGGATTTTCCCGTGGCAAAAAGGCTTTTCTGGCTCAATGGGATAGCCATCCTGGCTGTGGTGATCAACCACGCGATTGGATGGGGATTTACGGCATTATTCTGGTGGACAGACCGCTATCGGGACGTCTCTATCCCCAATTTTGATGCCATGGGCTCACCGGGTTATGTCTTAATGGTCATCCTCAAGCAGATTACTCCTTTCAGTCTACCGGCATTCGTGGCCGTATCGGGATATTTCATTGCCTTTGCTTCCCGGGGTGGACTGACGTGGAAAATGATCAGAACACGTGTGATAAACATCCTTATTCCTTATACTCTCTGGTCATTACTGGTCATCCTCTTTGACCGTCTTCTTCTGGACACACAGATCTCACTACTGGATATCCTTACTAAATTATTAACGGGAAGCGCCAGCCCTATTTATTACTATGTGCCTCTCATCTGCCAGTTATTTCTCCTCTCTCCCTTTCTGGTTCGAGGAGTCCGCAGTTCACAATGGAAAAAACTTCTTCTCGGCATGGGATTTCTCCAAGTTGTCACAGTAGGATGGAGTTATCTGGTATTGTTCGGAATTCTCTCATGGAAACCCGAATGGTTTTTCGGAAATTTGGGATTCATTTTCACTCTGAGCATCGCTCTTAACCTTCGTGGGGAAGAGATTCTTCCATGGCTGAAAGCCCACCGCAAAATCTGGCTTGGTCTGCTGATTGTATTCCTGCCACTCGCTATTGGAGAAACAGAATGGTTCTATCAATCCTATGGCATTGACTGGCGTGGAGGAGTTGAAACCCTCTTTGCTACCGTCTTCACCCTCTTGTTCCTGCTAACTTTCATCACTTACGACTTTTCCCTTCCCCAATCTACCGTACTTTATAAATTGGGACAGAGAGCCTTTGGTATTTACCTGATGCATCCACTGGTGCTTGAAATAACCGCCAAACTGGTATATCACCTTGCTCCTGCACTTTTGGGAAACCAGTGGATTTTCCTGCCCTTGTTGATTACCACCGGGATTGTTGTTCCCTGGTTTGCGATGAAATTCATGAGCGAAACTCCTCTGAGAAAAGGCTACGCTTACATCTTTGGTTAATGAGGTGATACATGCAAACGCTTAACGTAAAAAGACAAAAATTCCGCATGCCTTCCTTCCTTCTGGTGACTGGGGGAATCTTTGTTCTGGCTTTCCTCATCTTACTGGCAGTACGGGTTATCGGTGGAAAACCTCTGGGCATTCGCTATTTTGTTGAAGTCCAAATCTGGAAAGCCGGCGCTCTGGTGAAATCTCTGCAATACTCCAGTGAAATTAAGAGCCTCAGTCAGGGGAAATACACCAATATCATTTTCCTTCACCACTCGGTGGGCGACAACCTCATCCGGCAAACCGACTTTCGAGACCGGTTAACCCAGGCAGGGCTTTCCTTCTGGGATCATGATTACAACTATTACGGGTTAAACAACCCCGATGGCGAAAATCTGGGATTTCATTTCAGCATTCCCGACGACAATACCGACCCTGTGGGGCTTGCGAAGTTGTTTTCGCAGAAGGTCTATCCACTACCGATAAATGCCCTGAGCGGGTTGATGCAGTATGAAGTTATCATTCTAAAATCCTGCTTTACCGGGAATGTTCTGCCCGATGAGCAAAGCGTAGAACAAACAAAACAATATTACGAAGTGATGCACCGTTTTTTCGCAGAGCATCCCGAAAAACTCTTCATTCTCCTTACCACCCCGCCTCTGAACTCTGCTGAAGCCGATGCCGCCATGGGCGCACGAGCCAGAGAAATCTCCGAATGGCTTCAATCTCAGGAATATATTCGGAATTTACCCAATTTATATGTGTTTGATTTGTACAGTGCATTTGCCGAGAATAATCCGGCTTCACCGAATTACAACAGACTTCGAGAAGACTATAAAGAAGGAGTTGCTCTGTTGCAATCATGGTTGAAATGTGGTAAACATACGGTATGACCACACGAGAAAGCAGATACGTCCGAGTGGCGAGGATCGCCTACCGGCTTGCCAAACAAGCATTACCGATGTATTCACATGCCAAGAGTCCCCATCACTTCACGTTGCCGCAGTTGGGGGCCTGTGTTTTGTTGATGTTCTACCTGAATCTCAGCTATCGCGACATGGAAGAATGGCTGCTGGCAAGCGATGCGGTTGGTAAGGAGCTGGAATTACCGCGTGTTCCCGATCATACGACCCTGCAACGTACCTACGCCAAGATACGCAAAGCGGATTGGATGCGCATGAACGAGACCTTGCTCGAGGAAATCGGACGGCCTGAAGAAGAAGGGGTGGCTGCCGATAGTACCGGCTTCTCACCCGGCCCGGCCAGTTCTTACTACCAAAGCCGTTCGGGAAAAGCCTATCGCCACTGGGCGAAGGGCGTTTATGCCGTTGGAATTGTCTCGCAATTCATCCTTGCGATGCAATCCGGCTGGGGTCCAGGTAGCGATGCCCCTTATCTGGGCTATCTGCGCCGCAAAGCCAGGCGGTTTGCCAAACGTCGGGCTTGGGTCTTGCTGGCCGATTCAGGGTTCGATGGTCGGACTGTCCGGCCTCAAGACTTGATTCCACCCGTTCGGCGAGGTGGAAATTTGCTGGCCCCTGAACGACGAGCAAGAAGCGAGCTTGTCTCTGCGGCTCGCCTGGATGGTCTCTATGGTCAACGCTGGAAGACCGAAACCGTGAATTCGGTCATCAAGCGCAAATTCGGGCAAGCCATCCGCTCGCGGAAACGCAGCCTGCAAAACCGAGAACCGATTATCAAAGGACTGGTCTACAACATACACCGCTAGGTGTATCTCTTCCTAACCTATCTTTGCAACAGAGCAAGAAGGAGTAGATAATCACCCAACAATGAACGCCAATCAAGATGTTGCTCCCGTTTTAGCCCAGTTCATTATCGATGCGATTAATGATTTTCGTTCCAAGCAAATTGGCCTTACATCGCAACCTTATGAAAACTAAGTTCTTTTGGATTATCTTTCTGGCGTTTTTTTGCCTGATCCTCTGGAGTAGTCTCCTTTCCCCAGAAACGGCGAAAGCCCAAGGGGGAGCCATTACATGGGAAGACCCCATTCCGCTCTCCAATCCATCCGTGCAAGCCTGGCACCCCACCATTGCTGCAGACCTGGCAGGAAATGTACACATCATGTGGTCTCAATCGACATCCATGGAACGCCCGGTAGGCTACGGAGACACATTGTACTATACCCGTTGGGATGGAAAGAAATGGATTGCACCTGTGGATGTCCTGGTATCTCCAGAAGCAGGGCTTGGGGCAGAGTTTCCCGATATCACCATAACGCCCGATGGTACTCTGCATGCCATTTGGGGAACCGGTGGGACAAACAGCCGCTTGTATTACTCAAGAGCTCCTGCCTGCTGTGCAGAAGATCCTCGAAATTGGAGTAAACCCTTCATGATAGGCATTGGGGTTAACGAAACTAGCGCCTTAATCCATGACTCCGGAGGCAGATTGTATGTCATGTATGCCTCACTGGATACCAAGGAACCCATTTTTTTGCGCTCCGATGATGGAGGGAACACCTGGTCAAAACCTGTCCGGTTGGTCTCGGGAATACGTCAGAGCAATGAGTACACTGCCTACACGAGATTGGCAGTGGACGGGCGCGGTGTGTTGCATGCGGTATGGACCATCATGCCTTTTCCGGGGAAGCGAGTCGTCTACGCACAGTCTTCTGATCGGGGAATGACATGGACAGATCCCATCAGCATAGATGAGTACTCTCCGGAAAAGTATCTGGAAGGGTTTGGACCATTTCTGATTGATGTTGAAGCAGTGGGAGAACAGGAAATCCATCTTACCTGGGATGGTGCTCCAACGGTAGAACGCCATCATGTCTGGTCAAGGGATGGTGGGAAAACATGGTCTGAACCCGACACCTTCATTCCTGAACTGACCGGTGGTGGTCGCGCTTTATGGAATGATATGGCTGCCGACAGTCAAAACACCTTACACGCTGTATCTATTAAGCAACCATGGCATGCTCAGTGGCTGGGAAATGGATGGAGTCCATCTACTCCCATAGGACAGCGCGGTTTTGCTGAGAATATGCGCATTACTGTGAGTGAAGGCTTCATTCTTCACGTCGTCTGGTTAGAAGTTGTCGAAGGCATTCCCAGTGTGGTGTACTATAATCGCGGAATTACCCAGGCTCCGCCTCTTCCTAAACAAACCTTGCCCTCATCTCCACTTTTAGAGACCGAAACCCTGTTTGCCTCGCCCTCACCTTCCCCAACGGATACCTTTATACCCACCATTGTGAATCCCATTCCATCCAAGAATGCCAGCACCAATCCGGCTCTGGGAGCCTTTATCAGCCTTGGTGTAGTCAGTCTGTTTCTAATAGGAATAGTTTTCTGGATTGCTCGTAAACATAGTCGGTAATTGATGATGAATCTCTCAGTCGTGATCCCCGTTTATAACAGTGAAAAGAGTTTGCCTGAACTCATTCAAAGATTGAATACAGTTCTCCCACAGATTGCAGAGCAATATGAAATCCTGATGGTCAACGATGGGAGCATAGATGGTAGTTGGAAATGCATTCAAAGATATTCTCAGGAATATCCGTGGATTCGGGGTATTAACCTGATGAGAAATTACGGTCAGCACAATGCCTTGCTGTGCGGGATCCGAGCGGCAAAGTATCCCATTACAGTGACCATGGATGATGATCTTCAACATCTTCCAGAAGCCATCGCTCAACTGCTTGAGAAAATCCGCGAAGGGTTCCAGGTGGTCTATGGGCGCCCGGTGAAAGAACAGCACAACTTATGGAGAGACCTTGCATCCCAGGTAACAAAAATTGCTCTTCAAAATGCTATGGGGGCAGAGACTGCGCGGAATGTGAGCGCTTTCCGTGCCTTTCATACCCAAATTCGCGAGGCTTTTTCCCAGTACCAGGGCTCTTATCCCTCCATTGATGTTCTTTTAACCTGGGGAGCCAACCGGTTTACTTCTGTTCCTGTGCAGTTTCAATCCCGACGGTACGGGAATTCCCAATACACATTTGCCAAACTGGTGCGTCACGCCATAAATATGATCACTGGGTTCAGTATTGTCCCGCTCCAACTGGCCAGTTTGATTGGATTCTCGTTTACATTGTTTGGACTGGGTGTGCTGGCATACGTCATTGGCAGGTATATCCTTCAGGGGGGAAGTGTGCCGGGTTTTCCTTTCCTGGCATCCATCATTGCTATTTTTTCCGGGGCACAGTTATTTGCCCTGGGGATCATCGGAGAATACCTGGCGCGCATGCATTTTCGACTGATGGAACGGCCCACGTACACCATTCAAGAAGTAACCGATACCAAGGAGCACATTTCGGATGAATCATGACCCTGCCCCGCCAGTTGAATATCTTCCCTGGGATTCAAACTTCTTTGGAAAACGCATTGCTCGAATTAAGCGAGATACTCTAACCCCTCCAGATGTTGAAGCCATTTTTAACTGGGCAACCGAACAACAAATCGACTGTTTGTATTTACTTGCCAACCCGGAATCCCGTGAGACCACTCTGCTGGCGGAACAAAATAGATTTCATCTAACCGACGTTCGAATCACTCTTGAGAAAAAGATATTTGAGGAGAAAGAGCCTGTCGGTGTGGCTATACGCCCAGCCGTAGAAAGTGATTTACCCATCCTGAAATGGATTGCCAGACAGAGTCACCGGGATTCCCGTTTCTACTATGACAATCATTTTGCAACAGAACTCTGCGACAAATTGTTTGAAATTTGGATCGAGAATAGTTATAATGGTTTTGCGAATCAGACTCTGGTTATCGATATTGATAGCAAGCCTGCAGGATACCTTACCTGCCATGTAGAAGATAAAGAGGGAAGAATAGGCCTTTTAGCGGTTCATCCAGACCATCAAGGCAAGGCACTAGGGTCTGCACTCGTGAATGCATCTCTAGTGTGGTTTAAAATGCAGGGGGTTACTCGAGTCTCTGTCGTCACTCAAGGTAGAAACATTCGAGCGCAAAGGTTGTATCAGCGCTGTGGGTTTATCACCCGCTCTCTTCACATTTGGTATCACTGGTGGAATACCCCCAAAGGTCAAGAAGCATGAGCAATACCTCGCAGAATATTCGCATTCCTTTTAACCGTCTTACTGTGGTAGGAGAGGAATTAACATACTTGCAACAAGCCATTGAAAGCGGGCATGTTTCCGGAGATGGAACATTTACCAAACGCTGTCATACACTTTTAGAAGAGACGTTGGGAGTTCCCAAAGCATTGCTCACAACATCCTGCACTCATGCATTGGAGATGAGTGCGTTGTTGCTGAATATTCAACCCGGGGATGAGGTCATCGTTCCTGACTTTACTTTCGTTTCCACCATCAATGCTTTCGTACTACGGGGAGCCAAACCGGTTTTTGTCGATATCCGTCCCGACACCTTGAACCTGGACGAAACCCTGCTGGAAAGCAAAATTACCTCAAAAACGAAAGCCATCGTCCCGGTTCATTATGCAGGGGTTGGATGCCAGATGGACACCATCATGGACATCGCTAATCGTTATGGAATTGCCGTAGTAGAAGATAACGCGCATGGTCTGTTTGCCAGGTACAGAGGGAAATATCTGGGCACCTTTGGACAACTGGCTACCCAGAGTTTTCATGAGACTAAAAATTTTTCTTGTGGGGAAGGCGGAGCGTTACTTATCAACGACTCCCAATTTATTGAACGTGCAGAAATCCTTCGGGAAAAGGGAACAAATCGAAGCCGATTTTTCCGTGGACAGGTGGATAAGTACAGTTGGGTAGACATAGGCTCCAGTTATCTGCTTTCAGATATGCTGGCAGGCTTTTTACTGGGACAGTTGGAGGCCCGGGAAATCATTCAATCCAGACGCAAAGAAATTTGGGAGACCTATTTTCACGAACTGCAGTCCTGGGCGAGTCAAAACCAGGTGAGGCTTCCATTCATCCCAGAGCATTGCGACCAATCCTATCACATGTTCTATCTGTTAATGCCTGATTTGGAAAGCCGCCAAAGGTTGATCCAATACCTGAAAGAACGAGGGATTCTAAGCGTTTTCCATTACCTCCCCTTGCACTTATCTGAAATGGGGAGAAAATACGGGGGCAAACTTGGGGATTGCCCGGTAACCGAGTCAATCAGTGATCGTTTACTGCGATTACCTTTTTATTATTCGCTCCGTTCAGACGAACAGGCACAAGTTATTCAAGCCATCACTCAATTTCAACCCTAAAACGAGGGAAAGGGGCTTTTTAGAGAGGAGCAACTAAAATGAACACCTTCAAGAAATTTCTTCATTTTCTTTCCGTTTTGTCCCTGGTAGTATTTCTCATAGCAAGTCTAACCTGGACATCCATACCACAAGTTCAAGCCCAATCATCTCCCCTACGGGCTGATGCTGTTGTTTTGGTGAATACTGCCAGCACAAGATACTGGGAATTTCAACAAAGGGTTCAGCCTTATCTGGACCAATTTGGCGTTGCTTATACCCTGGTAGATATTTCTTCTTCACCGCTCCCCTCGCAATTAGCCTCTTATGCACTGATCATCATTGGACACGGTCAACTGGACACAACTTCCGCTTACTTAGATGCTTCTGAACAACAAAGCATTACCAGTGCTATTAGCCAGGGAACCGGGTTGGTTAATTTTGACTCGTTCCTCACTCAAAACGGCACAATTCCTCTCTACACATTTGCGCAAAACATCTTCTCTTTTGGGTATACCAGCGGTATTCCCTCCAACCAGGCTCAGGTACAATCTCAACCCTCAATTGGTTCTTACATCCTGCAAAGCCAGAATCTCAATGCTACATACACTTTGTTTGGCTCTATCACTCCTCAAGGTCTCATTCCTGATGCCAGTACTTCTGTCTTGCTTTCCATAGGAAATCAGCCGCTTTTACTTGCGAAAAATTTTGGTCAGGGTAGAGCAATCCAATGGGCTTCTATTGAGTGGATGAATCCGACGATTTGGGGACCACTACAGGGTTGGGACGATATGGTTTGGCGCAGTATCGTGTGGGCAGCACGTAAGCCCTTCGTTATGCAAGCCCTTCCTCCTTTTGTCACTTTTCGCGTGGATGATGTAGAGGGACCCTTCCCTTGGCTGGAAACAGCCGTGAATCTCGGGTATCGTCCATGGATAGGAATTTTCCTGGACACGATAACTGATATCAGTACGCTCAAGCCACTTGTGGACATGGGAGCGGTTACGGTATCCATTCATGCCCGAAGTCCTTGGGACTTCTTTTACTTCAACCATGAAGGAGGAGAGAACTATCCCGACACAGTCATTAATCAGAATTTCGCGGATGGGAACGCATGGCACACCCAAAACCAGATTCCTGTCTCAAAGCTGGTCATTCCACATTACTATGAAATCGGCACCAACGCTTTTAACGGTTTAAACAACTGGGGTGTGGAATTTGTCGGCATCACCATCCCACCCGGGCGTCTGTATGATGGCTTTTGTCTGCAGGCAGGGCCTTACAGAGAATGGGCTGGACCCGATTGCATTGCCACAGATAACCGCCCATTCTATTACGCAGATGATTTATCCATTGATGGACATCCGGAATTCGCTGGAGAATTTATGGTGATGATCAGCGAAATGCGAGGAATCCCCGCTTATGAATGGGCACCAGACAATAATGTCTCAGCCACTATAACCCGTGGAGTTAATCAACTCTCACGTGCCCTGGATAGCCTGGTTCTGGCTACCGTCTTCACCCACGAATATTACATCCGCGATATTTCTTCTGCAAACTGGAATGCCATCCTCTCCGGAGTTAGAAACGGCGTTCAGTCTTACAATCCCGAATACGTCACGCTGGATTACGCCCTACAATACGTTCGGGCTTTACATACTTCTCAAATCTCAAGCAGTGTCCTCAATCCGGTAAACGGGATTTTAGAGACTACTCTGACCGGCCAAACAGATTTAGAAACCCGGTTCATGGTATTTACAGAAGCAGGAGGGCAAATCCAACAAGTATTTGTCCCGGTGCCCGCCTTTACAGGAAATATTACGGTTAACTACGATCCAGGCGCTCCGCCTCCACCTACTTCAACTCCTGTCATATCACCAAGTCCAACAGCCACCGCTCCCCAACCCACGCCAACATTGTCCCCACAACCTACCTCAACACCCAATCCCACCCAACCTCCAACAACAACCCCAACAATCACTCCTACCGCGATTCCAGGGCAACCCATTCTCATTAATTTATACGAGGATCAGCATCAGGATCCAGTACTGGTGACCACAACCAACGTGAACGCCCTGAATGCTACCGACAATCAATGGACGGAGTTCCTCTATGAACCCCGCGGATACCCCGGGATTTTCGCCGGAACTTCAGAACAGCCTCCTTTGATGCGGTTCTATGCGTCCGTACCTTCCGGCACATATACGCTCATCGCCAACCTGTATAAACATGCCAATCTCCGATACTACTGGGGTTACAATGCTACCTCTCCACAACAGTATTCCTACGACGTGACAACAGGAAACAGTGGCAATTTCTACGAGTACACGCTAGGAACCATCACGATTACCAACGGGGTGTTTGAAATATACGTAAATCGTGCAGATATGCTCCCGGGCACAAGCACGTATCCGTTCTATGGATGGTCCTATGTGCGTCTAGTACCTCAATCACCGCCAATCCAACCTTCGGCAACCAACACCCCCATTCTACCCACCGCCACCCCGCTGCCGCCTACGGCAACCAATACCCCCGTCCCACCCACCGCCACCCCGCTGCCGCCTACGGCGACTAATACCCCCATCCCGCCCACCGCCACCCCACTGCCGCCTACGGCAACCAATACCCCCGTCCCACCCACCGCTACACCCCTGCCGCCTACGGCAACCAACACCCCCATTCTACCCACCGCCACCCCACTGCCGCCTACGGCAACCAACACCCCCATTCTACCCACCGCTACCCCGCTGCCGCCTACGGCAACCAATACTCCTATCCCGCCTACCGCCACACCCCTGCCGCCTACGGCAACCAACACCCCCATCCCACCCACCGCTACCCCACTGCCGCCTACGGCAACCAACACCCCCATCCCACCCACCGCTACCCCACTACCGCCTACGGCAACCAACACCCCCATTCCACCCACCGCTACCCCACTGCCGCCTACGGCAACCAACACCCCCATCCCACCCACCGCTACCCCACTGCCGCCTACGACAACCAACACCCCCATCCCACCCACCGCTACCCCACTGCCACCTACGGCAACCAACACCCCGGTTCCCGCTACAGCGACTTCCACCAGAACTCCTCTACCGACAACCGTGCGCTTCGATGTGTGGGATGACAATCATCAAAGCCCTATCCTGACCACAACCACCAATTTTGAGGACCTTGTGGCAAATGACAATCAGTGGACAGAGTTCCTCTACGAACCCAGAGGATATCCGGGAGTGTTTGCTTCGGTGAATGAAAATCCTCCGGTAGAACGTTTCTATGCAACAGTTCCAAATGGACGATACACGTTCTACGCCGGGCTGTATCTCCATGCCAACCTGCGATACTACTGGGGATACACTGCAGACAATCCTCAAGCCATGAATTTCACAGCCCAAAATGGTACCCGAGGGAGTTTTAATGAGTACAACCTTGGAACTGTCACCGTCACCAACGGAGTTTTTGAAGTCTTCGTCAACCGCGCTGATTTAGTTACGGGCAAAGGCACATATCCATACTTTGGCTGGGCTTGGATTCGCCTCGTGCCGGCGCCATAATTTTCACTACGATAAGCCTTTAGAAAAGGGCTTGCCGATCAACCGACAAGCCCTTCATCTATTTAGTCCTCAACAGAGAATTGTATGAAATTCAAAACCCTTGTATTCCTCGCCGGTTGCTTTCTGATAGGGGGATTTGCTCTTTTTTTAGGGCAAATGATCATTTCGGTCTATCCAGCAATTACCCATGACACCAGTGTTTACCTGAATGCGGCTTATAACCTGGCACTGGGAAAAGGCTTGCAAATTGATATGACCCTGACAACTATGCAAGAATCTTCCCGCCATTATTGCGATTACATGCCCGGTTTTCCTGCTTTTCTCTCCATGTTTCTCCGGTTGGGAATTCCCGAAGGAGTCCTTCTGAAAGGGATAATTCTTACAGGTATTCTTACTATGGTTTACCTGGGAATCTGGCTTATGTGGGAGTGGACCCATCGCCTTTTTTCCTCTCTGGTCACGGGGCTTCTTTTACTGCTCTTTCCGCCCCTGATCAACTTCATGACGTACGCGCTAACCGAATCCCTGTATCTGCCGCTCACCCTTGGGCTTTTTCTTGGCTTAACCATTTATTTCCAGAAAAAGTCCCCCTCGTTGAAAGATTTCCTGCTCCTCTTTATCCTCATGGCAGCGATCCCTCTGATACGTATTGTTGGCTTGCTCCTTGTCGGAATTGCAGGATCTGTCATGCTTATTCGTTCCCTTAGCCAGCAAGAGCGAAAACGGGCAATGATGGAAATGGTTGTGGTTCTAACATCTCAAATTCCTACTTTGCTGGTTCTGACCGAAAACTATCTCAAAACAGGACGTTTTTACTGTGCAACCAATTCCGCCGGCTGGGAAATCGAGCGCACCACCCGGGGATATCTTGCTCAATTATTACTTGAACAATTCAAACCAGACTTAAGCCTTGGACTGGGATTTCGACGAGCCTTTAGCGCGTTGCCTTCAGAAATTGTCATTGGATTGGTGATCCTGGGTCTGATTGTTGGAGGGATCATCATTTGGAAGACAAGATCCCGGATTCGAAAAGGTTTTGAAAGTTGGGCTTCTCCCAGCGTGATTCCTGTGATTTTCTATCTTGCAGGGTACGTTGGATTTCTCTTCCTTTTTGGAAATTCCTGGGCTATGTGGGATTTTCCCCGTTATTTTCTGCCCGCCTATCCTTTTATTCTTCTGCTAGTGGTTTTCCTCGTGGATTCCTTTTTACAGTCCTGGAAACACTTCATCCCCCAGGGTCTTTTGTATCTTTCACTGGTGTTGCTTGTCGTCGCTTACGGGCAAATGACCTTCAGGAAACTGCCCGAAATGATTACCGGTAGAGGAATTGAGTCTGCCCCGATCAAGGATCACCCTGTTCTGACGTATTTGCAACGAAACCTGCAACCTTCGGACCTTCTGCTGAGCACACGCGAGCCCACGCTGTGGTATTATCTTCGAAGACCTGTCAGACGAGTCCAGAGAATAGAAAATCTCTCCTGTAAAGACCTACAGAAACCTCCTCCAAATGGAAGAATGTTTTTTGTGTTGTTTCCGGAAGGGAATTACAAAGGGGAGCCTACCAGCCCGGAAAACGAAGCCTGGTTCCACAACTGGATTTCTCCCTGTGGCACAATCATTGAGCACCAGAATTTCAACGAAACCGCAGTGTATGTGGTCGATTTTCCAGAGTAAAATAGGATAATTATGGTCGAAAATTCACTTTCTCACCCAATAACTCATCATCACTCTCCTCACGTGACAGTCATAGAGCCGTCCAGAGGTTGGTCCTCACTGGGATTGAAAGACCTGTGGGAGTATCGAGAACTCCTCTGGCTTCTCATCTGGCGAGAAGTCCGCGGAATGTATCGTCAGACAGCGCTGGGAGTTTCGTGGATATTTCTTCGTCCTATTCTGAACGTTGTGATCCTGACCCTGGTTTTTGGCACTTTTGTCAAAGTGCCCAGCGAAAACGTACCTTATGCCCTTTTTTCCCTTTCTGCACTTCTTCCATGGGGGTACTTTTCCAATGCGGTATTACGCTCGGCAGGAAGTCTTGTGCAGAATATGGAAATTATTTCCAAGGTGTATTTCCCCAGGATGATCATCGCCATTGCCGGGGTTCTTTCCGGGCTGGTAGATTTCAGTGCATCCTTTGGAATTTTTCTCCTCTTCATGGCTTATTTCCGTGTACCGGTCAGAATTGAAATTCTCTGGTTACCCGGTTTCTTTCTGGCTTCCGTACTGCTCGCCTTAACGGTTGGGCTCTGGCTGGCAACTCTTTCCGTCCGCTTTCGAGACGTATCTTTTGCGGTGAACTTCCTCCTCCAAGCCATGATGTATCTTTCCCCTGTAATTTATCCGGTCAATCAAGTACCGGAGTCTTTGCAATTTTTTTACCGGCTGAACCCAATGGCAGGGATTATTGAAGGGTTCCGCTGGTCACTTCTTGGAATTGGCTCTCCTCCCCAAATCACCTTCTGGCTCTCCATGGGTTTGATGTTGATTTTCCTTGTTGCGGGAGCCTTTATTTTCCGACGTACCGAACGCACAATTGTGGACTACCTATGAGCGAACTTGCTATTCATGTAGAACATCTTTCTAAGAGATATCGCATCGGGAAGGCGCAAAAATCCATTCTGCACAATCCTTCGCCATTTCGACATCTGGCATATTCGATGCGCTATTATCTAGGCGCTTTTTTCCAACCCGAGGAAACCCTGTGGGCTCTGAAGAACGTTTCTTTTGAGGTCAGGCAGGGAGACGTGCTTGGCGTGATTGGTAGAAACGGCTCGGGAAAAAGCACGTTGCTTAAACTGCTCTCTCGAGTGACTGAACCCACCACAGGACGGGCAATCATTCATGGCAGGGTTGGCGCTCTGCTCGAAGTTGGGACAGGATTCCATCCAGAGTTAACCGGACGGGAAAACATCTTCCTGAGTGGGGCAATTTTGGGAATGAAACACGCTGAAATCCAGCGAAAGTTTGATGAAATCGTAGCCTTTTCGGGAGTAGAACGGTTTATTGATACCCCGATCAAATATTATTCCTCAGGGATGAGGGTGCGTTTAGGATTTGCCGTTGCAGCCCACCTTGAACCGGAAGTGCTTCTGATTGACGAAGTTCTGGCAGTGGGCGATGCAGAATTTCAGCAAAAATGTCTCGGGAAAATGAGCGAAGTGGCTACCGCAGGGCGCACAGTGTTGTTCGTAAGCCATAACATGGCAGCCGTTCAGTCTCTGTGCAATCGGGGAATTTACCTGCAAAAGGGTGAAATCCTGGTGGATGGCACGATTAGTGAGGCTGTTGCTAAGTACTTAAAAATTATTGATGAAATTTCACAAATTGAAATCTCTGAACGAACTGACCGAACTGGATTGGGAAATGTGCGCCTGGTTGGCGTGGATATCACTGACCAGAGTCATCTTTCGGCACTGACATTGATTACGGGTGAACCAGCCCAGTTTGTTTTTCACCTCTCACACCTTGAACCGGGCATTAAATTCGAGTACTTAGACTTCACTATTTGCGATCTCCAGGGAAATCCAGTCGCTTATTTTAACAGCATTGATACCGGTCCAGAGGATAACAAATCCCCTGATATGCATGACCGTGTTGTCTGCTGGATTGATGAATTACCACTACTTCCCGGACGATACCGAATTAACGTAGGGATCAAGGCGAATGGAGAAATGCAGGATCATGTTGAATCGGCAGCAGTTTTTAATGTTGAGCAGGGGCGATTGAGAGGTCGTCCTATCGATAATCGCAGTCAACGGCGGGGAAGTGTCATTTTCCCACACCGCTGGATCCTTCCTGGATAAAGGCTATATGAAACAATTTCTTCTCTCCATCTTTCTTAAGTTATATGCCCAATGGGCTGGCGCCACCGGAAAACCTTATCCGAATTCGGTCCTTCTCCTCCCCCCTTATTCACCGGGTAGTTACGGAGATGCCGCTGTGGTCACTTCGTTCGTAGAGAATTTAGCCAGCCGTGGCATCGAACGCATTGGTCTCATTAAGTACCAAGATTCTGATGACTGGTCTTCTGTGAATGGAATTCGCGAAACCTTCTCCCTGGAAGATTATTTCCATTACGAGGCTTGGAAAATCCGGTTTTCTTTTTGTAAAAAGATTAGTGAGTACGAACAATTTTTTATCCTGGGGACAGACGTCATGGATGGCTATTATTCCCCGAAAGATTCTCTGGAACGCATTTACCTTACCGAATTAGGTGCCCAGACAGGGAGACCCACCAGAATTGTCAGTTTCAGTTTTAATGCCCATCCCATCCCCGCATGTGTGACAGCACTTCGTCATCTATCGCCTTCTGTTCATCTGTTCAGTCGCGATCCTGTCAGTCAAAAAAGGCTGGAAAGCCACCTCCAGCGTCCCGTGACGCTTACGGCAGATATCGCCTTTCTTCTTAGACCGCGGGAGGGAAACATTTCGGCGGGGATTGAGCAATGGATTGATGAACAACAGAAAGATAATGGAATTGTAGTAGGAATTAACGCCAATCACGTCCTGGTTGAAAAATTTTCAGAGATCACTATCGAAAAACTGGTAAAAGCCTATCAAGAGGCACTTCAAGAAATTCATGCAGCCTACCCGGACATTCGGTTTTTGTTTATCCCGCACGATATTCGAGGGGACGCCAGTGATGTCGTTATTGCCGAAGCCATTTTCCGAACCTTGCCACCCAACTTGCAACAGGTGAGCAAAATTGTCCCCTCACCCTGCCATCCCGCAGAGATCAAACATATTGTGAGCAGATTATCCTTTGTGCTGAGCGGGAAAATGCACCTGGCGATTGCATGTTTAAGTCAGGGAGTACCTGTTGCCTGTATCGCGTACCAGGATAAATTCGAGGGATTATTCCAGCATTTTGAAATGGAGGATATGTCCCTGGCACCGGAAGAATTATTGCTTCCCGGGAAATTAAGCCAGTTCTTCCTGAAACGATTTAATAAAAAAGAGAACCTATCTGCTCAAATTCAAACACATTTACCAAGAGTTCTGCAATTAGCCGAGAAAAACTTAGTTTGAGCCATGAAAAAAATTCTGGTGATTTCGAATAATCTTCCCTTTCCCCCAAAAGACGGTGGGAGAGCACGGATTTATCACCTGTATAGCCGTCTTGCGAAGAAATATCAGATTACTTGGGTTTCACCGATTTGGGATGGGGAAGAAGAAAACATTCCGGGAACGCTGAGATTTTGTCATCAAGTGATTCCATTACCTAAAGAAGAAATTTTTTCATTCCCTTCCAGTGGTTGGAAGGGACTCATGAAGCGCGTCCTGGCACATTTACATTTTCCAAGGCTGTTTGAATTTGCCTTTGGATATGTAAATGCTCCAGGAGTTTACTGGCTTCCCAAAACTCCGCAACGTCTTCGAAAAATCCAGGAAATCCTTGAGCAAAATCATTTCGACCTCATTATTAGCGAATTTGAAGGAAATGCTGAACTGATTCCAGAACAAATCACCATTCCACGAATACTCTCCACTCATAATGTTCAGTCTCATCTCTTCTGGCGAGCGCGGAAAACCTTCCCGGGAACCTGGCTGGACAGGGTCTTCTTGTTCCCTGAATGGCAGAAGATCATCCATTACGAAAAGAAAAACTATCGACGATATAACGGCATTCTTGCCGTATCGCAAAACGATCAACGCACCCTGGAAAAGCGGTGTCCAGGCATACCGGTAAAACTGGTTCCCAACGGGGTAGATACAGAGTATTTCTTTCCTTCCTCTTCTTCCCCTGTCCCCCACACCATGGTTTACCTGGGAAATTATGCTTATCCCCCCAATGCAGATGCGGTGAGATATTTTTATACCCGAATTTTTCCCAAAATTCGCGCTCGTTTTCCCGATGCCAAACTGATTTTAATTGGCGCATCGCCCCCAAAAGAACTTTGCGGAGAAGATGGGGTTGAAGCATTGGGATTTGTTGAGGACGTCCGGCCAAACGTCCATCAAGCCGAAGTCATGATTGTGCCCTTGAGGACCGGGGGAGGCACTCGCTTAAAAATTTTAGATGGAATGGCAATGGGAAAAGCCATTGTCTCTACCACACTCGGAGCAGAAGGACTGCAAGTGATTGATGGAGAAAACATCCTTTTAGCAGACACACCCGACACCTTCGCGGCTCAGGTTATTCGCATCATGGAAAATGCTGAATTGCGTCAAAAATTGGAGAAAAATGGGCGTACGCTTGTGGAACGCTTGTACAACTGGGACGCTATCGCCAGAGAGGCAGGGGAATGGATTGAGACCTTTCTTTATCAGCCCGCCTTATTGCAACTTCAGAGAGAGGAAATGAATGCCCAGGGTTAGTATCATTATCCCTACGTATAACAGCGCTAAATTCTTGCAAGCAACCCTGGAAAGTGTTTTCCAGCAAACCTTCCAGGAATACGAGATTATTGTCATTGATGATGGTTCCACCGACAACACCCGCGAAGTGCTCTCCCCGTATAAGTCCCGAATTCGTTACCTGTATCAGGAAAATCAAGAACGCTCGGTAGCACGCAATTATGGACTATCGCTCGCGCAAGGGGAATTAATTGCATTTCTCGATTCCGATGACCTGTGGCTTCCCCATAAACTGGAACGTCAGGTGCAAGTGATGAATGAGCACCCGGAAGTTGTTCTGGTTTTCTCCCAGGCGCTTTATATCGATTCAGAGGGTACCCCTACTGCTTTTTGTGGGGAATGGCTTGATGGCAAGCCCGCCAATGATATTGAAATCCGCTCGTTTTTTGAAGACTTTGCGCAGGGGAATGTGGTTTATGGAGGCGGTTCTACAGCGTTAGTTCGTAAAGAGGTAATTGAGAAAGCGGGAGGATTTGATCCCGCCATTACCCATGGAGAAGATTGGGATTTGTGGTGGCGAATCTCAACACTGGGACCGTTCGCCTACATTCCAGAACCTCTCATTTATTACAGGGTTTTTGGCTGGAAGAAACTGCTTCAACGACAATCCACGGAAAGAGCCTTACAGGAACACCTGTATGTCATTGAGAAAAATCTGGGGCATCTTCCTCCTGAAGCCAAACAGCGCTTGTATCCTTTGGCACAATGCCACATGACCGTGCTTGCGGCGCTCGGCTCCTATCAATTGGAAGAATTTGAACGCGCCCAGAAATTTCTCAAGAAGGTGGGCGAAATTGATCCTTCCTGGACTAGCCCTGAGCGAATCTTATGGTTAGCAGTAGATCGGGCGAAAATCATTGAACGGGATACCGGCTCTTATGAAGAAGCCATTGCTTTCATACGAAATATGTTCCAGCACCTGCCTTCAGAAATTCAAATGCCAGCATCCTCTCTCCAAAAAGCAATTGGGTGGTTGTACATCAGCGGAGCGTTCGAACAACATGCCAGGGGAAATCTGAAAAAAGTTCGCCAGTACCTGCTTCAAGGCATTCCACGGGTGCCTCAAGCACTCTCTAACCGAGGCGTAGTTTCCATGATAATTCAAGCCCTTTTGGGGAGGTCATTTACCCATTCTCTCCGAAACGTGATGGGCAAAAAGGTCAACCAACCCTATGCCTGAAGTGACCATTGTGCTTCCCACATACAACCGTGCAGATATGATTCTGGATGCCATTCGCAGCGTTCAAGCCCAAACTTTTCAGGATTGGGAAATTGTAGTCGTAGATGATGGCTCTACCGATAACACAGAGGAAGTTGTTCTCAGTCTTCATGATTCAAGAATCCATTACGTGTACCAGGAAAATAAGGGCTTAGCCGGGGCCAGAAATACCGGCATCCGCCATGCACACTCTGAACTGATTACTTTTCTGGACTCAGATGATGCCTTTTTGCCCCAAAAACTGGAGTGGCAGGTGGGCTTGATGAAAAGCCGCCCTGGTCTTGGTTTAGTGGCAGGAGACTTCTTTTTTGCAGACCCTCACCTCACTCCATTATCTGAAGCACGCTCATGGCAATCCTACCCGAACCTCACATTGAAGGATTGGATTCTTGGATGCCCGGTAATTGTTTGCGCAGTCATTGTGCAACGCGCTTGGTTGGAAAAAGCAGGCGGTTTTGACGAGACCATGCGCTACGTGGAAGACTGGGATTTATGGCTTCGCCTGGCTTATCTGGGTTGTCCTATGGACTGGCTTCCCCGTCCGGTGGCTTTATACCGCATTCATGGACAAAATATGGCAAAACAGGCTGTGCTGATGAAACAGGGCATGTTAAGAATGTTTGATAAATTTTTTACTCTCCCTGATCTCCCTAAAGATATCCAATCCCTGAAAGAGCAAGCCTACGCCCATGCCTATCTGAACGGCGCAGCCCGTGCATTTGCCGGAGGAGATGCAGAAGAAGGTAGGAATTCCCTGGAAATGGCTTTGAAACTCGACCCTTTCCTGCTAAGCGGAGAACCTCCACAAGCCCTGAGTTCTTTAGCCTCTTTCGCTAATTCTCCTCAATGTCATTCTCCTTCTGTGTTTCTAAACTCTTTGATACTTGGATTGCCAAGCCAAGCCCAGAAATGGAAGCCAAGGTTTATTCGGGCAGTCTTTCACGCAGTTGCAGCATTTGAGAAAGCCCGACAGGGAAAAAGGAGCCAAGTCCCCGTCCATGCTCTCAAGGCTGTGCTACTCGACCCATCCTGGTTGAAAAACCGCGGATTACTCTCTATTGTAATAAAATCGCTTCTTTCCCCTTTCTTCCCGCTTAAGGAGAGTGTATGACTAAAGTACTTGTGACAGGTGGAGCAGGGTTTATTGGCTCTCATCTTGTAGATCGCCTCCTGCAAGAAGGATTTGAAGTACGCGTTCTTGACCTTCTTGACTCCCGGGTTCATCCAGCGGGAAAGCCAGCCTGGGTCTCAAAAGAAGCCGAATTCATTCAAGGGGATGTGCGAGATGCCCAGACGATGTTGAAAGCCCTGCAAGGGGTCAGTATTGTTTTTCACGAAGCCGCATATCAAGATTACATGCCAGACTTTAGCAGATTTCTTCATGTGAACAGTGTCAGCACAGCACTTATCCACGAACTCATTCTGGAACATAAATTGGGCGTGGAGAAAGTCATTGTAGCCTCCAGCCAGGCAGTATATGGAGAAGGGCAATATCGTTGCAAGAACTCCAACTGCCAAAATTACCATCAAGTGATTCAACCACCCGCCAGAGAAGAAAAGCAATTACAGAAAGGGCATTGGGAAGTCATTTGCCCGCTTTGTCAGACAGACATGGAACCTCTCAGGTTGAAAGAGGAATACGCTAACCCCTACAACGCCTATGCCATCAGCAAATATGCTGAAGAACTCTCTGCCGTGCGTCTGGGAAAATTACATCACATTCCCAGTGTTGCACTCCGATATTCCATTGTGCAGGGCCCAAGACAATCGCTGTTCAATCAGTATTCAGGCATTTGCCGCATCTTTTCCGTGCGTCTCATGAATGGGTTACCTCCCATCATTTACGAAGATGGGCTACAGACTCGGGATTTCACCCACGTGGCAGATGTTGTGGAAGCCAACATAACCGTTCTTAAAGATGCTCGCGCAGATTACCAAGTTTTCAATGTTGGGAGTGGCCATGCCATAACCGTGTTAGAGTATGCCAGAGTACTGACCCAGCAATTTGGCTTATCCATCGAGCCCCTTCTTCAGGGAGAATACCGTCTGGGTGATAATCGGCACAGTGTATCCGATATCTCCCGATTACAGGCTCTAGGATGGCAACCCACCAGAACGCTTCATCACATCTTTGATGACTATCTGCAATGGATTGCCAATCAGGGAAACGTGCTGGATTACTTCAAGGTAGCGGAGACCTCGATGAAAAAGGCTGGTGTCGTTCGCAAAGTTTCTTCTTTTCACGAGTGAAGCACCATGCCGAACAGGACTGCTTTTGAATTGCGCCTAACCATGCACCACATTTACCTTTCTCCTCACCTTGACGATGCGGTCTATTCATGTGGGGGAAGGATGTTCCGTCAGAGACGGGAGGATGAACCGGTTACGGTGGTCAACTTCCTGAGCGGAACCCCACCGGAAGGTGAACTTTCTGCATTTGCCCGACAATATCATGAAATGTGGGGGAATCCCTCCAACGCTGTTGCCTTACGCCGGCAGGAAGATATAGAAGCATTGAGCAGGTGGGGTATTCAAGCGATTTATTGGGATTCAAGTGATGCCATTTACAGGCAAATCCATGGAACACCTCTCTATCCAAACATCTCTTCCCTGTTTGGTACTCCACACCCTGAAGATGAGAGAGAACTTCTGACTTGCTGGAATGAGACCTGGGCTCGTTTGAGATTTTCCCCTGAACAAGTTCACATGTACGCCCCACTTGGCGCAGGTAATCATGTGGACCATGTCCTGGTGCGAAAGTTTGCTCAGCAATTGAAACGGCAGGGGTGGAGAGTCTGGTTCTATGAAGATTTTCCCCATGCTTATGACTCGCGTACCCTCCAAGAGGCTCTGGATGGGTTTGGAAATGTCCGGTGGAAATCCCATACAGAATTGATAGACGCTGAAGAAAAGGTCAAAGCCATGTGGATTTACGCCTCACAAATTTCCATGATGTTTTCCGACAGAGAAGACCTGAGAAAACGGGTAAAAGATTTCAGCGCAGAAAGAGCAGTGGACATTCACTGGGGAGAGCGTCTCCGCAAAATTCTAGCCGGCAGTGGTGGAAGACGCGAGCGAATCTGGCGACGTCTCTTTGGGTATCTGGCACATGCAGAACGTTACTGGAGTTATGAATGACCGCTACAGCCCCGAATATCCCTCTGCCATACTTCCCATTCGTTTCGATTGTTATTCCCGTCTATAACGGTCGAAAAACCATACAGACCTGCCTGGAGGCAATTCTTCAACAGGAATACCCCAGAGAACAATACGAGGTAATTGTTGTAGATAACAATTCATCCGATGGAACACCCGATCTTGTTCAAAAGTATCCGGTGAAACTGGTTTACGAGAAAGAGATTCAAGGTCCTCATGCTGCAACAAATACAGGCGTCAAAGAAGCCAAAGGAGAAATCCTGGTTTTTACCGATAGCGATTGTGTTCCCGAACCAGATTGGTTAAGAAGGTTGATTGCTCCGTTTTCTGATGATAGTGTAGTAGGAACTGGAGGAAGGATTGAAGCCTACAAGCCCTCCACACCAGTTGAGCGTTTCTTAGATCAAATGAAGCCCTTTAAGAATGCATACCAGGCTAGCCCCAACTTCCCCGCGGCATTGATTACCGGCAACTGTGCGATTCGGAGGGAAGACTTCATGGCCGCTGGAATGTTTAATCCCAATATGTACACCGGAGCAGAGGTGGACTTAAGTTACCGGGTGCAGTTGCAAACGGGCAAACGGGTGATCTATGTTCCCGAAGCGGTGGTTTACCATATCTTCAGCCCCACGGTCAAACGTTTGGGAAGACACTTTTACATCTATGGGTATTCGGAAATTTTGCTGGGCACAATTTATAAAGATGTACCCGGATATCCCTGGACACCCACCGAACAGTTCAAAATTATGCTCAGGCAGGTGAAAGCCTTGTTCACCTACCTGGCTTCTTTTGGCTTCCGGGTGATTTCCTACCCATTCCGAAGGAAAGTTGACCAGGATTATTTCCTTACCCCCTTGTTCTGGTTCTGGGTGGAGTTGAACAATCTGCGAGGCAAAATCGAAGGGTTGTGGGTCACGCGACTCTACCGTCGAAAGTTCTGGGAAAAGGGAGTTCGGGTCATCTAATGCGCATTGCCATTTTCCACAACCTGCCTTCGGGAGGAGCAAAGCGCGCTCTGATGGAATGGACGCGCCGACTGGCACAACGTCACGAAGTGCATGTCTATACCCTCTCTACAGCAGACCACGATTATTGTGATCTCCGTCCTTACATCACACACCACATTGTGTACACTTTTGAGCCTCTCCCATTGTTCAACAGCCCATTTGGACGTCTAAATCAATGGCAACGGTGGAAGGATTTGGGAAGGCTTGCTGTTCTGTACCAGTCTCTTGCCCAACATATTGATAAAGAAGGGTACGATGTGGTTTTTACCCACCCATGTAAGTTCACCTTTATTCCCATTCTAAATATCTATTTACGTTCGCCGACAGTTTACTATCTTCACGAGCATTTTCCCAATCAAGTCAATCGTTCCATCCATCGCCCCTATACCCGTTCAGAGGGGGTTAGGAAAATACTGGACAGAGTTGATCCTTTGATTGGGTTGTATCAAAACCAACTGAGGGCGCTTCAAGACCTGGCGGTGGCAAACACCCGCCTCTTTCTGGCAAATTCGGACTTTACCCTGCGTCAGTTTCAGGAACACTACTCCGCTCCTTCTGCTTTAAGTCGTTATGGGGTCAATACAGAACAATTTCGACCCGATGAAAATACACCGCGTGAGAGACACCTCCTCTCGGTTGGTGAACTCAGTCCCCGAAAGGGTTTTGACTTTCTCATCCAAGGCCTGGCAAATATCCCGGACTCTAACCGCCCTCCCTTACGGTTAATCTGTAACATGCAACTGGAACAAGAAAGAGAGTACCTTTGCCAATTAGCAGAAAAGTCGGGCGTTCAAATGGAAATCCTCACCAACCTGAACAGTGAGCAACTGGCTCAAGAGTATCGGAAAACCCGGTTAGTGGTATACACCCCAGTTCAGGAACCTTTTGGACTGGTACCGTTAGAAGCCATGGCGTGCGGTACACCCGTGCTGGGAATAGCCGAGGGAGGGGTTCCCGAAACGGTGATTGAGGGAGTAACCGGACGTCTTTCTCCTCGCGACCCCGCCAGGTTTGCGGAAATCCTGCTGGAAATGCTCAAACAACCAGACTTGCTGAGAAAAATGGGACAAAATGGTGTGGACATTGTACGGAAAATTTGGAGTTGGGAGCAATCCACTCACACGGTCGAACAGCATCTTTTACAAGCCAGTAAGGCGGGACCCAATTGAACCAAAAAGTCCTGGCAATTGTCTTGAACTGGAATAAACCCGAAGATACCCTCCGATGTCTGGAAACCCTGGGAGATTCGATTCCGCGCTTAGTTGTGGATAACGGCTCGGCCCCGGAATCCAGAGCAATTCTTCTGAAATCTATTCAGGGTATTCCGGTAATTGAATTGCCGGAAAATCGGGGGTATGCGGGGGGAAATAATGCTGGGATTCGCTGGGCACTGGAACACGGTTTTGAGTGGATTCTTCTGATTAACGATGATGCCCTCCTGAAATCCTCTGAACTTTTCCGCCTGTTGCAAATTGCCGAAACAGATCCATTGGTAGGTTTTGCCGGTCCTCTCGTCCTTCATGCAGAAAGAGAGGACCTCATTCAAAGTGCGGGGGGAGTTTTGAGCCCCTTATGGCAGACTTTCCATAGAGGACAAAACCAGGTTAATCAGGGGCAGTATTCCCAGCACGAACCAGTGGACTGGCTTTCAGGATGTGTGCTTCTGGCACGCTCTGAGATGATTAAGGAGATTGGATTGCTCGATGAAAGTTTCTTTCTATATGAAGAGGAACTGGAATGGTGTATTCGAGCAAGGCGTGCTGGATGGAAATGTCTCTTTGTGCCCGAGGTCCAAGCCAGACATGCCGGCGTCCGTCCAGACTATGAACCACCTCCATATGTAACCTATTACATGTATCGCAATCATTTTCGGTTGCTTGCCAAACATCGGGCAGGACTGCTCCCATGGGGATATGCCCTGTTCCAAAGCATGCGCACGCTGATCAGTTGGAGTGTACGCCCAAAGTGGCGCTCCAAGCGTTCCCATCGAGATGCACTCTGGCTGGCGCTCAAAGATTTCCTTCAGGGAAAATCAGGACAACTTTCCCAGAGGATTTAGAGGCATCTCCTATGCACATTTTATTTTTATCCCGCTGGTATCCTTTCCCGCCCAACAATGGGTCTAAACTGAGAATTTATAATTTACTCCGTTTTCTGGGGCAGAGTCACACCATTACCCTGGTGTCCTTCTATGACCCTGACGAAGGGATTGTGCAGGAGCCTGTACCCTCATTTTGCAAAGAAGTATATACCCTGCCCTGGAAGGAATTCCGTCCTACCCATTGGAAAGCCTTATTGGGGTTTTTCCACCCATACCCCCGTTGGGTTGTTGATACATATTCCAGAGAAATGGAACATCTGGTAAACGGCCTGCTCGAAAAGCACTCTTTTGACGTAGTCATCGCCAGTCAAACGATCATGGCGCCATATGCAAGAAAAATCCAGGGGACTCACAAAATTTTAGAAGAAGCCGAAGTGGGGGTATTCATTCATAGAGCCAGAAAATCATCCGGTACATTGGGAAAATTCAGGCATTCTCTGACATGGCTTAAGTATCAACAATATCTGCAAGGGCTTTTCAGAGATTTTGCCAGCATCACGGTAGTCTCTGAAGAAGAAAAATCTTATATTCTCCCCCTCACCCCGCAGCCAGAAAAAGTGGAGATTATTCCTAATGGCGTAAAGGTCCAGGATTATGAGACCGTCATGAGAAATCCCGTTCCTAACACGCTCATTTTCACCGGCTCGTTCCGCTATTCCGCCAACTATGAAGCCATGATGTGGTTTGTTTCCCAGGTATTTCCCCTGATTCAAGCCGAAATCCCTGAGGTTCGATTAATTATTACCGGAGATCCGGCAGGAAAACGCTTGCCATTTAATCCTCAAGTGACCCAGACAGGGGGAGTTCCAGATGTGCGCGAATGGATCGCCTCTTCCTGGGTTGCTGTTGCTCCCCTGCAAATAGGGGGAGGAACCAGGTTGAAAATTCTGGAGGCAATGGCACTCCGTACCCCAGTTGTCTCCACCTCAAAAGGTGCAGAAGGGCTGGATGTGCATTCCCCCAAGCACCTTATCATCGCCGATTCCCCGGCTGAGTTCGCCAGAGCCGTAATTGCTATTTGTCAGGATCCTGCTCTTCGAGAAAAAATTGCCACTTCCGCCTTTGATCTTGTGAAAGAAAAGTACGATTGGGATTCCATCCTGCCGCGATATCAGGAAATTCTTACAGGAATCACCTCTCCTAAAGTACTGGAAAGAGGGTAAGAAAATGTTCTCTCGAATCACCCAAAAATGGTTCAAAATCGATCTCGAGGCTATTCAAGATTGGCTGGATGAACATAAAAACTTACTGATTCGAGTCATTGTTATACTCGGCCTGGCAGGATATCTGTTTCTACTGCCTCGCTATGCCATTGGCAAACACCGCATCCCCCAAATGATCATCTTTGCCACTTTAGGAATCGGTGGATTGGCTGTTTTAATTTCTCAACCGGTTCTGGCAACTTTGCTGATCATTCCGGCTACTCTACTCGTACCTTTTGGAATTGGCACGGGTACCCAATCGAACCTTAATGCTGGCATCCTCATGGTACTGGCTTGTGCAGGATTATGGGTGCTTGAAATGATCGTGGTTCACAAAAAAATATCTATTATCCGCTCCAGACCCTTTCTGCCGTTATTTCTGCTCATGGTTTCCTCTGTAATCTCTTTAGGGTTTGGACAACTGCCTTGGTTTAACATGCCTCACGCCTCAATGGCTTCTCAAATCGGTGGCATGATGATGTACATTCTGGCAGGATTGACCTTTCTCGTAGCAGCACATCGCCTCTCATTACCTTCCCTCAAATGGGCGGTCGTCTTGTTTCTAGGGCTGGGTAGCATTTATTTGTTTTTGCGTCCCCTGACAAACCGCTATTATTCACTGGTGTATCCTGTAGTGAGTCTTTTCGAGCAAGGCGCAACAGGAAGCATGTTCTGGATTTGGATTCTCAATATCAGTGTTGGACAACTGATTTTCAATCATCGTATGCCCCTGCTTTTAAAAATTGGGCTGGGTGGAATACTTCTCGCCTTCTTCTACAATTCTCTTGTTCTCGGACGAGAGTGGACCTCAGGATGGCTTCCGCCGCTTCTTGGGGCAAGCGCAATCATTTTTGTAGGGTTTCGTCGGACAAGAATTCTCATTGGTGTATTCGCTTTGACCGCCATCATCGCTACGTTCCCATCCCTGCAAAGCACAGTCATGGGTGGAAATGAATACAGTCTGGTCACCAGAACCGAAGCATGGGAAATCCTGCTCAAAGTGGTGCAGGTAAACCCGATTTTTGGTGTAGGGCCTGCCAATTACTACTTCTACACACCTATTTTCCCTATTCGGGGATATTACGTACAGTTCAACTCTCACAACAATTACATGGATTTACTGGTACAGACCGGCATCGTGGGCTTGGGATTATTTATCTGGTTCATGACCGAACAATCCATCCTGGGTTTGCGAATGATGACAAAAGTCCCCGAAGGATTTGCCAAAGGGCTGGTGTACGGAATTTTTGGCGGAACTATCGGGACCATTGTAGCAGGGATGTTTGGTGACTGGGTCATTCCCTTCGTCTATAATGTGGGCTTTAACGGCTTTCGGGCAAGCATTCTAGGCTGGTTTTTCATGGGGGGACTGGTAGCACTCGAACAAACTTTTCAAAGCCAAGAAGGCAAATGAGGTGTTATGGATCTCTCAATCGTCATTGTGAGTTGGAATGTAGCCTCGTACCTGGAAAATTGTTTGGATTCAATCTTTCAAAATGCACCCAATTGTTCTTTTGAGGTCTGGGTAGTGGATAATGCCTCTGTGGATCAGAGTGTTCAGATTATCAAAAAGCGGTTTCCTCAGGTTCATCTGGTTGAAAATTCTCAAAATGTTGGATTTGCCGAAGCCAACAATCAAGCCATTCGCCAATCGAAAGGTCGGTACGTGCTTTTGCTCAACCCCGATACGCTAGTTCACCCTTATGCCCTGCAAAGGCTGGTAGATTTCATGGATGGACACGCGGAAGCCGGAGCCGCCGGTTCGCTATACCTTTCCCCTAATGGAAAAATGCAACATTCCTGCATGCCATTTCCTACAGTGAGCAGGGAGTTCTGGCGCCTTTTCCACCTTGACGCTCTATGGCATTATGGCACGTATAACATGGAAAGATGGGATCGCCAAAAGGAACGTGAGGTAGAAAGTCTTCAGGGGGCTTGCCTGATTTTGCGTCATTCCGTGCTGGATGAAGTTGGGGTGTTAGACCCGGATTATTTCATGTACACTGAAGAGGTTGATCTGTGTTATCGTATTCATCACAAAGGCTGGAAACTCTATTGGGTACCTCAGTCGGTTATCACACATTTTGGGGGACAGAGTACTCGTCAAACTGCAAAGCAGATGTTTTTGTGGTTATATCGAAGCAAAATCATGTTCATCCGAAAACATTTTGGGGAAAAGAAAGCCCAGGAATACAAACAGGTCATTCGATGGGCTTCATTGCTTCGAATTGGGATTGCACCTTTTGTACAGCTTTTGCAGTCTTTTACTCCAAAGGACTATGTTAAGAATATTGAAAATTACCGTGAACTGATGAAACAGCTACCTGCAATGTAAGGGGGTGAAGAGGAAGAATGGAATCAAAAAGAGAGGCACTTCGTTTTCTCAGAATTCTTAGGGGTGATGTGCCCAATACATCCAGGCGGGGCTGGAACATTCATTTGGAAGGTGCCTTAAGTTGGCTAAATCTTGCAATTGCTTCTACGGGAGGTATTGGGTTATCAAAGGGGTTCGATTTATTACGGAGGAAGTGGCATCCCTTGTATCCGGAAATTACCGGTTATACCATTCCGACACTGCTGAACCTCTACTTAATGACCGGAAACTCACGCTGGGAGGCTCTTGCTCTTAAATGGGCCAAAAACCTGCTTCAATACCGCTCCATAGAGGGCGGAATTTACTACTGGGATCATCAAAAATCTCATTATCCTGTTATTTTCGACACCGGACAGGTGATTTTTGGATGGGTGGCGGCATACTGCCACACAGGCAACCCTCTTTTTCTGGAAGCCGCAGAACAATCTGCAAACTGGCTGGTTCATCAGCAAAGAGAGGATGGCGTTTGGGTTAATCACCAGCATCTTAATTATCCCAAAGTCATTGATGCAAGAGTGGATTGGGCTCTGTTGGAACTTTACAAGGTCAGGCCAAAACCTGTGTATCAGCAGGCGGCTTTAAGAAATCTCAACTGGGTTCTCCAGAATCAACACCCCGATGGATGGTTTTCTCATTGTGGCTTTCGTAGATTTGAGGCGCCTTTCACCCACACCCTTGCGTACACGGCTGAAGCCTTATTCTACAGTGCGAAAATCACGGACGATGAGCGATTCATGGAAGCCGCGCAAAAAACCGCTGAGGCGTTGATGCACTTCCAGCGCCCTGATGGATCTCTGGCAGGGGCATTTGGAAAACATTGGAAAGAAGCAGAAAAATCCACCTGCCTTACGGGAAATGCCCAAATAAGCAAACTGTGGATAGAAATGTCAAAAGAATTTCACACCTCTGAATATAAAGTCGCCGCAGAAAAATCTCTTGAATTCCTCTGCAAGACACAAATTCTGGGAACCAATTTTTGCGAGATTCTTGGCGGGATTGCCGGTTCTTATCCTATTTACGGGAAGTATGAACGCTTCAAGTATCCTGCATGGGCTTGTAAATTTTTTATAGATGCCCTTCTCGCCGTTCAAAAAGATAACGCTACCAGGGAACTCTTATTTTATTCAGGATAGGTGATTATGGCATTTGTCTTTTGGGTTTTGTGGCTGATTTTATTGATTCCCACTCTTTACTGGGTCCTCCTGGCAATTGCCTCCATATATACCCCGCGAAGAAGAGCATGGCAAAATGAGTTACCTCAAACCCGTTTTGCCATCGCCATTCCTGCGCATAACGAAGAAACCGTCATAGCCGAAACAGTGAACCGGCTTCAAGAACTGGATTATCCTGCACACCTGTTTTCAGTTTTTATCGTTGCCGATCATTGCTCCGATCAGACCGCAAACAAAGCCCGCGCCGCCGGAGCCACTGTTTTTGAACGCAAGGAAGGTCCACGTTCCGGGAAAGGCGCAGCCCTTTCGTGGTTATTTCAGAAAATTTTTGCAGACCCCACTTTTCAAGCCATTGTCGTTTTTGACGCCGACACCCGGGTAGATAAAAATTTCCTTCGAGTAATGGATATGCGTTTGAGAGAGGGATCTCAGGTTATCCAGGGGCAACACCGCATCCGCAACGAGAACGATGGTTGGTTTCCACTGCTCACCTGGGCAATGTTTCTCATTGATAACCGGTATCAGAACCTGGGGCGCAATAATCTGGGGTGTTCTGCCAAACATATGGGCGATTCGATATGTTTTCGTACTGAGGTTTTGCGAAAACTGGGCTGGGGAGAAGGATTGACCGAAGATTACCAGTTACGTCAACGCCTTTTGCTGGAAGGGATTCGCATCGAATACGAGCCTGAAGCCCTGGGCTTAGGCGAAGCCCCACTGACCTGGCAACAAGCCCGCGCGCAACGGGCACGCTGGTTACGGGGTACCCGCGATGCCAGCCGCACATTAGCCCCTCAATTGCTCAAGCAGGGAATCCGTAAGCAAAACCTGGCAATGCTGGAAGGGGCTTTACAGGCTTACTTCCCTTCCTTTTCCACGTTGAGCGTAATTGCTGTATTCTTTTTCTTCCTTCTCCTTTTGCTGTATTGGACAGGCAGAGCACTTCCTCCCTCTCTTCTTGCCGCTTGGGGTGGGTTAGTCATGGTTCTGATATTTTATCCATTTGGAGGACTCGTTCTGGAAAAAGCCCCCTTCAAAGCCTTTCTTGCCATACTGACGGGCCCATATTTCATTTTGTGGAGGACCGCTCTTGCTCTCCAAGCCCGACTGAGCCGCAAACCCGTCGTATGGATCAGAACAGCACATGGGAGAGGAAAATGAGACGTTCTCCGCTTTTCTGGATTTGCACCCTAGCCGTCATTCTCAGAGTGGGGGTGGCTGTTTACCTGGGAAATACCGTCGAAGCCCTCCCGGGGGTATCGGACCAGTTGTCCTATCATCACCTTGCCATTCGGGTGGTTGAAGGCCACGGCTTTAGTTTTGACCGGGCATGGTGGCCCGCTACTCGCGCGGGAGAACCTACCGCTCACTGGAGTTTTTTATACACGTTTTACCTGGCTGGTATTTATGCTCTTTTTGGAGTTCACCCTGTCTTTGCAAGAATCCTCCAGGCAATTCTTGTAGGAATTCTACAACCCTGGTTATCCTACTGGGTTGGCAAGCAAATCTTTGGACACAAAGTGGGAGTGTGGGCTGCGTTTCTTAATGCCATATACCTGTACTTTATCTATTATTCCGGCACCCTGATGACCGAACCATTTTATATCACTGCCATCTTGGGGGTGCTTGCATTAACCATTCAACTCACTCAATCAGCCAAAACGTCCCTTCAGCAAACAAGAACCGCAATCCTCTTGGGACTTGTATATGGAATCGCTGTTCTTCTGAGACAATTGTTTTTGTTGTTTTTACCTTTCTTAATCCTTTGGATCTTTATCAAAAACCAACAGGAAAAGATTGGTTTGCAATGGTGGCATGGGGTTATTTCTCTTGGAGTCATCCTTGTCATGATTCTCCCGTTCACGCTCTATAACTACCAGCGTTTTGGAGAATTTGTCCTTCTCAACACAAATTCTGGTTATGCATTTTACTGGGCAAATCATCCTTACTACGGAACAAAATTTATTCCAATTTTGAGCGAAGAGGAATATCTCAACCTCTTACCTGAGGAATTGCTCTCTTTGAATGAAGCCGCCCTGGATAAAGCCCTGCTCAGCCGCGGCATTCAGTTCGTGCTTGATGACCCCGTGCGATATGGGATGTTAAGTCTGAGCCGCATCCCGCCTTATTTTGATTTTCTGCCCAGGTCAGAATCAGGGTGGATCAGCAATATCACCCGCGTGTTCAGTTTTGGGGTGTTCTTTCCTTTCATGCTGGTTGGTTTGTTTCTCGCAATCAAGGATACGTTTAAGACCATTCCAACGTTCTTTTCCTCTCCGCCTGCTCTGTTGATTCTCTTTTCCATTGTGTATATTGGCATTCATGTACTCACCTGGACCCTGGTGCGGTATCGGTTACCTGTCGATGCCGTATGGCTCATCTTTGCAGGACTGACCTTCGTGCGCATCTCTGCCAGAATGTTTCATCCTGTCTCAAAACCATGAATATCCTCTACTATGTCCCTTATCCTCCTAACCTGATACGGGTTCGCCCCTATAACCTGATTCGTGCACTGCTTGAACGAGGACACTCCATCACCTTAGCCTCACTGATTACTTCTGCTGCAGACGGGGAAGACTTACACAGACTTGAAGCCATGGGTGTACAGATTGTGTCAGCGTCGATGCCCAAATGGCGCTCCCTGGTGAATTGCATTGTGTACTTGCCTACCAGACATCCCATGCAGGCAGTGTATTCCTGGAACGCCTCACTGGCAAACCGATTAAGGGGACTCATTAAGAAAACCCAGTTTGACATTGTCCACGTGGAACACCTGCGCGGGGCGAAAGTCGGTTTATCCCTCATAAACGGAGCAAACCCTCCCGTTGTTTGGGACAGCGTGGACAACATCTCTCATTTGTTCCGTCAAGCCGCTCAGAAAGCCACCACCCTTTCAAGCAAAGCCATCACCTATTTCGAACTGCTACGTACCCCGTCCTACGAACGCTGGTTATGCGAGCAGTTTGATCAGACGCTGGTCACTTCCCCAGTCGACCGTCAGGCTTTTCTGCATTTAAACCCCAGGTATCCAGAACGCCTCAGCGTTTTACCAAACGGCGTGGATCTGCGCTTTTTTACCCCCGGAACACCTGAACAACGGCAAGATAATGAGATTGTGGTAAGCGGCAAAATGAGTTATCACGCAAATATCAGCATGGTGATGCACTTGGCACACAACATCATGCCCTTGATATGGAGTCAACGTCCAGATGTAAGACTAACCATTGTGGGCAAAGATCCGCCAAAATCTATCAAAGAACTAAGCCAGGATTCGCGTATTACCGTAACTGGGGAAGTCCCAGACATTCGCCCTTATCTTCAGCGGGCTACAATTGCAGTAGCCCCTATCACCTATGGCGCTGGGATTCAAAACAAAGTCCTGGAAGCCATGGCATGCGCTACCCCGGTAATTGCCAGCCCGCAGGCAGTGCAAGCACTGAACTGTACAAATGGTGAAGATTTGCTAATTGCAGAAGCGCCTCAAATCTTTGCGGAGAAAGTACTGCTCTTGATGCAGGACCGTATAATGAGAGAAACTTTGGGACAAAATGGACGCAGGTATATTGAACACCACCATTCCTGGAATGCCATGGCAAAAAAACTTGAAGAAATATACCAACGAGTGCTGAACTTTAGAGAAATTGGCAGAAACGCCTGAAATGAATCCATTGAAATTGTATTACAGTTATCTACATTATCGTAAAAAAGAAGAGACAGGAAACCTTTCTTCACGTACAATTGAAGTGAAGGTCTCTGGTATCGGACCTGCATGATAGAAAAGAAGGATGTTCCATGAATATTATAGAGTATCTTACCCCGCTCAAAAAATGGTGGTGGTTGCTTGTTATTTCCACTCTGCTGGCCGCTGTATCCAGTTTTGCTTATTCGTGGAGACAACCCCCTGTGTATCAGGTGCGAACAACCCTGATGGTTGGAAATACCCTTAACGCGCCTAATCCGAGTGGAGGAGAATTTTACCTTCAGCAACTGCTGGCAGGGATTTATGCAGACATTGCCTATCGAGAACCGGTAAGGCAGGCAACAATGCAAGCCCTGGGACTGGATTTTCTGCCTGAGTACACTGTGCGTGCATTACCCAATTCCACCCTGATTGAGATTGTGGTCAACGACACCGACCCCGTACGGACAACTGTGGTTGCCAATGAACTGGCGAAACAACTGATGAATCGCAGCCCATCTCTGGATGGGAACAGCGACCAGGACCGGGAGTTTCTGCAAAATCAATTAGAAATCGTGCGCAAGCAAATTGAAGAGACCCGCAAGGAATTAGAAAATCTTCAGTCCCAATTGAGTAACCTGACCAGCGCCCGTCAAATTTCCGAAGTTCAGGGACAGATTCAATTCCTGGAAAACCGATTAAATAGCCTGCAATCAACCTACGCAGCGCTTTTGTCCAACACTCAACAAGGCGCAACCAATGCTCTGACCGTAATTGAACCAGCCGAACTTCCCACCCGTCCTGTGGGACCCAATCGCATGGCAGGGATTATTCTGGCTTCAGGTTTGGGGCTGGTACTGGCAGCAGGGGCAGCATATCTTATTGAGTTCTTAGATGACACAGTAAAAACTCCTGAAGAAGCCAAAAGAGTGGTACCCTACCCGGTACTTGGAGAAATTATTGAGTTCCCCCAGGGTGCTGATACCTGGACATACGCGCTTCAAGAACCACGAGCACCCGTGACCAATTCTTTCCGCGTGCTAAGAAACAACCTGGATTTGCTCCAAAAAGATTACCCCATTCGATCCTTGCTGGTCAGCAGCGCAGGAAAGTCTGAAGGGAAGTCGGTAGTGGTTACCAACCTGGCAATTGTCATGGCACAACGCGATCGAAAGGTAATTTGTGTAGATGCAGATTTTCACCGTCCTGTCATGCATCAGGCAATTCATTACGACAATCACGAAGGTTTGAGCGATGTGCTATTGGGAAAAAAATGTCTCCAGGAAGTTATCCACCCCTGGATTGGGGAAAACCTTATGCTCATCCCCTCAGGGGAACTTCCTGAAGACACTGCTGACCTGTTAGGCTCGCGGAAAATGGAAGAAATTATTGAGACGCTCACGCAAATGGCAGATATGGTCATTTTTGACGGTCCTCCCTTCTTCCTCGCCGACGCTTCTATCCTCAGTACTAAAGTCGATGGCTTGTTGCTGGTCATTCGTCCCGGGTATACCCGCAAGGATGCTGTTAAAGCCGTGAAGGAACAGGTTGCTCAGTTGAATCTTCCCCGGGTTTGGGTAGCATTAAACCGCGTTCCCAAGAAAGAGTCGTATTATAGTAAGTACTACCCTTACGAAAATAAAAAGAAATCTTAACGTTCAAAGGGAAAAAGTTCTTAGATTGTTCTGTGAATTTCAAGCATGATAAGGAGGATGAAAAACATCCTCCTTATTTTTTTGCTGGTTCAATTGCTTGCCTCTTGTGCGGCACACCCGCTCCCCGAGGATAGCAAAGGCGTTTACGAATCCGTCCCTCCTTCAAATACAAATGCACCTGAGCAAACCCCATTTTCAGTTTTTCTTCCAACCGTCATAAGACCAGAGGAAAGTCGCTATCGGATCAACGCCCGTTACCTGCCAGATGAGACATGGCTTGTGCCCTCATCAATATTCTGGTTTGGAAAAGTCACCCGCTCTGAGAATTACGTGGATGTACGCACAGGCTACGGGGATCAAAACTTAAAATTGCACTTTGAGGTGTTTGATCGCATGTTGTGGTACGACACCAGTCCCACCACAGCAGAATTATCCCAATATGACGCCATTGGTGTTTATTTGAAAACTTCAGGGGCAAATGGGAACACACCGGACTCACAGTCATATCTGTTCATCGTCCAGAGCCACCCCAATTATCTGGACAAATCCCAATACATGGCATCCTTCCGATGGAATGGTCAAGAGTGGACAAAGAGCACCATTCCCTTCAATATCAGACTGGCTTACGCTGGAGAAGGTGGTTATAACCAGACCAGCAAAGATAACCGCGGATGGTTTATCGAAATGTCCATCCCATACACAAGCATGGGATTCAGTCAGAACCCCGTAGCAGGAACGACTTGGGGACTCGCTGTGGTTTTATACGACCGCGATGATGCCAGCAGTTCCCTTCCCGCAAAACAATGGCCTCCCAATGCAAATTTAAGCATCCCTGCCACATGGGGAACCTTAGGGTTTGGCTTGCCTACATACAGTGCCCCTCCCTCCATCAATCAGAACACCATGGTCATCCGTGAAGGCTGGAATGCCTCCAAAGTACCTGATGCCAGCGTTGGGGGAAGTACGGTTTGTGGAGAAGGGACGGATTTCTTCGGAACCTGGGGAGATACTCCTGAGAGTTTTTATGCCAATCGTACCGTTAACAATACCCAATTCAATATTCAAAACCAGATGGATGTTGCTGATTGGCCCTGCTTTGCCAAATACTACATCACTTTTCCACTGGATGCCCTTCCGAAAGGGAAAGTCATCGTTTCTGCAAAACTGGTTTTGCATCATTTTGGGAACTCAGGCGCACCTGGAGAAGCCGAAGACTCCCTGATTCACGTTATGCTGGCAGAGAGGGACTGGGACGAACGCACATTAACATGGAATAATGCCCCCCTGGCACTGGAAAATTTTGCTGCAACCTATGTACCACCTTTGCTCAGTTATCCCGGGGATATGGGCGTTCGTCGAGAATGGGTTATTACCCCTGCGCTGGTACGTGCTTACCAAAAAGGAGAGCCTTTGAGACTGGTCTTATACTCCTCTGATTCTGCCCGTCACAGTGGGAAGTATTTCTGGGCTTCAAACCGCCCTGATTTAGAGGCTTCGCGTCCTGCTCTGGAAATTATCTATGGAGACCCAACACCCTGAGCCATTCAGCGGGAAAGTGGCAGGCTTAAGGTAAATTTTGCACCACCCTCTGGACGATTGGCGGCTTCGAGAGTACCACCGTGAGCGAGAGCCAGCTGGCGGGCAATTGCCAGCCCCAAGCCTGTACCCTCAGAGGATTGATTACGATTTCCACGATAAAAGCGTTCGAAGATAAAAGGCAGGTCTTCAGGAGAAATTCCCGGGCCAGTGTCTTCAACCATAAAAGCGAGCATGTTGCCTTGCTGAGACACCCTCAAGGTAATCCTGCCTCCTTCAGGGGTAAAACGCAAGGCGTTGCTCATCAGATTGTTCAAAATCTGCTCAATCCGGCGTTCATCCCCCTGAATCGACAGCCTCATTCCAGAAGTTTCATCCACTATCTGCAAAGAGATTGATTTGGCATCTGCTTCAGGACGAAAACGCTCATAAATTCTCCGCACCAAATCCAATGGAGCAATTTCACGAAATTCCAGAGGAATCTGCCCGGCATCGGCTAAAGCCAGTACTCTTAAGTCTTCAACTAACCTTGCAAGAAATTCCGTTTGATCCAGAACAGGCTGAAGATTTTCTGGAGTGAGAGGATAAATACCATCCTGGAGCGCTTCCAGATGCGCCCGCTGAACCGCAATGGGAGTACGCAATTCATGAGCAATGTCCGCCGTCATGGCTTTTCGGTTTTTCTCGGCTCTTTCCAGTGAGTTTGCCATGTGATTGAACGTTCGAGCAAGAACAGCCAGTTCATCTTTCCCCTTCACCGGAACTCGCACAGAAAGGTCTCCCTCTGCCATCTTTTGAGATGCCTGAATCAGAGACTTCAAGGGAGATAAAAAACTGTTTGACAGAAATAAAGCCAGAATCAACGCCGCAATTCCTCCGACAATTCCAGCCCAAATACTCGCTTGTGTAAGACGACTGAAGAGTTGAGCGCTGTTCTGTCCCCCCATCACCCCACCTTCAACCAGCAAATAGCCAATGATGCGATTTTGTGTATCGCGCAGAATAACCGCACGAGTACGTTCAAGAAGAGAAATGCGCTCTCCCACCACTCCCTGAGTATCTGCAATGACCCTTCCTGAGGTATCGGCTACGCGCATCCTGGAACTCATCATTCTGCCCATGCCACGCCCTGTAGGCAACAGGGCTTCCACACCTTCCCATCCCCCGTTTTGCTGGTAATACGTTTCCAGTGCACCCGCCAGATCATTTACACCAACCATTCCTCCTCGGAGCATGAAGGAACGTAACTCGCCGATAGACGTGTACTGGAAGATGAGAATGACACTGAGCGCTGTGATCAACGCCACCAAGCCATAAGAAAGCAACAGTTTCACTCTCATGGTTTATCCTTTGCGAAACCGATAACCTACACCAAAAACAGTCTCAACATAATGCGGATGGTGTGGGTCTTCCTCAATTTTGGCTCTCAAGTTCTTGATATGGGCATCAATGGTACGTTCATAGCCTTCATAGGCTACCCCTTGAATGGCTTCCAGCAATTGCAAACGGGTAAAAACCCTGCCAGGTTGTGCCATTAACGTAGAGAGCAGTTGAAATTCTGTAGGGGTAAGGAAAATCTCTTCATCTCCACGTTTAACCGTGTGGGTATCCAAATCCACTTCCAAATTGCCTTCCCGGAGAATTTGTGATCCACCCGACGAACGATTAAAGCGTCTCAAGACGGCTCGAACCCGGGCAACCAGTTCCCGTACCGAGTAGGGCTTGACGATGTAATCATCTGCTCCCAATTCCAACCCAATCAAACGGTCTGTCTCTTCTACCCGTGCAGTAACCATAATGAGAGGGACATCGCTCTGGCGGCGAATCTCGCGGGCAACATCCAGACCATCCATGCCGGGGAGATTCAGGTCAAGCAACACCAGATCAGGTTTATGTTGCCTGAACAAAGATAAACCTGTATCTCCCCTGGAAGCCAGAATCACCTGAAAGCCTGCCTTTTCCAAATAGGACTGGGCAACTCGGGCAAGTTCAGTTTCATCTTCAATGAGCAACACGGTGGACATGTTCATCAATTCCTTTCAGCACTTCCAGCAACCTTTCCTGCCAGTTTTGCGCCTGAGCCAGAAGCCAGTAAGCATTTTTCCCTGCGCGCACGTCCCTCCCAAGCGGAGGAAGTCCGCGCTCAGATAAACCTTCGGGCAAAGGCGGGAAACGAAGGACAATCTGATCTCCTTCAAAGGAAACCGAGGACAACCCTACTTTTTGAGCGTACAGTTTGACTCGCATCTGATAAATGAGATTTTTAACTTGCTCAGGAATAGGCCCAAAGCGGTCACGAAACTCCTCTTCCAGCGCATCCAGTTCGTCTTCTCGCTCCACATCGGCAAGGCGACGGTACAGTTTCAGGCGAAGATGTTGATCGGGGATATAAGAGACAGGGATGCCCATTGCCAGTGGCAAATCCACATTAACAGGATTGGGAATCCCTCCCTTCAACTCTTCCTCTGCAGAAACAGAAATCCCGCTGACTTCCCGGATTTGACGCACGGCTTGCGCCAGTAAGCGAGTATACAGGTGGAAACCTACCGCAGCGATCATGCCATGCTGGCGTGTTCCCAGCAATTCCCCCGCACCACGCATCTCCAAATCTCGCATGGCAATGGAATATCCTGAACCCAACTGTGTATTCTCGGCAATGATCTCCAGGCGTTCCTGTCCTTCTGGCGTGGGTGCCTTCCTGCGATGACGGAAAAAGTACGCATATGCCCGCTGAGCACCCCGCCCTACTCTACCACGCAATTGATAGAGTTGCGCCAAGCCAAAAGTATCACCACGATCCACAATCAGCGTATTCGCATTGGGGATATCCAACCCGGACTCGATAATCGAGGTACACAGTAAGACATCCAGTTCTCCGCGAGTGAACGCCATCATGACGCGCGAGAGGGCTTCTTCGGGCATCTGTCCATGAGCAATGCCAATGCGGGCTTCTGGCACCAGTTTTTGCAGATGTTGTTCCATGGCATGGATAGTTTGCACGCGGTTATGGACAAAGAATACCTGCCCACCGCGCTCAATTTCCCGCAAGATTGCCTGTCTGACCAGCCTTGGAGAATATGGCCCAATGTGGGTAATAATGGGCAAACGCTCGGCCGGCGGGGTGTTGATTTGAGAGATGTCGCGCACGCCCGTCAGTGCCATGTAGAGAGTACGCGGGATGGGAGTGGCGGTCAGCGTCAGAACATCGACCTCGGTGCGCAATTTTTTGAAGTATTCTTTGTGCGTCACACCAAAGCGTTGTTCCTCATCAATGATAACCAAGCCCAGGTCTTTAAAGGCTACATCAGGCTGGAGTAATCGGTGCGTTCCAATGATAATATCTACCGTTCCTTCACGAAGTTGCTGAAGGATGCGTTCCTGCTCTTTAGGGGTACGAAAGCGGCTGAGCATTTCCACCATTACCGGGAAGGGCGCAAGCCGCTGACGGAAAGTTTCAAAGTGTTGTTGTGCAAGTACAGTGGTAGGTACCAGCATGGCGACCTGTTTACCGTCCATTACAGCCTTAAAAGCGGCTCGCAATGCTACTTCGGTCTTTCCATACCCCACATCTCCGCAAAGCAAGCGATCCATGGGACGGGGACGTTCCATATCCCGCTTGACCGCCTGGATGGCTTTGATCTGGTCCTCGGTTTCAATATAAGGAAAACTGGCTTCCAGTTCTTTCTGCCACATCGTATCGGGTGAAAAAGCGTGTCCCTTTGCCACCTGACGTTTGGCGTACAACTCGAGCAGTTCCTGAGCGACTTCCAGCACCGACTCACGCACCCGTTGCTTGACCGATGCCCATTCCGTGCCGCCCAGATGTGTTAAGGAAGGGGTCTCCCCACTGGGACCAACATAACGGGTTAGGCGATCTGCCTGATAGACAGGGACAAAAATTGTATCTCCGCCCTCGTATTCAATGGCTAAATACTCACGCTCAACGCCATCCACAGTGCGGCGGCTTAAGCCGGCAAAACGCCCAATGCCATAATCCACATGAACGATGTAATCACCGACTTTGAAATCCGTATATTCCGCCTCGGGAGGAGTCACTGCCTGACGCGCTCTGCCTCGAGGTTGAGGACGATCCCATCCAAAGATTTCACTATCTGTGAACAGGAAAACCTGTCGACCATCATCCTGTGTCAGCACCCAACCTTCGCTCAAGGTTCCTTCCATGAAGTCGGGCTGACAAATGTCAGGATACTGTTCGGACTGTTCCTGCCAGACCTCACGAATCCTCCCCACCTGTCTGGAAAGGATGAAGAATCGCTGGTGTTCCCTGCAACCAGAGAGCATAAATTCCACAAAAGATTTCAAACGCCCACCAAAACGAGGACCGGGTTGAAACGCCTCGGCGAGAGGGGAATTTTCCGTAGCCGTTCCACGCCCTAACTCAAGCCATGAATAGGCGCTGAGGATTTCCTTAATTTCGGAAAATGAGAGATAGGGAACTGGAAAGTCTTTCTCAAGAAGCCCTTCGTTAATGCTATCTCGGCGCGTTTTGACTGCCTGTTCTTCAATCTCATTGCTGAAAGTTTGGAGCAAATCCAGATCATCCAGGACTACCAGGGCATTCTGTGGAAGAAATTCCAGCACACTTGCCGGAGCAGTATGGACAAGGGGTAAATAAAACTCATCTACATCCTGAAGGGCAAGATTTAATTCCGCCGCTTTTCCAGGTAAGACTTCACGTGCTGGTGTGATCAATACAGACGAAATGGGCTGGATTTTACGCTGGGTAGATGGGTCAAACGTGCGTAAGGTTTCGATTTCATCCCCGAAAAACTCCAGGCGGACGGGAAAAGTTTCGGCGGGAGGCCAAATATCCAGAATGCCCCCACGATGCGAAAATTGCCCTGGCTCCAGTACTGTATCCATTGGCTGATAGCCAACCTCTACCCACCAGCGCTTTAATGCTTCCAGAGAAATGGTTTGTCCCTGACGTATTTGTTTACTGGCTTTCAGAAATTCGCGCCTGGGCAGGGTACGGGTCATCACTGCGCGGATGGGAGCCACAATGATTGGGGGAACTTCTGGCTTGGAAACCCCGGGAATGGCATAGCGTGCCAGTAACGTCAGCACCTGAATGCGATCACGCCGGACATTGGCTCCCCAGGCGGCTGGCTCATAAAACAACGGTACCGGTTCAGGGAACAGGTAAACGGGCAATCCCTTTGCCCAGAAGGAAAGTTCGTCAAACCAGTATAGCGCATGGTCAGCGCGGTCGGTAATCAGGAAAACAGGGCGGCGCAAATCTTCTCGCAGACTTTCTGCCAGAGGGATTCTGGCAGAGCGCATCAGGGCTAAGCCGGGCAAAGGCAACCCTGCCCGTAAATCCTCCAGAAGATTCTGGTAAGCCTTCAGGGAACGAATCGAATCGAGCACTTAAGTCCCTTCTTTTACAGAACCATTAAACTCATTCATGGCTGTCTGAATACCGGCTTCTACAAAACGCAAAGCCGCTTTGACAGCGCGATCCATAACTTCATCCAGTATTTCTTTTTCCTTTTCAGAGAAATCCTGCAAGACATAAGCCGCAGGGTCCATCTGACCGGGCGGACGCCCAATCCCAATCCTCAAACGGCAAAATTGAGAAGTGCCCAGTTGCTGGATAATTGAACTAACCCCTTTTTGTCCCGCAGAGCCTCCACCCGGACGAAGCCTTAATGTGCCCAACGGAAGATCTAAATCATCGTGAGCCACCAGGATTTGCTCCGGCGGAATTTTATAGAATTGCGCCAAGCCTTTGACCGATTGCCCGGAAAGGTTCATATAAGTTTGCGGCTTTGCCAGAATCAGGCGTTTGCCGGCATATTGCCCCGTGGCAATAATGGCTTTGGATTGCACTCTCCCCGGAGTGATCAACAAGGCTTTGGCAAGCCGATCAATGAACATAAACCCGGCATTATGGCGATTTTCACGATATTCTCGCCCAGGGTTACCCAATCCCACAATCAAAAACGGTTTGAGCGGCTCTTCTGCCTGAGAATGATAAAATAACCGCTGCAACATGGATTTATCCCCCTTTCCGGAAAAGAACCTGTAACAGGAAATACCCTCCTAAAAGGATAAAAAGGCCAATGGCTACAACTCCCCCTAAGAGGAAAGAACGTTGCAGTTTATCCGATGAAATTTCCAGGGGGTTAGCAGAAGAAGTGCTCTGTACCTCCATCCGCGATGGTGTGTAATCTGCTATCGTGATAGGGGTTTTTTGCGTGCCAACTGCACCCTGTGGAACAGGGGTACTGGTCTCGATAGGCGTATAATTTCGTACCCTCACCTGTTGAACAACAGTTTCAGCAATCTTGCCCTCGGCAAGATAAACCCGAACCCGGATTCGATATTGCCCGTCGGTGATGGTAGTTGTATCCCAGGTTGCCAGTGTCCCCCCTCGCACAATCTGCTCTCCCCTGCCAATCAGGAACCAGGTATTGGTCTCGTCTTTCTGGTAGGCAAATGAAACTTCGTAAGACTGAAACCCCTCCAGATCTACATTCCCAGCAATGATAACCTGCCCCTGAACAGCCTCTCCAGGTTTGGGCGTGTCCACCATGACCTGTTGAGAGGATGGCACCAACCAACCTATCAGAAAAACACCAAACCAGCGCAGAAGCCAAAAGAGCATCTTAAACATAAGCAAAAATAAAGTTTATCATGAAGGCAAAGAACCTGCAAATTTTTTCGTTTTCCGGTCAGGAGCAGGTTATACTCAGAGCACGATGAATGACCGTCTGTACCATACCTTACGCTTGCTGGCAGCCCCATTTCGATATTCCTGTTCAGACGCAGGTTGCCCCTCTCCAGGACAACCTGCTATATTTGTTGCCAACCATTGCGGACCGATTGGACCTATCCAAAGCATTTTATCCTTACCTCGCCGGGTGTATCCCTGGATTGTGGTGGATATGCTGGATTCTCAAAAGATCGTTCCTTATCTTTACAAAGATTTTGTGACGACCTCCCTGCATCTGAAGGGAAAACCCGGCTGGTTTCTTGCAAAGGTCATTGCCAGAATGGCTCTGCCATTTCTGAACAGCCTGGGTTGTATCCCGGTAGATCGCTATGATGTGCGCTTCTCTGGAGCGTTTTTGCGCAGTCTTGAGTTACTGGAAAGAGGCGAGGCGTTGTTGATTTTTCCGGAAGATCCGCTCTTGCCCATCAAACCTCAAACTGGAATGCGCCCTTTCATGAGTGGTTTTTTATGGCTATGTGTTTTGTATAAGCGCAAAACCGGTTCACGCTTACCGGTTATACCCACTGCGGTCATACCTGCTGAGAGGAAAATCTATCTGGGAGAACCCATGTATTATCGGGAAGCACAATTCCCCAAGGAAGATACCCGTAAAATGGCGCAGGAAGTTGAAAAGAAGATTTCACAATTACTTGCCGAATCCCCTGATTGTTAACCCACCCTTCGATATAATGGTGCTTGAGGAGGAAACCCATGAGCAAACTGGTCACCGTCTCCGAAATGCGTCAGATTGAAGCCGAAGCCAACGCCAGCGGATGGACATACGATCAAATGATGGTGCGCGCCGGAACAGGCGTGGCGCAACTTGTCCATTCGTTGTACGGGTATGAAGAAGACCTCCAAGCCGTGGCGCTGATCGGGTCAGGAAATAACGGAGGAGATGCCCTGGTGGCGTTAGAATGGCTGGCGAGTGTCGGCTGGAAGATCCGGGCATATCTGGTTCGCCCGCGTGCTGAAAGCGATCCGCTGATAGCCAGAGTCCTGGAACGCGGAGGAGAAATGGCGACTGCATGGGAAGACGTGCAGTTTTCCCGGTTGGACGCATGGCTGAAGCATGCCACTGTTTTGATCGACGGCGTGTTGGGAACAGGAATCCGACTCCCCCTCCAGGAAGAAGTCGCCCGGGTGCTTGCGCATGTTAAAGATTTTGAACATCGTCCTCCCTGCATAGCCGTAGATTGCCCCTCAGGTGTGGACTGCGACAGCGGAGAAGCGGCGCCAGAGTGCATTCCTGCTGAGGTCACTGCCTGTATGGCAGGGGTGAAAATTGGTTTGCTCAAAACTCCCGCCTTTTCCCTGGTTGGGGAGATACAGGTCATTGATATCGGTTTGCCCGCGGGACTCTCCTCATGGGAGCAGGTCCAGAGAGAAGTCATTGATGAGGAATGGGTCAGCAATCACCTTCCCGACCGTCCTGTCGAAGGGCATAAAGGAACATTCGGCACCGCCACGATTTGCGGGGGCTGTTTGAACTACAGCGGTGCACCACTGCTTGCCGCTGAAGGTGCCGCAAGAAGCGGCGTCGGGCTGGTGCAGGTAGCCGTGCCTGTCACGGTTCACACCATGATTGCAGGAAGTAACTGGAATGTGACCTGGTTACCATTACCCGAAGAACAAGGGTTCATTGCCACAGAAGCAGCCGCAGTGTTGTTGAAGTCCCTTCAGCGTGCCACGGCGCTTCTTATTGGTCCCGGGTTGGGCCTGGAAACCAGCACGCAGAAATTCCTGCAACGCCTTCTTGAAGCCAGAGAGAAAGACCTCGAAGAACGTCCAGTAGGATTTTTATTCAATCATGAAACCTCTTCCAGGAAACCGACAACCACCGCTCTTCCGGCGCTGGTCATAGACGCCGATGGACTGAAATTGCTGGCACAAATTGAAAACTGGCAGAAATTGCTTCCCCCCCACAGTGTTTTGACCCCTCATCCGGGTGAAATGGCAATACTTACCGGTTTGAGCACCAGTCAGATTCAAGCCAACCGAATTGAGACCGTTTTGAAGTTCGCCAGGGAATGGAATCAGGTGATTGTCCTGAAAGGGGCTTTTACCGTCATTGCCGCCCCTGATGGAAGGTTGGGATATATTCCCATCGCCACCAATGCTTTAGCCCATGGGGGAACTGGAGATGTGCTGGCAGGGATGATCACTGCATTGCGCGCACAGGGCATGGACAGTTTTGAAGCCGCCTGTGCCGGGGCCTGGGTTCATGCTCAGGCAGGACTGATTGCCGCTCAAGAAGTAGGACATCCGGCATCGGTACAGGCAACAGACGTGTGTAAAGCCATCCCTGACGTTTTGGCGTGGGTTTGGAAAGAAAAATAAAGCCGCCCACCGGGATATACCCGTTGGCGGCTTACAGATTCCTGAACCATACAACCCTAAACGGGAGTTTCTCCCTTGGGTTTGGCAACGCTCTGAACGGCCTCAGTAACCTTAGCTTTCTGTTCTTCCAGAACGGCTTGTCCTTTCTTTGCCAGTTCCTCTGCCTTGCTCAGGTATTCTTCAGTTCGGGTTTCAACTTCTTTACTAATGGTCTGTGCCGTCTCAGAAGCCTTGTCCGCCAGTTCAATGGCACGCTCTTTGATGAGCACCCGCGTTTCCTCTCCGCTTTGGGGAGCAAAAAGCAAGGAAACCACTGCGCCCGTAACAGCGCCAACAACAAAACCAATCAGGAAAGCGCCGAATTCATCTCGATCCGACATATTCAACTCCTTTCGTGCATTTTGCACATGTATGAACTATTTGCGAGAAATACGCAAAATTTCAGTCAGTTTGCGAATCCCCGCCAGATACTCGTTTAACTTGATCACCGGTTCACTGAGGTTGTCACTCAAGAAAGTAACAGTGCCCTTCAAAGTATTCACCGTTTGATTGGTGGACTGGATGATAGGGCGGATCTCGTGGTTAATCAAGTTGATCAATATTGCCAGTTGGACGATTAAGATCACCAGAGCAACCCCAATGACCAGTGACTCAAGCGCCATAAAGATAATAAAGACATCCCGCACCCGTGCAGTAGTCTCATTATCCGATTGAATGAGCAAGACCGCACCGACAATCAACCCCACAAGCAGAACAACCCCCAGGATAATCAACCCTATGGGGACTGAAGACTTCTTCTCTTCCACACCTACAGAGGTGGGGGATAAAGGCTCAACTGGCGCTGCCTGTGAGGGAGATTCAGGAGAAAATTCACTCATGAAACTAATTATACATCATCCTGTTCTTCAAACCTTATCCAAAAAAGAATTTTGGGGATGAAATGGATGGTTTTTCTCAACCACTTAGCCTCTTCGCACAGGATTACACAATATCTGATCTATTGCCTGTGACAACTGGCGCAAATTACTTACCTGAAAGGCTAAATCGCAAAAAGGAAGATATCGGGGCATATCTGAGTCGCCTGTACCCCATAACGCTTGAGGGTCGGGGTTCAACCAAACACAGGTTTTTGCCCGCCTTGCCATTGTTTGAAACAAGTCTTCTCGGGGTGGATTGAAATTGTTTCGTCCATCTCCTAAAACGATTAAAGTTGTGCGTTGATCCAGCAAGTCCATATGCTCAGCCACAAAACCCGCCAGCGCATTCCCCAGATCTGTATTGTAGTGACCCGGTGGCATACGTCGTAAAACCTGAGGAATGGCTTGCTGTGGTGCCATGCGCTCAAACTCCGGAGAAATATACTCAAGGTGATCAATGTAGGCAAACGCATGAGACTGACGAATTTGATCTCTCACCATGGAAATAAAAGTGAGGAAAAATTCTGCGCAATATCGCATTGAGGTACTGAGATCACACAAAAGCACCAGTTTTGGTTTGAGAATATGGTCTTTATAACGCAATTCGATGGGAATGCTGCCATGCTGAAGGTTTGCCCGCAACGTAGCCTTGGGATCAAACTGCCCACTTTTTGCTCGACGCAGGCGCAATGCCAGGCGGGTACGCAGGGCGGCTGCCATACGCCGAACCTCTTCACGAAGTTGCCTGGAATCCGATTCCGTCAGGCTCTGAAAAGGACGATCAATCAGACTGGAACTACCTTTTGGGGGCGGATTTTCCAGCATGTTCTGCAAAATTTGCTGTCCAGCAAATTGTTGAATCTGTTCCTGCAACGCCCGACGATTTTCCTCCAGCGCTTTCTGGATTTGGGCAACTCTTCGGCGATTCATTCCCAACTGCTGAAGCAACTCTACCAATTCCTGGATACCTTGCCTCAATTCGGGGAACTGTAAGGCATTTTCAATTTGTCTTGCCAGATAGTTCTGGTAACGTAAATCACTATATTGGGAAAGATTGAACCAGTTTTGCAGTTGCTGAAAATCCTGCGGCGAAAGCGGCTTGCCTTCCAGAAGACGTTCCAGCATTTCGCGCAAACGACGATTGAAAAACTGCAAGGCTTGTGTCAGCATTTTAGCTTCCGCTTCAGTTAACCCTGGAAAAATGTTCTGGAAAGGCGGGGGGGCTGAAGCCTGAAAAAACATGGGAAACAGACGTTCAAATGTGGGGAAATCCTGCGAGTCTTTGATCAGGGTTGCCCGAAGGGTCATGCGAAAAGTTTCCCGATTGGTTACTCCCAACCACTCCACAGCCCGGAAAGCATCGGCACTTTCCGCCAGGCTGATGCGCACCCCACTGGCACGCAAAGCAGCGATAAATTGTACTATCCGACGTTCCATCTTACCCCCTTAATTTCTCCAGGGAGCGGAAGGGAAGGCATCTGTACCACTCCGTCGGTCTTTGGGAGGAGGTGAGAAAAATTGTTGCCTTGCTCGTTGCAAGTCGGCTTCGTGTTTCAACAAAACGCTTAAAGTGGTTTCCAATGTCTGCTGGTCAAGGGCATTGGCATTCAAAGCCACAAGGGCTTTTGCCCAATCCAGAGTCTCACTGACAGAAGGAGATTTTCTCAAATCCATGGTGCGCAGGCGTTGCACCAGTTCGACCGCCTGACGTGCCAGTTTGGGGGAAAGTTCCGGTACCTTAAGACGAATCACCTGCAGTTCCTGTTCCAGGGTTGGGTAATCAATGTACAAATAAAGACAGCGCCGTTTAAGGGCTTCACTCAGTTCACGGGTATTATTACTGGTAAGCACCACCACTGGACGATTGACTGCCTTGAGTGTGCCTAATTCAGGAATGGAAACCTGAAAATCGCTCAGCACTTCCAGCAGGAAGGCTTCAAATTCGGCATCAGCCCGGTCAATCTCATCAATCAACAAAATCACCGGCTTTTCACTCAGTATGGCTTTCAACAATGGTCGCTGAAGAAGAAAGCGCATGGAGAAAAACACATCTTCTTCCCTTGCCAGACGATCAGCGGCTTCACGCAAACTGGATGTATCCGAGAGAGACTGGGACAATTTTTCACGCAACAATTGGGTATACAGCAATTGCTTGGCATATTCCCATTCGTACAGGGCTTTGGTTTCATCCAGTCCTTCGTAGCACTGCAATCGGATTAATTCTCTGTCCATCGCACCGGCAAGAACTTTTGCCAGTTCGGTCTTTCCAACCCCTGCAGGACCCTCTGCCAGGATGGGCTTTTCCAACTGTAAACTCAGGTAAACTACCGTAGACAGTTCATCGCTGGCGAGGTATTTCTGGGCTAAGAGCGCTTCCTTCAAAACTTGAGGAGATGCAAATCTGTTCATAAATATACCTTTATGAATTGGATAATAATAGTCAGTATAGCAAAATCCTTTCAGAATTACTAGCCCCCGTCCAACGCGGAAACTGTAATAAAACCGGCGGGTAAATTTCTGTTATTAGAGGAAGGGTGGAAGAATAACTCTCAACCGTTTGAATTTTATACAAAGCCCTGCGAAAGCCCGTACATACTGGTATACTAATTTTCAGCAAGCCGAGGAGGATTTATACTATGGACCACCTCCCATCAACCGAGTCACGAAAATCGGATCATATTCGCATTAATCTCGAAGAAGATGTGCGTTCTGCACTTACTACCGGGCTGGAACGCTTCTTTTTCATTCATGAAGCCTTACCCGAAGTCAACCTTGAGGAAATTGACCTGCATCTGGAATTGTTTGGCAAAACCCTTAACGCCCCTATTCTGATTTCATCCATGACGGGAGGAACGGAAAAGGCTGGGCTGATCAATCAACGCTTAGCCGAAGCCGCACAGGCGACCGGCATCGCCATGGGAGTGGGCTCGCAGAGAGTGGCTCTGGAAAACCCGCAAGCTGGTGCTTCTTTCCAAATAAGGCAATTTGCACCTGATATTCTGCTCTTTGCCAATATTGGAGCGGTGCAATTGAATTATGGGTATGCGGTAGAGCATTGCCAGCGGGCTGTGGACATGATTCAAGCCGATGCCCTGATTCTCCATTTGAACTCCCTGCAAGAAGCCATTCAACCCGAGGGAGATACTCGCTTTGCGGGACTGCTTGGGAAAATCGAACAGGTTTGCAAGCAAGTGTCAGTCCCCGTCATTGCCAAAGAAGTAGGATGGGGAATTTCAGAAAGGACAGCCCGCATGCTGGTGGATGCCGGGGTTTCAGCAATTGACGTAGCCGGGGCGGGAGGCACCTCATGGTCACAGGTAGAGATGTATCGCATTCAGGATGAGAGACGTGCGCGAATCGCAGCCGCATTCCGCAATTGGGGCATCCCAACCGCATACTCTATCCAAATGGTCAAAAAAGTTGCACCCCATGTTCCCATCATTGCCTCAGGAGGATTGAAAACGGGAGTGGATATTGCCAAATGCATCGCCCTGGGAGCCTGCATGGGAGGCATGGCAGGGCAATTCCTCAAAGCCGCTACCCAATCCACTGAAGCGGTGATCGAACTTATCGAGGAAACCCGGGAAGAAATCCGCATCACCATGTTTGGTGTGGGCGCTGCAAACCTAAAGGCTTTATCATCGACCCCATTGATAGAATACTGAGGAAAGATATGATGCTTAACCAGGTCGTTCAAGAAATGTTACCGCGCATTGAAGAGGAACTTCGACAGGTGATTGAGGCAACCTCCAGTCCGAACACCCCGCAACTTTCTGCCATGCTCCGCTATCACCTGGGCTGGGAAGGGGAAGGGACAGGGCAGGAAGCCCAGGGAAAACGGATTCGCCCTCTGCTGGTGCTTCTCAGCGCCCAGGCAGTTGGAGGAAAATGGGAACAAGCCCTGCCTGCCGCAGCGGCAGTGGAACTGGTTCACAATTTTTCCCTGATTCATGATGATATTCAGGATCAAAGCACCTTACGTCGAGGACGCCCAACCGTTTGGGTCAAATGGGGCATTGCTCAAGCCATCAACGCAGGTGATGCCATGTTCACCCAGGCGTTCTGGGCATTAAACCGCCTGGAGCAAACCATTTCCAGCCAAACTGCGCTGGAAGCCTCACGAATTCTTCATCAGGTATGTCTACGGCTAACCGAGGGGCAGTATCTCGATCTTGCGTATGAAAAGGTGGACACTCTTCCCTTAGAGGCTTACTGGCCCATGGTTGGCGGAAAAACGGCCGCGCTTCTGGGAGGATGTGTGGAACTGGGCGGGCTTTGTTCTCATGCGAGTCCTGAGCAACGCACGGCTTTGCGTGAATTTGGTGAGAATCTGGGGCTGGCGTTTCAGGTTCTGGATGACTGGCTGGGCATCTGGGGAGATGCCGCTTTGACAGGGAAATCCACAGAGAGCGATCTGGTGTCGGGAAAAAAATCCCTGCCGGTGTTGTATGGGCTGGCAAACAGCGAGACATTCGCCCAGCGCTGGCGCAGAGGAAAGATCACCAGCGAGGAAGTCCACGATATTGCTGGGTTGCTTCAGGATTGCGGTGCAGAGGCATTTACCCTCAACACCGCCGAGGAACTGACACAAAAGGCTTTAGACGCTTTAAATCGTGCCTTTGAACAAAATCGTGAACGAAGTCTGTTATTAAGTGAATTAGCAAAGAAATTACTCAGCCGGAAATCTTAGCCCTTTGAGATAAGCGTCGATCCAATGTCCAAAGGGCAAGAGCAAGAATCAGCCAGGTAATGAAGTGAACCTGACGAACAGGTCCAATCCAAAGGCTGCTCGCCCGAAAGGGCTCTACCACGATTTGAACAATAGCCGTGAGGATAACAAATAGCAAGAATCTGCTCCCCGGAATTTCGAATAATGAGTCGGTCGAAAGGGTTTTGCGCGGTATCCAGATCACTAACAGAATTCCCAAAGAAAGAATCACCTCATAAACTTGAGTTGGATGCCTGCGCGCACCCCATAACTCCACAGCCCAGGGTAAGGTAGTGGGAATGCCAAAATTCTCTCCACTGGCAACATGGGATAACCCGATCGCTACAGCAAGGATACTGAAAAACGTGGTAAGGGCATCCAGCGTACGCCAGAAGGGCAATTGCGCTTTCTGAAGATACACCAGACTGACCAGAAAGGCGGTGAGCATACCGGCTTCTGCAGAAAGCATTTGCGGAGTCAGCGAAAGAAGACTTGCGGGACTGCTCAGGAAGGCTTGAGGAAACTGCAACGCATACCCAATCCTTGCACCCAGGATCCCGGAAATTACCCCCCATAGCATCAAACGGGACACCTTTGAGGACGAAATACCAAACCGAACGGCATGTTTCTCGGTGACGTCCAGAGCAAACCAGACCCCAAGGAGCAGAATCAAACCGGGGGTTTGCACGGCAAGGGGGCCAAGGTGAATAATGGGAAGCATCAAGGTTCTCCCTGCTGAGAAAGTCTTTGTGCCTGTGCAAGAAGCAAGGCTTCGGATAAAGGCCCGCCGATAATTAATTCCCGAATTTTGCCTTCCCGGTCGATAAAGAAAGTGGTGGGTAACCCGCTAATACGGTACGTAGATTGAACGCCCCCTTGCTCATCCAGCAGTACAGAAAAAGTCAATCCATTGTCTTGAACAAAATTCAGAACATCGGAGAGTGTATCCTGACTGGTAGCATTGACAGCAATCACTTCCACCCCCTGTGATTGATAGGCTTGATAGACGCGCTGAAGAGCAGGCATTTCCTCACGGCAGGGAGGGCACCAGGAAGCCCAAAAATTCAAAATGACCACCTTACCCCGCAAATCGCTCAGGCGGATGGTTCCTCCGTCTATTGACCTTAACTCAAAATCTGGCGCAAGAAAACCGCGCTGAGCAAATGCAACAGTCTGTTCTGATGCTTTGAAAAATATGGATGACACGCCAATCCATAAAGCCGTCAGAAACAAAGACAGCAACGCAAACCAACGATAGGCAGAGATTTTTACCATAAGAATTACTTTATAGATGCAAAAAGTCTGCTCAGGTTGCACCTTCACAAAGATAATCCTCAGAGCGAGGATTCATTACAGGTAAAATATCATCAAAAGAGTATCCCGTGCAAAAATGTCCTCTTTGTCAGTTTGTTCCCATGTATCTCCAGATCATTCAAACAGATGCCGAAGAGTAAGGCAAAAGGGAACAACGTATATGGACTGTACCCTAACATTAACCTAATGGAGTGAAAGAGATGAGCCAAACGCCCTACTTTGAAATTGAATCCTTGCTGGAAATGATGGGGAAGGCAGGAAAACGCCTTGCCGAGATGAATGCCAGCGAAGGAGCGGCTGGGAATCTCTCTATTGGAATTCGAGGACAGATTATTCCTGAAGAGTTATTTTCCATTCAGGAACAAATTGAGTTGCCCATATGTGTGCCAGAATTAAGTGGGATAACTTTTCTGGTGTCAGGCTCTGGACAACGCCTCAGAGACATCCTCGATCATCCTCTGGCAACGATAGGATGTTTACAAATCGATGATGAGGGAAAAACAGGGACTTTATACACCTCTCCCCAACGCAAGTTTCAAAAACTGACCAGCGAATTCAACTCCCACCTGGCAGTACATGCTGTCTTGATGACGGAAAAGGCACTCCATTTCCATTCGATTGTGCATGCACAACCGCCCTATCTCACGTATCTCAGCCACTTAACGCCATATCAAGAAGAACGCACTTTAAATCAGCGTTTGTTTCGCTGGCAACCGGAAACAATCATCCAGTTTCCTGAAGGATTTGCAGTTTTACCTTTTGCAGTTCCTGGATCAGACGAACTGATGCGTGCCAACGTAACGGCTTTACGACGCCACAAACTTGCTATCTGGAGTAAGCACGGGGTCATGGCATGTTCCGAAGAATGTATTTTGAAAGCCGTAGATTATATTGAATATGCAGAGGCAGCAGCCAGATATGAATACCTGAACCTTGCTACAGGGGCACCTAGCGCCGGATTGAGCGTGGATGAAATCTTGAGAATCTGCCAAGCCTTTCATATCAAGCAAACGGTGTTTTCCAAACCAACCTCATAAATTCAATTTGAAGAACAGGTTTTGAAAATTGGTGTGTTTTCGGGCTTGACAAGAATCGGAGGAACGTTACAATTCTGGTAAATTCACCCAATACGTGGAGGAGGAACGCGATGAGCGATACATTTGAGCAGGTCAAAGCCGTCATTATGGATGTGATGAAAATCGATGGTGAGGGAATTACCATGGAAACCCGCTTCGTGGAGGATTTGAAGGCGGATTCCATGGATCAATTCTTCCTGATTGACGGATTTTGCGAGAAATTCAACATGTCCATCAGCGACGAGGACGCCCGGCAAATCCGCACTGTTGGAGATGCTGTTCGCTACATTGACGCCCACCGCGGATAATTTTTATTTCCTTGGAATTAAAAAAACCGCCGGACAGGTTTTCCACCGGCGGTTTTTGGTTATCCTTCGAAAGGAGGCTGGCTATCCAAGCAAGCCAGGAATTTCCTCCGGGTGATTGGCTACGCGAACACCACTTTTTTCCAGCGCCAGAACTTTATCCCTGGCTGTACCTGTTCCGCCTTCAATGATTGCCCCAGCGTGCCCCATACGTTTGCCAGGCGGGGCTGACTGCCCGGCGATAAAGGCAACCACCGGTTTGGTCATATTTCGGGCGATAAACTCTGCCGCTTTTTCTTCATCGGTACCGCCGATTTCGCCAATCATCACCACCTGATCGGTGTGAGGATCCGCTTCAAACATATCCAGCACATCCACAAAATTTGTCCCGTTGATGGGATCTCCCCCAATCCCCACACAGGTGCTGGCACCTTTTCCAGCCATCTTCAGAGCATATAAGACTTCATACGTCAAAGTGCCCGAGCGGGAGACAATACCAATATTTCCCGGAATGGAAATATTATTGGGGATAATGCCCACCTTGGCTTCCCCAGGGGTCAAAATACCAGGGCAGTTCGGACCAACCAGGCGCACTTTTTTCTGGTCCAGATAACTGCGCACCCGCATCATATCCTGTACAGGAATGCCTTCCGTAATACATACAATGAGCGAAACCCCCGCATCTGCGGCTTCCAGAATAGCATCGGGGGCGAATCGGGCAGGGACAAAAATCACACTGGTATTGGCACCCGTGGTTTCTACCGCAGAGCGCACCGTATCAAAGACCGGGATTTTCCCTTCTAATACCCACTCTCCCCCTTTCCCCGGGGTGACGCCTGCCACCACATTGGTACCGTAAGCCACCATTTGCGTGGTGTGGAAAAGACCTTCATTACCTGTAATGCCTTGAACCACCAGACGGGTTTGTTTATTGACCAGAATGCTCATTTTGCTTCCCCTTTCACCACAGCAACCGCCTTTTGAGCGGCTTCCAAAAGCGTTTCAGCGGTAATCATCTTGGCTTCAGCCAGCAGCCTGCGACCTTCTTCGGCGTTGGTACCTACCAACCGAACTACCATAGGAATATTGGGTTTCACTTCGGCAAGAGCAGTGAGGATTCCACGCGCCACTTCATCACAACGAGTAATCCCCCCAAAAATGTTGAAGAGCACTGCCTTGACTTTAGGATCGCTCAGGATGATACGCAAAGCGGCGGCAACCTTTTCCGCACCGGCCCCCCCGCCAATATCGAGGAAATTGGCAGGTTCACCCCCACACAATTTGATGATATCCATGGTTGCCATGGCAAGTCCAGCGCCATTCACCATACACCCGATTTCACCATCCAGGCTAATGTAAGAAAGTCCAAACTTACGGGCTTCGATTTCTGCCCAATCTTCGGCATCCAAATCGCGCATTTCAACTAAATCGGGGTGGCGGAAGAGCGCATTGTCATCCACAACCATCTTGCCGTCCAGGGCGAGTAATTTTTTATCGGAAGTAATGACCAGGGGATTGATTTCTGCCAGGGTAGCGTCGTTTTCGGTATAGGCTTTCCACAATCCATAAGCCACTTCGGCGAATGAGCGCCACAACGGACGGGGGAGATCAATGCTTACCGCCAGATCGCGCGCCTGATATTCGCGCAACCCGAGAAGCGGGTCGATATGAATCTTGATAATTTTCTCCGGGGAAACTCGAGCCACCTCTTCAATATCCACCCCTCCAGCGGCAGAAGCCATCATCACCGGACGGCGCGCCCCGCGATCGTTGGTGATTCCCAGGTAAATCTCCTTCTCAAAACTCACGGCTTCATCCACGAGGATTTTGCGAACCGGCAATCCTTTGATTTCCATGCCCAGAATCGTGGTAGCCAGTTCTTCGGCTTCTTTGGGCGTTTTCGCCAGGCGAATCCCCCCGGCTTTGCCACGCCCACCTACCAGCACCTGGGCTTTAATGACAACTTTTCCGCCCAATTCTTCGGCAAAATGCTTTGCCTCGCTTGCCATGGTGGTCGTCCTTCCCTTGGGAATGGGCACACCATAGCGGTGAAAAATGGCTTTGGATTGATATTCATGTAGTTTCATAGAGAGCAGTCCCTGTAGAATTTTGACTAACCTCATTATTTATAACATAATTCCCCTAAGGGGATGTAAAAAGACCCTGTACCGATTTTCAAAACGGCCAGGGTCTTTTAATCTTTACCCTCTCAATTACCCTTTGAGGAATGCCTCTAATGCTTCCCGGCTAATGCGGTAAGCGTTGCCAATCTTACGGGCTTTCAAATCCCCCGCTGTGATGGCAGCCAGGACGTCTTCCTCTGAAACCTTCAGTATTGCCGCCGCTTCGGCAGGGGTCATCACATCGGGAATCACCGGCGTGGCTTGCCCAGAGGCGGCCGCAGCGCCAGTGCCTGCCGAACCCTGTAAGGTATTGGAGAGCATATTGCCAATGCCCATCCCGGCACCAATTCCTGCGGTTAAGCCAGCACCACCACTGGGGTTTTGGGCCGCATCACGCAGGGCATCTGCCGCCTGCAGTTGTGTATAGGTCTGCATATCCAGCATCCCCATAGCACGCAGTTCTTCAGCAGACTTCTCAGACGGCTTGAGACTGGCGATATAGAAACTTTTGAGCGTCAAGCCCACTGCAGCAAAGTCATCCTGGGCTTTTGCCCGTACCGCTGCGCCAATTTCTTCAGTTAATGCAATCAAGTCGGCAACGGTGTGTTGAGCGGCAGTTTCACCCAGAATGTCCTGCAGTTTGGAAAGCAACATGGTGCGCAGACGATTCTCAATCTCGGCTGTAGTATACATGTGCTGAGCACCAACCACCTGGGTAACAAACTGTTGAGGGTCACGCACCTGAAAACTGTATGTTCCAAAACTTTGCAAGAGGGCAACTCCCAGCCCCATCCCGGGGTTACGCACCAGAATCGGCTGAGGGGTACCCCACTTTTTGTCCACAAACTCCCGCATGGAGACAAAGTACACTTCTGCTGTAAAAGGAGTGCGGTTGTTAAAAGCCTTCCCCAACAGTTCGGCCAGTAAAGGCACGTTTGCTGTACTGATAGTATGCCTGCCGGGACCCAGCACATCCAGCGCATGTCCATCCCGGAAGAAAACTGCACGCTGAGATTCGCGGACGATCACCTGCGAGCCAAAACGCAAGTCAGCCACCCCTTGTTCAGGGAAACGATGGACGATTTCGTCCAGCATTTCATTGGGGTATTCCACTACATCAAAAATTCTAGCCATGGCTTTCGTTCACTCCCTTTCTAAGCCTCTTCACCCTGGTTCTGCAGAATAACCTGCACCCGCTTGTCAAAGGCGTCAATGCACTTTTGAGATTCGCCCACCAGTGCACGAATGGCCGCGCCTAAGCCCTCCGTACCCAAAGCGGCTTCCACGTTATCAATTGCACGCTCGACTGCCTCGCTGGATTCAAACAGTGCCAGGTCGTACTGGTAAAGCAAGGCAAGTTCTTCCGAGTTGACCTTAACGGCATCAAAAAATCCAGCGTACCCGTATGAAGCAGTACGCACGCGGTCAATGAAAGTGCGTAACTTCACCACCGCGCCTTCCAAATCATCCACATAACGCAAGCCACCTTGGGAAACGAGATCGCGTTGTAAGGCGGAAATGCGCTGAACCAGGGTTTCAAACCGGCTGGCAATCGTCTCGCGCAATAGTTTATCCGCCGAGCGGCGGTTCACCCGATCCACATAGCCCTTGAAACCTGGAATTTTTCCCAGCAATTTTCTCAATGGGTCCTGCTCTTCCATTACCCGTCCCAGAATGTCGCTCATTTTTCCTCCTTGGGTTTACCTGTCCAGACTTGATTATAGCGATTATTGATTAAGAAAACAACAAAAACCATGTCAGGAAAGGTCAAGAAAACATCAAAGGAATTTGTGAAAAAGATTGCAATTTTTCTGTAACATGGAAGCATTGTATGGACAAAAAAGTTTTATATAATGGAAGTAAGTATCCTTGAGATACACAATTTCAAAGAGGGAGGAAAGCAAAAATGTTACTCGCAGCCAAAGAAAAAGGACAGGGACTTGTTGAATACGCACTCATTCTGGTTCTTGTTGCCGTTGTAGTCATTGTCATTCTGGCTCTTCTGGGGCCCGCCATCGGCAACATTTTCAGCAACATTGTCAACGCCATCTAAGCGGCTTCAAATCCATTTTTTCAAGCATGAAGGGACTCGCGCGAGTCCCTTCATGCTTGAAAAGCCACCTGGTAATGTTCTTGCAACTATTCTTAATAAAACCGTAAGGTAAATTTTTTTGTTCTAAAATATGCGTATAATTAGATTGATTGTTTGAACGACAACATTACGGAAAATCATCACATTAAATTTCTTTTGGTCAGGAGGATGACATGGCAACAGGTGGGAGACGCCGCGGACGAGCATTTATTCTCATTGCTCTGATCCTGATTTTGCTTCTCGTGTTAGCATGGGCTGTGGTACGCTTCTTCGCCCCAAATCAACTCCCTACTGCCCCGGGTGAAACCTCAGCCCCCCCAACCCCCGTTGAGGAAATGACCTCTATTGTCATTTCGGTACAACCGATTTCACGCGGATTGGAATTCAATGAAACGAATGTAACCACTATCCCATATCCTAAAAAGGATCTGGTAGAAGGCGCCTTCATCACAGACATTCAGGAAGTCCTGGGGAAACGGGCAAAGTTTGATATTGAAGCCCGTACTCCTATCACCATGACCATGCTGGTTGATCCAACAACGAAGAACTCACCAGCGGCGTTCCAGATTCCTCCTGGACAGGTTGCCATTACCATTCCGGTAAGCAAACTGTCTTCGGTGGCGTACGGGCTGGAGCCTGGGGATCATGTCAACGTGATTGTCTCCCTGTTGCTGGTGGACATTGACCCGGGTTTCCAATCCAAACTGCCCAACAATACCGGCGTGGTCGTAGCACCGGGACCCTCGGGAGAGGGAGGTCCCACGACTATCTCCGCCTCGGTAAGCAAAACTGACTCGCTCTCCGGGCGCACCGAACTGGATCCTACTCTTGGACAACCTATTTACGTGATTCCGTCTGAGCCACAACGGCCGCGTTTGGTGAGCCAGACTCTGATTCAGGACGCCATTGTGCTTCGGCTGGGGGATTTCACTTCAACATCTCAACAACAAGCCCAGACCGCTGCACAACAACAACCCACGCCAGCACCGGCAACCGGTCAGGCACAGCAACCGGCAGAAGCTCCCAAGCCCGATACGGTGACTCTGATCGTCACCCCCCAGGATGCCGTAACGTTGAACTATCTGATGCTGGCTGGTGGACGTTTGAACCTGGTGATGCGCAGCGCCGGGGATAGCCAGCGAATTGCTACAGAACCGGTAACCCTGCAGTTCATTCTGGATCAATACAACATCCCGAATCCGGCAAAACTGCCCTATGGGTTAGAACCGCGTCTGGATCAATTCCCGAACACCATTCCAGCGTTCCCGAGCACTGGCTCAACCTTCACAGCAACGCCACAGTAAATGAGAAATGGAGCATTGAAAACTTTACCGGCTTGGATTATTGTTAAATCAGATGCCTGATGATCTCAGGTATCTGAGGGTTTAAGAAATCATTAGAGGAGTTTGTATGCCATCTCAGGAAAAAGTCCGGGTGTTGATTGTTGATGACATCTCTGAAACACGGGAAAACATCCGCCGTATGCTTCAGTTCGATGCCAATATCGAGGTAATTGGGACCGCTCGTACCGGTCGAGAAGCCATCGAACAAGCCCAACAACTGAAGCCGGATGTAATCGTGATGGATATCAACATGCCGGATATGGACGGGATTACTGCAACCCAGGAAATCAAGCGAAAGATCCCCTTCATTCAGGTTGTAATCCTATCGGTGCAGGGCGATCAATCTTACATGCGCCGGGCAATGCTGGCAGGAGCACGTGATTTTCTCACCAAGCCTCCGATGATTGACGAATTAACCGATGCTATTCGTCGTGCAGGAGTCTTAGCCCATGAGGAACGCAAGAAAGTCACCCCTGGCTTCCCGGTGGCTCCCGTAGAACCCGGCTTAAGCACGCCCATGCCCGCATTATTACCCCGGGGTAAAGTGATTGTGGTCTACAGCCCCAAGGGTGGGACGGGGTGTACCACCATTGCAACCAACCTCGCCATTGCCTTGAAGGCAGATGAAGAAACCCGGGTGGCGCTCATTGATGCGAACCTGGAATTTGGGGATGTGGCAGTCTTCCTGAATGAACAGGGGAAAAACACCGTTCTTGACCTGGCACCCCGGGCAGAAGAACTGGATCCCGAAATTGTTCAGAGCGTCATGGTCAATCATCGCGCTTCAGGACTGGATATTCTGGCAGCGCCTCCCCGCCCAGAACATGCCTCGAAAATCACCGGAGAACAATTTTCCAAGATGGTGGAGTACCTGAAGAGCCTGTACGCTTACATCGTCATTGATACAGCCAGTTCGCTCACCGAAGTGGTTCAGGCAGCGCTGGATATTGCCAACGTAATTGTACTGGTGACCACACAGGATATCCCTTCGATTAAGAATTGTAACCTGTTCCTTGGACTGGCGGATGCCGTAGGGATGAAGCGTGACCGTATCCTGTTTATCATGAATCGTTATGACAAGCGAATCAACATCACCCCGGAACGAGTGGGAGAAAGTTTAAGACAGCCTGTAGCCACCGCCATTCCTTATGATGATCGGTTTATCCCAGCCTCCGTTAATCGGGGGATTCCCTTCATGCTGGATAACAAAGCCCAAGCCATCGCAAAATCCATCCAGTCTTTGGGCGACCTGGTTAAAGAAAAAATTGCCAAACTTGAAGCCGCAGAAGCAGAACTATCGGCTAAATAATGGTGGTGACTTTCAAAGGAGGGAAAGTCCATGTCAATCTTAAAGAGAATCCAGGGGAATAATCCACCCCAACAGGGAGGACAACCCCCCAGCAATGGGAGTGGGATTAACCCACCCACAGCCCCCAATATGCAAGCCACGCGGCGAATCCCTGCACCGGGTATCCCATCGGCTCAGGACACATATCAGGACTTGAAGTCCCGTGTCCAGACCAAATTGCTGGCGGGGTTAGACCCCACTGCAGATCCATCCCGTGTACCCGAAATGCGCCGCACAATTCAGGAATTGTTCGAACAAATTCTTACCGAAGAAAACATTGTCCTGTCTCGCCCTGAAAGGGCACGGATGTTCGAGCAAATTGCGGCTGAGATCCTGGGACTGGGCCCTCTGCAATCCCTGCTGGATGATGATACCATTACAGAAATTATGGTCAACGGGCCCAAGAACGTATACGTGGAACGCGGCGGTCGCATTTACCGTGCACCCGTTACGTTCGAGAACAATGAGCATGTGATGCGTATTATTGAGCGCATTGTTGCCCCGCTGGGACGTAGAATTGACGAGTCTCAGCCTTACGTGGATGCCCGCTTGATGGACGGTTCGCGCGTCAACGCAGTTATTCCCCCCATTTCACTGGTAGGTCCGGTACTGACCATCCGGAAATTTGCGCGAAAACCCATCACGGTGGAGCAATTGATTCAATTTGGCTCCATCACTCCAGAAGCCATTGAATTCCTGAAAGCCTGTGTGGTTGCAAGGCTCAACATTGTGGTTTCAGGCGGTACAGGCTCGGGCAAGACCACCCTGCTCAACATCCTTTCGGGCTTCATTCCACCCGATGAACGCATCATCACCATCGAGAACGCGGCAGAATTGCAACTGCGGCAGGAACACGTGGTCACGCTGGAGTCACGCCCGCCAAACATTGAAGGCAAAGGTGAAATCACCATTCGACAACTGGTCATCAACGCCCTGCGTATGCGTCCTGACCGGATCATTGTAGGGGAGTGCCGTGGTGACGAAGCCCTGGACATGCTCCAGGCTATGAACACCGGCCACGATGGCTCCATGACCACCGCACACTCAAACAGCCCACGCGATACTCTGGCACGTTTGGAAACCATGACCATGATGGCAGGAATGGAACTCCCCGTGCGCGCCATTCGCGAGCAGGTTTCTTCTGCTATTGACCTGATCGTCCATCAGGAACGTATGCGGGATGGATCGCGCAAAGTGGTCAATATTACGGAAGTGTCCGGAATGGAAGGCGATGTGATCACCACCACCGATTTGTTCGTCTTTGAACAAGCCGGATACGAGAATGGTAAGATTATTGGTCGTTTACGCCCCACTGGCTTGCGCCCGAAATTTATGGATAAGATTGAAGCCGCTGGCATTCACTTACCTGCCAGTATCTTTGGAATTGGCGAACGTCGCAGATTCTAAGTCCAAGGGGTAATACACGACCTCGGAAAGGATAAACCCGTATGATTGATTTCACCTTGATTTTGATCATCGGTGGCGCCGTGGCAGTCATCATGTTAATTGTGGGCATTGTGGTCTCGATTACCAGCGAGCGTTCTCTGGTCGAAGAGCGTTTGGGACGCTACATTGAGACCCCTGCCCCGGTCAAAGAACGCCAAACTCAGGCGCCAGTGACCGAATGGTTAAACAAACAGGTCGCTGGTTCATCCTTTGGCGAAAACATTGCTCGCGAACTTGCCCGTGCGGATATTAAACTCAAAGCGGGTGAGTACATTGCCCTGATGATCATTTCCGCTTTCCTGGTCGGGTTTGTTTTCTACTTCCTTGGGGATAAGAATATGCTTGTAGGTTTGGCAGGAGCAGCCATTGGCTTGTTCCTGCCACGCTTCTATGTCAAGAGCCAGCAGGCCAAACGGCTGGTTAAGTTCAATGAGCAATTGCCGGACATGCTCAACCTGATGGTCAACGGCTTACGGGCAGGTTATTCCACCATGCAGGCTATGGAAGCGGTCAGCAAGGAACTGCCTCCGCCTATCTGCGATGAGTTCCGCCGTGTGGTTCAGGAAATGCAGTTGGGTGTTCCCATGCAGCAAGCGCTGGACAACCTGTTGCGGCGCATTCCCAGCGATGACCTGGACCTGGTCGTGACTGCCATCAACGTACAGCGTGAGGTCGGTGGGAATCTGGCAGAAATTCTGGACACCATCTCTTTCACCATTCGGGAACGCGTGCGCATCAAAGGTGAGATTCGCGTCCTGACCACTCAGGTGATGTACTCGGGACGTTTCTTAGCCATGATGCCTATCTTTGTCATGGGAGTTCTGTACCTTCTGAACCGTCCATACATGATGGAATTTTTCAAGCCAGAGAACAACGCCAACCTTCCTTGTGGTTATATTGCACTGGTTTGTGCCGCGATTTTGATTATCAGCGGTTATGTCGTGATGAACAAAATTGGGGATATTGAAGTCTAACGAGGAACAGGAGAGAGCCTATGAACCTGATCACCATTATTATCGGTGTGGTAGGGCTGGTCGTCATTGGCGCTGGCGCTCTGGTTTACATTGGGCTACGCAACCCAACCAGCGCGGATGACCGTCTGCTTCAGCAACGTCTGGAAGAATTCAACCAGCGCGGAGAGCAGGTCGACCTGGAAAAAATCGAACTCTCCCTGCCCTTCAGTGAGCGGGTAATCTTCCCCATGGCAAGAAAACTGGGGGAAATTGCTGTGCGCTTCACCCCACAAAATGCCATGCAAGATATCAACCGCAAACTGGAACTGGCAGGAAACCCGGGAAAACTGGATGCTACAGTGTTCCTTGCATTGCAGTTCATTGCTGGTGGATTCTTTGGAGCAGTACTTTTCCTTGCCATGTACTTTGGACAATCCAACTGGCCCTTTGGACAAAAGTTTCTGGTCGTACTGGGTGGTACCTTGCTGGGCTTCTTTTTCCCTCAAATCTGGCTCACTTCCAAAATCTCCAGACGTCAGAAAGAAATTCGCAAATCCATGCCGGATGCGCTGGACTTGCTTACCATTTGCGTAGAGGCTGGATTGGGGTTTGATGCTGCCATGGCAAAAGTGGCTGAGAAATGGGAGTCCGAACTTTCTCTGGCATTTGCACGGGTCATCCAGGAAATCCAGTTAGGGAAAACCCGCCGTGATGCTCTGAGAGATATGGCAGAGCGGATCGGCATTCCCGAAATGACCAGTTTTGTGGCGGCTGTGATTCAGAGCGAGCAATTGGGCGTGAGCATGGCAAAAGTTCTGCGCATTCAATCTGATCAGATGCGCGTACGCCGTCGTCAAGCCGCGGAAGAGGAAGCCCACAAAGCACCGGTCAAGATGCTCATTCCAATGGCTTTGCTCATCTTCCCCTCGTTGATGATTGTGCTGATGACGCCTGCTGCATTGCGGTTAATGAACTCCGCCCTTGCCGGGATGTTTAGATAGAGGGCTGGAAAAGGAGAAGCCCATGAATTTGTCGGGTAGCAGGATGCGCCCGGCTAGTTTTCTCTACCATCTGGGTTGGACCGCAGTAGACTGGCTATTTCCTCCGTATTGTCTGGACTGCGGTACACTGGGAGAACGCTGGTGTGAAACCTGCCAGCAGAAAATCTCACTGCTTGCCCCTCCCCTATGTGAAAGATGTGGAAGACCTGTTGAACTGGCTGGCCTGTGTGTAGAATGCCAGCACGCCCCTATTTCAATGGATGCAATACGTTCATGTTATGCCTACGAAGGGATAATTCGAGAAGCCATTCACCGATTGAAATTTGAAAAAGACCTTGGACTGGCTGAGATTTTAGCAAACGCCCTGATAAAAGTCCTCTCCATGCAAGATTGGAACATTGATGTTATTACCAGTGTGCCTGTCAGCCCTGCTCGAATGAAAGAACGGGGTTATAACCAGGCAGAAATGTTAGCCTTTCCGCTTGCCCTGAACACCGGTGTTCCTTACAAAAGATCTCTGCTCAAACGGGTAAAAGATGCACCCTCTCAAGTGGGATTAAGCAAAGAAGAACGTCGTGAAAACATCCGTGAAGCGTTTGAAGGGCTCCCTCAAGCCAGCCAATATTCTTCCGTGCTCGTGGTAGATGATGTTGTCACCACCGGGTCAACCCTGCAATCCTGCGCTCTGGCACTTCGGGAGCAAGGAGTGAAGCAAGTCTATGGTCTCACCCTTGCCAGAGCGATTTCGCGCGATCCCCTGGCTCGCGCAACATCCTAAATCTTTTTTCTCAAGGAGGACCGTATGACACTCAAGGTCGAAATCTATCCCAAAAACCTGGAACTGACCACTCACATTGCTGACTACATCACCAAGAAAGCCTCCAAACTGGATCGCTATCTCAGCGATATCGAGGAAACCCGCGTGGACCTCGAGTATCAGAAATCTATGCGCAACCCAGCAGATCGCCAGGTAGCCCAAATCACCATTCGAGGGCGCGGCTACATTTTGCGGACACAAGAACGTTCGGATGATATCCTGACAGCCTTTGATACTGCCCTGGACAACCTGCAACGCAAGATGGAGCGCTTCAAAGGGAAACGGGTGCGCGGACGCGGTGATGGTACACCGGCTTCAGGCGTCAAAGAGACAGAAGCAGGGGCTATGACCATCGAAGAAGAAACTCCCCCATTAATCACCCGTCGGAAGACCTTCACCCTTGTACCAATGGATGAGATGGAAGCCCTGGAGCAAATGAAAGCCCTTGGGCATGAAAACTTCTTTGTTTTCTACAACATCAACACCAATTCTGTGAACGTCCTTTATCAACGACGGGATGGCACTTACGGGTTAATCGAAACACGGCTTGGATAAGGCTCGTTAGCCGTTTGAAACCGGACAAAAGTTTCTGGGGCGCGCTTTGCGCCCCTTTTTGTCTAACTGCCTGAGTAAGATATAATTTCTGCATGCGATCTTCACATCTCTACCTGGCAGTTTTCTTTTCGGGACTTACCACCCTTTCCGCAGAATTAGCAGCAGCGCGTTTGCTGGAAAACCATTTTGGCACCAGCAATCTGATCTACGCCACCATCATTGGGTTAATCCTCATCTACCTCACAGCAGGATATTTCTTAGGAGGGAAATGGGCAGATCGTTCCCCCTGCCCCTCCACGTTTCTAAAAATTTTATTATGGGGCGGTTTTTTTGTTGGACTGATCCCGCTGGCTTCCCGCCCGCTTCTTCAAATGTCAAGCCGGGCATTTGATGCGTACCAGATGGGTGCTCTACTCGCCGCCTTTATTGTGGTGATGATTCTATTCATTATTCCAATTACCTTACTGGGTATGGCTTCCCCCTTTGCCATTCGATTAGCCATCGAGGATCCTGCCAGCGCCGGAAAAGTTGCAGGCAAAATTTACGCCATCTCTACCCTAGGGTCTTTCATTGGCACATTCCTTCCAGGTCTGCTCTTAATCCCCGCACTGGGCACCTACCGCACATTTTTGACCATTGGTGGAATGCTGGTAATCATTACCCTTCTGCTTTTTTTACAAGTTTACGGGATTAAGAAAGCCCTTCTGTACATCTGGATGCCGGTTCTTCTGGTCATTTTAGGTATTCTTGGCGTCAGAGGTTTTGACAAACCAACCCCAGGGCTGGTATACGAAACAGAATCCTCGTATAACTATATTCAAGTGGTCGAGCAGAATGGTTACCGTTACCTGCGTTTGAACGAAGGGCAGGGAATCCATTCCATGTATCATCCCTCCGAATTGCTCTATGCGGGCCCCTGGGAACAGGTGCTGGTTGCTCCCTACCTGAACACCCCTTTCGTTGAGCCAGACTCTATCCGCAGCATGGCCATAGTAGGATTAGCCGCAGGAACCACTGCCCGTCAGGCTGTGCAAGCCTACCCCGGCATCCAGATTGATGGGTTTGAACTGGACCCAAAAATTGTGGAAGTGGGACAACGCTTTTTTGACATGCAGCAGCCCGGGCTTAGCGTCTATACCCAGGATGGTCGTTGGGGGTTAAGCCACAGCCCGCGCAAGTATCAGATTATCAGCCTGGACGCTTACCGTCCCCCTTATATCCCCTGGCACCTGACCACACAGGAATTCTTTCAAATTGTCCGGGAGCATCTCACCGAAGATGGTGTTATGGTGATGAATGTTGGACATGTGCCCGGAGACACCGCCCTGATTGAAAGCCTGTGTACCACACTTTCCACCGTGTTTCCCAGCGTCTATGTTATGGACTTGCCCCAAACTTTTAATTCGCTGATCTATGCCAGTGTGCAACCCACCACCCTAGCCAACCTGGAAACCAATTGGATTGCCCTACTGCAGAACAGAAACACATCCCCTCTGATTCTGTACCCCATGCAAGTCATGATTGAAAATATTCGCCCAGCCACCACTAATGGGGTTGTTTTTACCGATGACCATGCTCCTGTTGAATGGATAACCAATGAGATGATTATCCGCTTCTTTTTTGAAGGCGGGATGGAGGTGCTTCAATGAAATTCTGGAAAAATGCCGGGGTTCTTCTCATCGCTGTAAGCGTTCCTTTCTTCCTCATGATGACTGCTATTCGGTTGCTCTTGACCCCTCTCTATCCCGAAATTGAATATCGCATGCCCTATTTTCCACCAGACCCGTATGGGTTTACGCTGGAAGAGCGTTTGAAGTGGTCAAAAATTTCTATTGAATACCTGTTAAACGATTCGGATTTGTCCTTCCTTGCTAACCAGAAACTTGACCCTCAAACCCCGTTATACAACGAGCGGGAACTCAAACACATGCTGGATGTCAAGATTCTTGTTCAGCAGATGATTACAGTATGGAGCATCCTCGCGGGAGTGTATGTCATCTTGCTGGCATGGGCATGGCGCAGAGGGTGGATGACAGATTTACTGAGAGCCTTTTCCTGGGGTGGGAAAGGAGCCATTGCGCTCATTCTCTTAATTCTGGTCAGCGTGGTGTTAAATTTCAATGCCCTGTTCACTGCTTTTCACCAGATTTTCTTTGAGGGCAATTCCTGGTTATTCCGTTACTCCGATTCCCTGATCAGATTGTTCCCCTTGCCCTTCTGGAGAGATGCTTTTATCTGGGTTGGGGCATTCACATTCCTGGCTTCGCTCATCCTCATCTGGATAGAGAAACACACCCGAAACATTTCAAGATGAAAAAAAGAGAGGCTGTCCGTTTGGACAGCCTCTGGCTTTCCTGAAAGGCAAATTATCGAATAGCAGGCGGATTTTCCGAGTCTGCTGCCGGGTTGAACAAATGGATGTTGTCCATATTAAAGACCAGTTGCACAGTTTCGCCAATCTTAAAGCGGGTGCGCGGATCTACACGGGCAACGTAATTGTTCTTCCCACTCACCATGTAAAGGAAGATTTCATTCCCCATTAACTCAATCACATCCACCTTGCTTTCCACCGGCGCGGCGTGGATGCCCGGCGGGGCATACATGGGATTGTGAATATCTTCTGGACGGATTCCGAATATCACCTGACGATCCACGTAAGGAGCATACAGATCTCGCTTCTCTGCAGGGATTTTGACAGCGAAATCGCCCGTATCGATGATTAATTCGCCCTGTTCTTTATGCAATCGCGCAGGGAAGAAGTTCATCGCCGGAGAGCCAATGAAGCCTGCCACAAAAAGATTTGCCGGTCTGTCGTACAGATTCTGAGGAGTATCCAGTTGCTGGAGCACACCTTTATTCATCACCGCGATGCGGGTTGCCATAGTCATGGCTTCGACCTGATCGTGGGTGACGTAGATAAAGGTGGTCTGCAGGCGTTGATGGAGTTTGCTGATCTCTGCACGGGTTTGAACGCGCAATTTAGCGTCCAGGTTGGAAAGGGGCTCATCGAAGAGGAACACCTTTGGCTCCCGGACAATGGCGCGTCCCACGGCTACACGCTGGCGCTGTCCGCCTGATAACTCTCTGGGTTTGCGCTTGAGAAGCGTTTCGATGCCAAGAATTTGGGCGGCTTCTTCTACCCGGCGTTTGATTTCGTCCTTGGGGAATTTGCGCAGTTTCAACCCAAACGCCATATTGTCAAACACGGTCATATGCGGGTAGAGCGCGTAAGATTGGAAAACCATGGCAATATCGCGGTCTTTTGGCGGGATGTCATTGACTACCTGGTCGCCAATCAAGATGCGCCCGGAAGTGACTTCTTCAAGCCCTGCCAGACAGCGTAACGCCGTGGTCTTACCGCACCCGGACGGTCCAACCAGAACCAAAAACTCCCGATCTTCAACTTTGATGTTGAGATCATTCAATGCGACCACATCTCCAAACTTCTTGGTCACGTGATCAAAGGTTACACTAGCCACAAGATGTTCCTCCTTTCGGGATTCATATAGTGAGATTATTATAGAACAACTTTTGGAAAAGTGTTTGAAAAATCACGGCGAATTTTCTGGAAAAACCCCAAAAGTTGAATACAATTAGGGAACAATGAGCGAAGACGTTACCCCCATTCGACAACAATACCTGGAAATCAAGCGTAAATATCCGCATACGATTCTCTTCTTCCGGCTGGGTGATTTCTACGAAACCTTTGACCAGGATGCAGAGATTGCCTCGAAAGAACTGGACATTGTGCTAACCTCCCGTCCGGTAGCGCGTGGTGTCCGTGTGCCTATGGCTGGGATTCCTTACCATGCGGTAGAAAACTATCTGGCACGCCTGATTGAAAAGGGATACCATGTAGCAATTTGTGAGCAGGTGGGCGATCAACCCGTCAAAGGGTTGTTTCCACGAGAAGTAGTGCGGGTGGTAACCCCAGGTACGCTCATTGAACCTACCCTGCTCAAGGGAGATCGGAACAACTATCTGGTTTCAGTGGTTGTGGAAGAAACTCACGCTGGTATTGCTTATGTGGATATCAGCACTGGTGAGTACGCGGTGACAGAAATTACCGGCACAGATATTCTATCTACCCTGAGAGCAGAGTTAATCCGCCTTAATCCGGCGGAGATTTTGATTCCCGATACGCTTGACCTTTCCAATGGATTTCCAGGGCACCTCACCCGCTGGGCAAACTGGCATTTCGAACCGGGAAGATGCCATGAGGCTTTGCTGAACCATTTTCAGGTGGCATCGCTGGATGGCTTTGGGTTAAGGGGAATGTCCAGAGCCATTCGCGCGGCTGGTGCACTTTTACAGTATTTGAGCGAAACCCAACCTTCTGCACTGAACCTGTTGACCCGTTTATCCACATACTCTCTGAGCGAATTCATGGTGCTGGATGCGGCTACCCGCCGTAATCTGGAACTGACCGAAACGATTCGCAACGGACAGGTTGAGGGTAGTCTGCTCTCGGTGCTGGACTACACGGTTACCCCCATGGGAAAACGGTTACTGAGACAATGGGTCAGCAAACCTTTGCTGGATCTGAAAACCATTCAACAGCGTCAGAATGTTGTAGAAACCTTTGTACAGAATGGGTTATTACGGGCAGAACTTCGTGCCACCATGCGCAGCCTGGCAGATCTGGAGCGGTTGGTCAATCGCATCATTGCCGGACATGCCACTCCTCGCGATTTGGTAGCCCTGCGAGCCACTCTGCGCACTATGCCCCATCTTCTTCAAAACCTCTCAATAGATTATCCCGCACTCCAACCGATTGTTGCAAGCATTGCCACCTTTCCAGACATTCTCGACCTTCTGGAACGTGGGATCACAGATGATCCTCCCGCCACATTACAGAACACCGGGGTAATTCGAGCAGGGTACTCTGCTGAACTGGATCACGTTATTGAAGCCTCTCGTCATGCACGGGAATGGATTGCCAACCTGGAGAAGGTTGAGAGAGAACGTACCGGTATTAAAACCCTCAAAGTAGGGTATAATAAAGTGTTTGGTTATTACATCGAGGTCAGCCGTGGCAATGCTCACGCTGTTCCCCCCGAGTACATCCGCAAGCAAACGCTGGTCAATGGAGAACGCTTCATCACCCCGGAGATGAAAGAATACGAATCGCTGGTGTTGAATGCTGAAGAGCGCATCCGTGAACTGGAAACCAGGTTATTCCGGGAAATTTGTGAACAAATTCATCAGCAGGGAAATGCCCTGCTCCAAACGGCGCGAGGCTTGGCTGAGTTGGATGCTTTGCTTTCGCTTGCGGAAGCCGCGGCGCTTAACCAATATGTCCGCCCGGAAGTAGTAAATGAAGACGTGCTGGAAATCCACGATGGACGACATCCAGTGGTTGAACGTTACCTGAGTGGTGGAGAACGTTTCGTACCCAATGATGCGATTTTTGAGCCCGGAGAAATTGTCCGCATTATTACGGGCCCGAACATGAGCGGAAAGAGCACTTTCCTGCGCCAAACAGCATTGATTGTCTTAATGGCACAAATTGGTAGTTTTGTGCCGGCATCTTCAGCACGGATTGGCGTGGTAGATCGCATCTTTACGCGAATTGGGGCACAGGATGAAATCCATGCCGGGCAATCTACGTTCATGGTGGAAATGATTGAAATGGCAAACATTCTTCACCACGCCACACGGCGTAGTCTCTTGATCTTAGATGAAATTGGGCGTGGTACCAGTACATATGATGGGGTCTCCATCGCCTGGGCAGTGGTCGAATACATTCACAACAACCCCGATTTGCGTGCCCGTACCATCTTTGCTACCCATTACCACGAACTCACTCAACTGGCAGAAATTTTACCGGGCGTGAGAAATTACAACGTTGCCGTTACAGAAGCGGATGGCAAAGTGGTATTTTTACACAAAATTACTCCCGGAGGGGCTGATCGTTCGTACGGCATTCATGTTGCCCAACTGGCAGGCTTGCCCAAACCCCTGATTCAACGTGCTAACGAGATTCTCCGTGAACTGGAGCAATCGGCGGGCAAGGCTGTGCGGCTTGACCCCATCATGCCCCAACAAATGGCATTGTTTCCTGAAACCAATCCCCTCCTGGAAGAACTCAAAAGACTGGACGTCAACAGTCTTACGCCCATTGAAGCCATTAACAAACTGTACGAATGGAAAAAGCGTTTTGCCGATTCCCACGAGTGACAGAAAATTTTATAATGTGCATGGAGAAGCGCATCGGTTTACCTCCATCTGGGTTAACTTTTTGGACATTGACCATTGGAGACATTTCCTCATGAGCACCCAATCTAACTATCCAAATGGTTTCCCCAACAGAGAGGCTCACTTCACAAGGTTTCTTCCTGTGCAACCAATTGTCCTTCTCCCTCTGAGGTAGAATGTCGAAACTTCCGTCTTCTGTTGGGGTTAATCCTGATGAAGAAAAGAATCCATCCTCTTTGGAATCTTTGAGCGAGGATGAAGTGATTGCACTTGCCGCAAGAGGGGATACGGAGGCATTCAGTGTCCTGTATCAGCGATACGTGACACGAATTTATAACTACATCTACTATCGCACAGGCAATCCTTTTGAAGCCGAAGACCTCACTTCGCGGGTGTTTCACCGAGCCCTCAATCACATTCAACATTATGACAATCGGGGAATCCCTTTTTCGGCGTGGCTTTACCGCATTGCACATAATCTGGTTGCCAACTGGCACCGCGACAGCAATCGCCATAAAGAAGTCCCGATTGAAGATCAACCCCGACTGGTGCATCACGCTGAACCGCCCGAACATGCGGTGATGAATAACCAGGAGTTAGAAAGTTTGATGAAAGTGATACGAAAGTTACCTGCGGAACGTCAGCAGTTATTAATCCTGAAATTTGTAGAAGGACTCTCCAACGCGGAAATTGCAGTGATCATGATGCGCAGTGAAGGGGCTATCAAGAGCCTTTATCACCGCACTCTGCTGGCATTACGCGATGAAATTCAAAAACTGGAGGAGTGAAAATGTTAAGAATTGTGACCGATGGGGCAACCGATATGCCCGCATCATGGATTGAGGAATATGATATCAACGTGCTTCCTTTGCGAATCAGTGTAGGGGAGAAACTTATTACCCCGGGAAAAGGGTTCTCTTTTGAAGATTTTTACCGCTTAATCCGCGAAACTCGAATCTTTCCAAAGACCTCCCTGCCTTCTCCCGGTGAAGTGGTCAACTTCTATCGTCAGATTGCGAAACAGGGCGATACTATCCTCTCTTTGCACCTGTCCAGCAAACTCTCAGGCACATACAACACAATCAAAATGGCTGCCGAGGAGTTGAAAAATGAGTTTCAGATTCACGTCTTCGACTCCAATGCAGGGTCTGCGGCGGTGGGATTCATGTGTCGCGAAGCCAGATTAATGGCACAAGCAGGATTGCCTTTGCAAACCATCCTGGAGCGTATGGATCGCATTCGCAATAACCTCACAGTCATCTTTACCCTGGACAGTCTGGAATTTGCCAAACTCAGTGGACGAATTAATGCCCTCCAAAGTGCCCTTGCCTCTCTGCTCAATGTAAAGCCAGTGATTATCCTGAAAGAAGGGCTGCTGGAAATGGCAGAGAAGGTGCGAACCCGTCATCGGGCACTGGATTACATTATCAATGTGGTTAAAAACCGAATGGGAAGCATGCCCATTAACATCGCGATTGTCCACGCTGCAGATTTACCCACGGCTCAACAACTGAAAGAGCGCATCACGCAAATGTTGAATGTGAAGGAAGCCATCATCACGGATTTGTCCATTCCGGTTGCCTCTCATCTTGGTCCCGGAACGGTGGGAATTGTTGCTTATCCTGCAAATGAGGAGTGATTCATGATAGCCTCCACCCCTGAAGAAGCCCTGATGGATATCGAACAAATCCTGCAAAGCACCTTGCGCCCCATTCAACCCGATCCGGGGTTCGTGGGAAAACTCAATCAACGCCTGACCACTCCCACGAATGTCGTGCTCGAACAGCCACCTTCTCGATGGCGGGGAGTCTTGCTGGTTAGTATTGGGCTATTTGCCGGTTTGGTGCTGTTGACAATCTTCCAGCGAGGCAGGAGCTGAAAATCAGACACCTTCTGAGTCAACACCCAATTTGCGCTTTAACTCGGTTGATCTGGGCTCGACAAGGATACTGCCATCGGGAAAAACAATGGTAGGCACACTGCGAAAGCCGTTGTTTACCGATTCCACAAACTTTCGTCCTTCCATGTCTTCATCAATATCCACCCAGCGATAGGGAATGTGATAGTCGTCAAAAATGCGCCTTGCCCTGCGACTATCTCCACACCATGAAGTTCCATAAATGATGATTTCATCTGCCATATTCGTTATTCCCTTTTGAAACCAGCAATTTTTCCAGAGCCTCGCACAAGAATTGTGCTTCCTGAATGACATCGGCTTCAACAGGCAGGGAAAACTCTTCGTTTACTCGCATGGTGAGAATTTGTACCGAATGTTGCATCTCTTGGGATAAAGACTGTCTGACAAGCAAATTCAAAGCATCCCATGCGTTTAAGGCTGGTGTTCCCATCCCCTGTTGAAGCAGGTATTCTTTAGCCGCTACCCCCGCCGCCCGGCGTGCACACACCCGTGCACGACCTTCATTCCCTTGCCGGCGAGCAGTGAATGCCATTTCAAATTCCTGAGCAATGCGTTGACGCGTTTCAGTAGAAAATCCACCCATTAAATTCATTATAATACAGGAATGGAGGCTGTTCAGGTTGTACGTTCCCGTCGTAAAACCATTGCCATCGAAATCCATCCCGATGGGCGGGTGATCTTACGTCTGCCATTAAGATATCCCAAAACAAAAATTCCAGAAATTTTGGAGCAATACCGAGATTGGATTACAGAAAAAGTCCGGAAATTTCAGGAGCAACAGCGCCAAATTCCGGAGCACAAATTTGTTGAAGGCGAAACTTTTCTGTATCTGGGAAAAGAATATCCTCTCCACATCTTAGAGCATGCTTCTCGGGCACTTGAATGGAACGAAGCAGGATTCTGGATGCTAAAAACCGATTCTCATCATGCCAGGAAGTTATTTTTAGCCTGGTATCAGGAAAAAGCCCTGGCTTATTTCACTGCCAGAGCCAAACACTTCGATAAAAAGTTCACCGATAAACCGTATCAAATTAAATTAAGCAATGCCCGCACTCGCTGGGGAACTTGCAGTACCAGGGGCATCCTCCGCCTGTCCTGGCGTATCATCATGGCGCCGCCCGAAATCGTTGATAACGTCATTGTTCATGAACTTGCCCATTTCCTGCACCAGAATCATTCTCGAGCCTTCTGGGAAGCCGTCGCAGCAGAATGTCCGAATTACAAACAAGCCCGCGCGTGGTTAAGAAACTTTGGACATCTGCTGGCCATTTGACACATCCTGTTAAGTTTTAGAGTAAGATAAAGATGTGGAATTGAAACCTGGAAAGATTGCCTTAATTGGCTCGGGCGAAACCAGTGCCAGCGGGGGAAAAACCTTTGAGACCGTTTTGCGAACCTTGAGGGCTTCCCCCAAAATTGCTGTTCTTGAAACACCCGCCGGCTTTGAACTCAACTCGCCTCAGGTTGCCGGGAAGGTGGGAGAATATCTGGCTAAAAGATTGCAAAATTTCCACCCGCAAATCGAGGTCATTCCTGCCCGAAAGCGAGGTACCGAATTCAGCCCGGATAATCCTGTTATCCTTCGCCCGTTCTTTGATGCTGATCTAATTTTTTTCGGTCCTGGTAGTCCCACTTACACTGTGCGACAACTTGAAAACAGCCTGGCATGGGAATGGATTTGGGCAAGGCACCTCTTAGGAGCCGCGCTGGTGGTTGCCAGCGCGGCAACCATTGCCCTGGGATCTCTGGCATTGCCTGTGTATGAAATTTTCAAAGTCGGAGAAGATCCCCACTGGAAACCCGGATTGCATTTTTTTGAGCCATATGGCTTGAATCTCGTAATTATCCCCCACTGGAACAACAACCAGGGAGGAGACGAGGTAGATACCAGTCATTGTTTTATTGGGAAACCACGCTTTGACCTTCTGATGGAACATCTTCCCCCGCATGCGCGAGTCATCGGTATCGATGAACATACCAGCCTGATCATGGATTTTCAGAGCAGAGAAGCCACCGTGCAAGGCCGAAGTAATGTTCATGTGTTGGGGGCTCATGAGGAATATACCTTTGAAAACGGAGAAAAATTTTCTCTGGAAATTCTCGGGAATCTCCAGATTCCATCTTCCATCGAAACAATTCTTTCCCCAACCATATGGACGCAAGCCCTAGCCTTTCAGAATACTGTCACATCCCCTGAGAATGCTCCCTCGACAATTCCTCGCGAAATCACAACACTGGTTGAGGAACGAGAAAAAGCCCGTTTGGCTAGAAACTGGGAAAAAGCCGACTCTTTGAGAAAACAAATTCTGGAAATGGGATACGTAATCAGAGATACTCCACATGGTCCTGAAATCCTGCCAGCATAAGAAAAGCAGTGGCAAGCCACTGCTTTTCTTATGTTCTTAATTGAACAATCGGCTTTACCAGCCCTGTTGACGCACAAAATTCGAAATTACCGGGATATCAAAGGTTTCTCCACGATTGGCTTTAATGCCCAGATAGATATTGAGAATAACGGTGAGAACACTGGTTACACAGCCAATCACAACAAAACTCAACAACACATTGACTACCCACTCTACAATCCCCAGAATCAATGCCTGCATGTTATGACGCTTGATGAATGGACGATTTTTCTTATCTTCCAGTAGCAAAATGACAATTGGAATAATTGGAGTGAAAATGTATGCCAGCAAAGTCCATAGTTTATCATCGCTGGTGACATCCATCACTGGCTCAAACTGTTCGCTCATATGTTCCTCCCAAGATTCTTGAAATGTGAACTAAACTTTTTTCATTGTACAATCTTTCCTAAAAATTACAAACATTTCAGACAACCAATTTTTCCAGATGTCTTTTTATCGTTGTGATACAATTTGCAAACGATGCTACCAAAAGTCGTTTTCATGGGATCGCCAGAATTTGCTCTGCCAACCTTGAAAGCATTGGCAGAACACTACCCCGTAGTCGGTGTAGTAACTCAACCGGATCGTCCTGCAGGGCGTGGAAATATGCTCACCCCACCGCCTGTGAAAGTGCTTGCCCAGCAATTAGGGATAGAGGTCTTTCAACCCGAAAAATTGCGTAACCCCGAAGCCATGGAAAAATTGAGAACGTGGAGTCCGGACTTGATTGTGGTGGCGGCGTTTGGGCAAATCCTGCGCCAGGCAGTTTTGGACCTGCCCCAATTTGGGTGCATTAACGTACATGCCTCGTTGCTACCTCGATGGCGCGGGGCTTCTCCCATTCAGGCGGCGATTTTGCATGGTGATATCGTCACCGGCGTTACCATTATGAAAATGGATGCCGGCATAGACACCGGGCCGATCCTGGCACAGAGAGAAGTAGCCATCCAACCTGATGATACAGCCGGAAGCCTTTCTGACCGCCTGGCTGAGGAAGGCGCCAACCTGCTGATTGAGGTGTTACCAGAGTATCTGACAGGACGTCTTCACCCCAAACCCCAACCCGAAGAAGGGGCAACCTACGCCAAAATGCTCACCAAGGAAGAGGGGCATCTGAACTTTGAGGAAAGCGTCCATCAACTGGTGAATCGGGTGAGAGCCTATCATCCCTGGCCCAGCGCATACACCTTCTGGAATGGACAAATGCTGAAAATCCACCGCGCCCAAGCCGTACAGGATTCACAAGCCACTTTAGGAAAACGCAAGGTCATAGAAGGTTATCCTGCGATTGGCGCATCTGATGGATGGCTGGTGCTTTTAGAAGTTCAGCCTGCGGGAAAACGCGCTATGGATGGGAAAGATTTTCTGCGCGGAGCACGTTCCTGGAGCGAAGAATAAGCATGGCAAAACCTCACACTCCCAAATTAAAGTTTTTGTGTTTTGGCGCCGGGGCGATTGGGGGATACATTGGTGGCAGTTTAATTCTTGCCGGACATTCGGTAACCTTTTTAGAACGTCCCGAACAGGCTGAAACACTCCAGTCTCGAGGGTTGGTGCTTAAGAACCCGGCAGGGACTTTTAAGATTGCCTCCTTGCAAGTCGTCAGTTCCCTGGAAGAAACCATCACTGCAGGTCCGTATGATTTGGGAATTCTCGCGGTGAAATCATATGATACCCAGAGCCTCTTAGAGAGTTTAGCACCTTACGCTATAGCGTTGCCCCCCATTTTATCGCTGCAAAATGGGGTGGAAAACGAAATCTTGCTTGCCCAGGTTCTTGGGGAAGACCGTGTCGTTTCAGGCACTGTCACCACGGCTGTGGGGAAACCAGAACCCGGTACGATTGTAGTGGAACGATTACGCGGGGTTGGCATTGCAGCAGAGCATCCTCTGGCGCCAACGCTGGTCGGTGTGATGGATGCCGCAGGTTTACGTGCACGGTTGTATACCAACGGACGCGCAATGAAGTGGTCCAAAATGCTGACAAACTTAATGGGGAATGCTACTTCTGCGATTTTGGACATGCCCCCTTCTGAAATCTACGCCAACCCCGATCTGGTCAAACTGGAAATTGCCATGCTGCGGGAAGCCCTGGCAGTGATGCAAGCCCTGCAAATTCCAGTGGTGGATCTTCCCGGGACTCCAGTGAAAGGACTTGTTTTCCTGTCTTCCCTGCCCATTCGGCTCAGTCAACCCCTCTGGCAACAGGTCTTGGGGAAAGGTCGTGGAAAGAAAATGCCCTCTTTCCATATTGACCTGGAAAGCGGAAGGGGAAAATCGGAAGTGGAGTTTTTGAATGGGGCAGTCGTTCGGTTTGGACAGAAAGCGGGGGTACCTGCACCTGTGAATCGATGCCTGACTGAATTGCTTATGGGAATCACCAAGGGAGAGATAGCCTGGGAAGATTTCCGGCATAACCCTACTGCCCTACTGAAACGATGTGGTTTTCCTTCCTGAAAAAACTTGACGCACTCTTCAGTTGCGGTACAATTATTTTTAGCCGGGGCGATGGCGGAACCGGCAGACGCAGTGGACTTAAAATCCACCGGTGGCAACACCTTGTGGGTTCGACTCCCACTCGCCCCACTGAAACAGCGCTTTTTCAAGCGCTGTTTTTTCTTGACAAAATCCCGTTATATCGTAAAATTACGATATAACATATGGCTAAGAAAGAGATTCCCCCGTTACAACAACTTTCTCCAGAGCAAAAAAGGCTGATCCTTATGCTCAAAGCGCTGGGGAATCCCATTCGTTTTCGCATCATGCAGTTTCTTGCAGAGAAGCAAATGTGTATTACAGGGGATGTGGTTGAATTTACTACGCTGGCACAATCCACAGTCAGTCAACATCTCAAAGTTTTAAGGGATGCCGGTTTAATTAAAGGTGAAATTGAGGGTCCGGCAACTTGTTATTGTATTAGCGAGGAAGGAGTGCAGTTTTTAAAAGAGTATATTGAATCCTGGCTGCCTGGTTGTTGTTCTGAAACAGAATAGGCAATTTTTTCTGTCCATTAAATCGGTTTTTTACGATAAACAGAGGCGTTATGTCCACTTCTGAAAATGTTCGCGCTTACTTTAACCAAAATGCGTTTCGATGGGATACGTTACGCACAGAGTACTTTCCAGATACTTTGCGGGAAGTCATTCTATCAAAAGCCTATTTACGCCCTGAAATGGTGGTGGCAGATATTGGGGGAGGCACTGGATTTGTTACTTTGGGATTAGCAACCCGGGTAAATCAGGTTCATCTGGTAGAACCTTCATCGGCAATGCTGGAAATTGCCAAGAAGAATTTATCTGCGTTTACCAATATCATTTACCACCAAACCGGTGTTGAAAATTTACCTTTTCCGGAAGAAAGTCTGGACGCTATGTTTGCAAATATGGTTCTGCACCATTTGCCTGATCCAGAGCAGGGAATTAAGGAAATGGTTCGCGTCCTTCGCCCGGGGGGACGTCTGATTTTGACCGATTTGGACAACCATTCATATACCTGGTTCAAAGAAGAAATGGCGGACGTGTGGCTGGGATTTGACCGGCAGGAAATTCGCAAATGGTTCGAACAAACCGGGTTGGTGAATGTGCTCGTTACAGATACAAAAGATTCCTGTTGTACCAAGGAAACCTGTCAATGTTCATGCGAATCCTCTTCAAAGGAGGCCCAAATCAGCATCTTTTTAGCCACCGGGACAAGGAAGTATATAAGTATGGAAAAAGTAACCGAAGCCTATAGCGATATTGCCATTATGGAACGTCCCTGTTGTGCCCCCTCCTCCGAAACAGGAAACTCATCCTGTTGTTGTACAAAGCCTCAAGCGTTTTTAATATCAGCGGACTACGCAGAAGAGGATTTGATTCAAGTGCCTGAGGATCTTTGGCAAAACTCATTAGGTTGTGGGAACCCAACGGCATTTGCCCGTCTACAGCCCGGAATGACTGTACTGGATATTGGTAGCGGGCGAGGGTTAGATGTATTTTTAGCCGCGCAGAAAGTGGGAAAAGAAGGACGGATCATTGGGATTGACCCTTCACCAGAAATGCTGAAAAAAGCCCAACAAATTGCCGAAAAATATCAACTGGCAAATGTGGAATTCAGACAGGGAGAGGCAGAGGAAATTCCCCTTCCCGATGAAACGGTGGATGTCATTCTCTCCAACTGTGTTGTTAACCTTTCGGAAGACAAAAGCAAAGCCTTTCAAGAAGCCTTCCGAGTTCTTAAATCAGGAGGAAGACTGAATATCAGCGATATTGTCCTCTCCACCTCCCTGCCAATGGAAATTCAACTGGATGAAACTGGCTGGGTATCGTGTATATCGGGGTCTTTACCCGAACAGGAATATCTCGACTTGCTCCAACAAGCCGGTTTTTCAGAAATAGCGATCGAGAAAAAAGTTCCTGCCGGACAAATAGCCGGAACAGAAATTTTCAGCCTCACGCTCACGGCAACAAAACCATGAATTTGCTGGAACAACAACTGAAACTCTGTAAAACGTTGACAAAATAGAAAAACTCGCGCCTTCTTCTTGCGATTCCTTCCAGCGTTTGCTATAATTCCGCTGGTTAACTCTAAGAAGGGCAAGGGTATTATGATTGACGTCAATGATTTGAGAAAAGGTGTTATTTTTGAACTGGATGGTCAACTCATGCGGGTGCTGGAGTACAGCCACCACAAACCCGGACGTGGCAATGCAGTGATTCGCATCAAAGCCCGCAACTTAAAAACCGGCGCTACGATTGAAAAAACCTTCACCTCAGGCGACCGTGTGCAGGATATCCGTCTGGACTATCACACCGTGCAGTACCTGTACAGTGATGAAAACTTCTTTTACTTTATGGATGTGGAAACCTTCGATCAGGTGCCGGTGAGCAAAGAATTGGTGGAAGAATACGCCGGTTTCCTGAAAGAAAACATGGAAGTCAAACTGACCCTGTACCAGGGACAGCCGCTGGACATCGAACTGCCCACCACGGTGGATCTGAAAGTGGTATACGCTGAACCGGCAGTGCGCGGCGATACCGCTACGGGTGTCACCAAAAAGGTGCGCGTGGAGACTGGTGCGGAAATTGAAACTCCGATTTTCGTCAATGAAGGCGATACCATTCGGGTAGATACGCGTACAGGAACCTACGTCACCCGGGTATAATAATCTAAAGGATTGAGTATCAAACCCTGCCCATCTGAGGCAGGGTTTTTCCTAAAGGGAACAGGAAAAATGAAAACTCCCGCCGGTAAAGAATGCCCTTATTTTTACGGGAATTATTTCCGTGGACGAAAACAGGAAGAATGTCGTCTGATTGGCAATCAGCCCTCTCCCTATCACTGGGGTTCTGACCTGTGTAAAACCTGTTCTGTTCCCGAAATTGTGCTGGCAAACGCCTGCCCGCACATGCAATTGCAGGCAAAGGTGCAATCTTTTCTGTTCGGGCTCATTCGCAGGGTTAAGGTCCTGGCTTACTGCGAAAAAAGTCACTCGATAGTTGAAGAGCCTCAGATTGGTTGCGGGCAATGTCACCCATTTCCTCCGTTTATTCCAAAGGAGTAAAGTATGTCCCCGATTTTATTGATTGATCTGGACGATACCCTGCTGGAAAATTCGATTGAAACGTTTTTGCCCGCCTATCTGAAAGCCCTTTCCAAGCATCTCTCCAATCATCTCCAACCAGAGGTCATGATTCGGGAACTACTGCGCGCTACCGATCAGATGCTGGTTAATCAAAATCCGCAAAAAACGCTGGAGGACGTCTTTGATGAAACTTTCTATCCGGCTGTTAAAGTAAGTAAAGAAGAATTAAAACCGGTCATTGAGTCTTTTTATCGCAGGGTTTTTCCAACTCTGAAATCCTTAACAAGACCTAAACCTGAAGCCAAAGCGTTGATAGAGTATGCCCTGAAAAAAGGTTGGAAAATTGTCGTTGCTACCAACCCTATTTTCCCACTTACAGCCATTGAACAGCGCCTTGAATGGGCAGGATTATCTCCCAAAGAAGTGCCCTTTGACCTGATTACCTCATATGAAACTTTTCACTTTGCCAAACCCAACCCTGCCTATTATGCTGAGGTGCTTGCCCGTTTCGGGTGGAAGGATGAGCCTGTAACGATGGTGGGGAACAGCATGTCAGATGATATTCAACCCGCCGTTCAGACGGGAATTCCTGCTTTCTGGCTCAGCGATACCCCTCCGGAGTCGGAAACGCATTCACCCTCCGGCTGGGGAACGTTCTCCGAGATATACCCCTTCCTGGAGCAAATCGAATACATTCGCTCCACATCCATCTTACCCTCGTTAAACGGATTGATAGGGATTCTGCGCGCTACACTGGCGTTTCTGGACAGTCAACGCCGGACAGTTCCTCTCGAAGACTGGAATCAAAAACCCTCAGCAGAGGAATGGTGCTTGACTGAAATTATTTGTCACCTGAGGGACAGCGATCGCGAGGTGAACCTACCCCGTTTTCGAAAAATTCTGGAAGAAGAAAATCCCTTCCTGCCCGCGGTCAACGCTGATGAATGGTCTTCTGTACGCCAGTACTGTAATAATGAAGACCCTCTGGAAGCCTTACAGGGATTTATCCAGGCACGCATGGAGATTTTGAGCATTCTGGAGTCCCTCTCACCGGAAGCCTGGAAACGTCCAGCGCGTCATGCCATCTTCGGACCCACCACGCTTCAAGAACTGGTTATATTCATGTGCGCGCATGACCGCGATCACATCCAGCAAGTGCATAAAACCATCCCCAAATAACCGATTTTGTATAAGAAATAGATAAGATTTTTAGACAAGCGTGGAATTCAAATTGATTAGGCGGGGGGTCATTGGTATAATCAATTCAAGCATCCAGAAACGATGCTTTACTTGGAGGTATCTGTGAATTCAAGAAATCAGTCCTATATCATCTATGTGTTGCTGTTCATGGCAATCATCATCATTCTGCTGTACCAGTTTAACCAGCAGAGCAGCACACAGGATGTACTCACCATCAATCAGGTAGCCGCTGATATTCAGGCAGGCAAAGTAGCCCGTCTGGTGGAGAACGAGTATCGCTTGAAGGTCATCTATCAGGACGGCACCCAGCGCGACTCGACCATGGAAGCCAATGCGACACTCGTTCAGCAATTGCGTGATTTGGGTGTGACCCCTGAACAACTCTCGCCGACCAAAATCAAGATTGAAATCCGCCCACCCAGCGCATGGGTCAATGTATTGACCGTGCTGGGATACGTTCTGCCCTTCCTGGTACTGGGTGGAGTTTTCTTCTTCATCTTCCGACAAGCCCAGGGAAGCAACAACGCCGCCATGTCGTTTGGGAAGTCCAGGGCGCGCATGTTCACCGGCGATCATCCTACCGTCACTTTTGACGATGTAGCGGGTGTGGATGAAGCCAAGGAAGAATTGAAAGAGGTAGTGGAATTCCTGCGTGAACCCCAAAAGTTCATTCAATTGGGTGCACGCATCCCGAAAGGCGTTTTGCTGGTAGGGCCCCCTGGGACAGGTAAAACGCTCATCGCTAAAGCCGTTTCTGGCGAAGCGGGTGTGCCCTTCTTCTCAATCTCCGGTTCGGAATTTGTGGAGATGTTCGTTGGCGTCGGTGCTTCTCGTGTGAGAGACCTGTTTGATCAGGCGCGCCGTCATTCCCCCTGTATCGTATTCGTGGACGAAATTGATGCGGTTGGACGACACCGCGGCGCCGGACTGGGTGGCAGCCATGATGAGCGCGAACAAACGTTGAACCAGTTGCTGGTCGAAATGGACGGCTTTGACACCGACACCAATATCATCATCATGGCGGCGACAAACCGTCCCGATATTCTCGACCCGGCTTTGCTCCGCCCCGGTCGTTTCGACCGCCGAGTGGTGCTGGATCGCCCGGATATGCGCGGTCGGGAAGCCATCCTGAAGGTACACGTCAAAGGCAAGCCTCTGGCACCCGATGTGGACCTGAGCCTGCTGGCGCGTGCCACCCCAGGATTTGTAGGCGCAGACCTGGAAAATCTGGTCAATGAAGCGGCCATCCTTGCCGCACGGCGTAATAAGAAAGCCATTGGTCGCGAAGAGTTTGAAGAAGCCATTGAACGCGTTATTGCCGGTCCGGAACGCAAGAGCCGCCTGATCAGTGAAGAAGAGAAACGCATTGTGGCCTATCACGAAGCCGGTCATGCAGTGGTGATGAATGCATTACCGGAAGCCGATCCAGTGCAGAAAGTTTCCATTATTGCTCGTGGAATGGCAGGCGGTTACACGCTTTCTCTGCCAGAAGAAGACCGCATGCTCTTGCCCCGCAAGAAAATCCTTGCCGACATGATTGGCTTGCTGGGCGGTCGCGCTGCCGAGGAACTGGTATTTGATGACATCACCTCGGGAGCCTCCAATGACATTGAGCGTGTGACTCAGTTAGCCCGCACCATGGTCACTCGTCTGGGCATGAGCGATGCCCTGGGCCCAATGGTGTATGGTCAAAAGGAAGAATTAATCTTCCTTGGGCGGGAAATCGCCGAACAACGCGACTACTCCGAAGCCATCGCCGAGCAAATCGACCGTGAAGTGCGCCGGTTGGTCAACGAAGCCTACACCAAAGCCAAAGCCATCCTGATGGAACACCGCGACAAACTGGACGCCGTTGCTCAGCGCCTGCTGGAAGTGGAAACCCTTTCACGGGAAGAGTTTGAGAAAATCTTCCCTCCGCCGGTGCGTAAGCGTAATCCCATTCCTACCATTGCGGGGTCAAACAATAACAACTAAAAAAAACAACTGGGCTGTCGAGTAAACAGCCCAGTTTTGTTTTATGCTGCCCGGCGATGCTGTTCAACCAGCACTCGACGCAACAACTTCCCTACCGTAGAACGGGGAAGGCGTTCCAGAAATTCCACCTCTATGGGAATCTTGTAATACACCAGCGATTGTTTACACCATTGAATGATATCATCAGCGGAGAGGGCATGTCCGGGTTTGACAACCACCCAGGCTTTTACTGCCTCTCCCCGAACAGGATGCGGAATACCCGCTACTCCCACTTCCTGCACAGACGGATGGGTAGCAATGACCTCTTCTACCTCGCGAGGCCAGACCTGATAACCACTGACCTTGATCAAGTCTTTTTTGCGGTCCAGAACGTAAAAGTAGCCATCTTCATCCATTCGGGCAATATCTCCGGTGTACAACCAGCCGTTTCGAAGCGTTTGGCGGGTTTCCTCCGGACGATTGTGATAGCCCTGCATGACCTGGGGACCACGAATCAGCAGTTCTCCCGCTTCACCCACAGGCAAATCCGTTTCTCCGTCCTCTAGCGAAACAATACGGCAATCCACATCGGGTAAGGGTAACCCAATGGAACCGGGGCGTTTTTCTCCCAGCATGGGATTGCAGTGCGTGGCAGTGGGAGCCTCTGAAAGTCCATATCCCTCCATGAGTTTTGCACCCGTAAGGGACTCAAAGCGCACACGAACCTCTTCCAGCAAGGGAGCGGAGCCGGAAATACAGGCTCGGATGGAGCGCAAATTCACCTCACCGGATTGAACCAGGGGATGCTGATTAATCAAGGCGTACAGCGTGGGAACACCCGGAAAGAAACTGACTTGATAAGTTTGGATAGCATCCAGCAATTTTGGCAAATCCCGCGGATTGGGAATCAGCACCATGCGCGCCGCCATGGAAGTAGCGACACTCATCCCCACCACCATGCCATAGACATGGTAGAGAGGAATCGCCAGCAAAGCCGTTTCGCGCGCATCTTCCATGCCCGAAAGCCAAGCCCGAAATTGCAGAGTATTAGCAACCAGATTGCGGTGCAGTCCCACTGCCGCTTTGGGAATCCCCGTAGTACCACCACTGTACTGAAAAATTGCCACATCATCCGAAGCCACTTCGGATTTTCTATCCATGCCTGCGAAAGACCAGCGGGTAATTTCTTCCAGGGTGAAAGTTGTGCGCTTGTGGCTGTCCAAACCTGACTCGGGCTGAGGATACCAATCCTGCATGGTGAAAGCATCTTCCAGCGCCGTAAAAATCTTTTTTCTCAAGGGCAAATCTGAGGATAATTGCTCCACCAACGCGCGGGAAGATTCGCCTGCAATCAGAAAAACACTGCCTGAATCCTGGATTTGGTACTCAATCTCGCGTGCTGTATAGGCAGGGTTCATCGCTGAAACTATTCCGCCGGCTTTCAGAACGGCATAGTAAGCCAAAACATATTGAGGCAGATTAGGTAAGAGAATACTTACCCGTTCACCCTTTTGCAACCCCAAAGCAATCAATCCTCTTGCCAGTTGATCGGTTAATTCCGCCATGCGAGCATAAGAAATGGCATGCCCTTCATAGAGGGTGCAAGTTTGCCGGGGGAAGCGCTTTGCGGCTCCATCCAAAAAGTCAAATACCCGTAAGGATGGGTAAGTCAGTGATTGAGGAACGCCCTCATCATATCTATTTAGCCATGGACGATTCATTCTGAGACACCTCTTTCCACCACGAATAAACAAAAGTAAAAATTTCTTCAAACGATATCTGATCTAAATCAAACCAATGAATTTGCGGATCTTCCTCCCGGAACCACGCCCCTTGCTGACGCACATAACGGCGGGTCAGCCGCTTGATTTCGGCAACGGCCTCTTCCAGCGTCCTCTTGCCTTGAACCACTTCAATCATTTGACGGTAGCCAATCGCCGAAAAGGCGGGTAAATCAGGGGGGTATTTTTCCAGCAATCTGCGCACCTCGTCCAGAAAGCCCTGCTGGAGCATCTGCTCAATCCGAGCATCCACACGCTCATACAGAATTTTCCGATTCCTGGTTAACCCAATGATTTGTACCTGATAGGGCGAGGAAGTTTTTCGTCGCTGGTCCGAAAAACGTCTGCCTGTGCTGAAAATGACCTCCAGAGCCCGAATGGTACGGCGCACATTTCGCGGGTCAATCTTCTGAGCGGCAATGGGATCCAGGAAGGTTAACATGGCATGCATGGCATCTTTTCCTTGTTCTGCAGCCATGCGCTCCAGGACTGCCCGCAAAGAGGGAATGGGAGGCTGCTCTGGTGGCTGCCAGCCCTCAATGACGGCCTTAACATACTGTCCTGTACCGCCTACAAGGATGGGAAGTTTTCCCCGCGCATGGATTGCGCCAATTGCCTGATGCGCGGCTTGCTGGAACAACGCCAGACTCCAAACCTCATCCGGATCCGCCACGTCAATCAGGTGATGAGGGATACCCTGGCGCTCGGCGGGTGTGGGTTTAGCCGTGCCAATGTCCATCCCCCGGTAAAACAAGCGCGAATCTGCCGAAACAATTTCGGCATCCAAACGACGGGCAAGTTCGATAGATACCTGCGTCTTCCCTACCGCGGTAGGTCCCACAATAACCAGCAAAGGATTATTCTGTAAGCGCGTTTTCGAAATGCTCAATGAGCGTCTCGCCCCCCTTCTCACGTAGTATAGCAAGGACATCCACCTGCCAGGCAGTCGGTTCACTGTTTTCTTTCTGCAGATACGCCTGAATGGCTTTGAACAAATGGGATTTTTTCTTCTCCGTCAGGGCAGTTTCAGGGTAACCAAAATCCCGATTGGTGCGGGTTTTCACTTCCACAAAAACCATAGTTTGATCTCGCTGAGCCACGATATCAATTTCCCCATACTCCGTACGCACATTACGCGCCAGAATCAGGTATCCTTTTTGGGATAAATACCGGGCGGCCAGGTCTTCGCCCCATTTTCCTACGCGCTGACGGTACAGACTCATTGCAAAACCCTTTCGTATTCCTCCAGCATGCGCCGGACAGTATGTTCAACGCGAAAAGACTCACTGTGAGCCAGCGTTTGTCGGCTGAACTGTGTACGCAAATCCTCATCCCGACAGAGGGATGCCAGTTTTCCGGCAAAAAGGTGCTCATCCAGTGGCGTTAAGAACCCCGTCCTGCCGTCTGCCACAATTTCATCCACCCCCGGAGCCTGCACCGCTACCACCGGAACCCCCGCCGCCTGGGCTTCCATCACTGTGAGTGGATGAACCTCACTCAACGAAGCCGTGACAAATACATCTGCGATGGCAAGGTAATCCGGCACCTGATCATAGGGCACATTTCCTGCAAAAATCACACGATCTTGCACGTTCCTAACCGTAACCATATGCTCAAGACGTTCCCGCTCTTTACCATCTCCCGCGAAAACCAGGCAGGTATTGGGAAAACTGTCCAGGTGATTCAAAAAAGCCTGCAAGAGAAAACGGGGATTTTTCTCCGCCGTCAACCTCCCTAAAGATAAAATCACCTTCTTCCCCAACAATTGCGCATACAATGGACAGCGTTCTTTTTGCCCCTGGCGCAATCTTTCTACCTCAATCCCATTCGGAATAATCACCCCTTGTACATCCAGTGCAAGACGGGCAAGCATTTCCTGGACACTGCGAGATGGGAAAATCACCCGCTGCATTTGTTTGTAAAAGGAAGCCAGGGTTTTTCTCAGAAAGGGTTTCTGCAAATGTTCCGGAATAAACGGTAAGTAGTACCGAAAATAAAGATCATAGCGGGTGTGATTGGTAAACACCAGCGGAACTTGCCTGCCGGATAACATGCGGGCAACCAGCGGTCCGGTCAGAAATGGATGATTCAGATGCACAACATCCATACCTTCCAACAGGGATTGCACTCGGGATGAGAATCGCGTGCCAAGATAAAAGCCATTGGGGAGTGCTATTCCCGGAGAATACACCACATGGTCTTCGTCAGGATTATATGAGGGATCACCAAAAGAAACCACATAAACCTCGTGCCCCCATTGCTCCAGAACGCGTTTCCACAAGGTGATACAATGGGTAACCCCGCTGATGTAAGGTTTGTACGAGTCGGCAACGAAAGCGATGCGCATATTGCTTCTGAAGGCAAATTATAACGAATCCCCGTGTATTTCGTACCTCTTTTACAAACTTCCTGAAGGATTGACAAAAGAGTCCTGGTTTATTAAAATGAAAATCAGTTTCAATAAGAAAGGCAATGATGGAGCATTCAGCCTCTGATTTACCCAGCCAATGGCTTCAAGCCCTTCAGAACGATGGTTGCCGTATCACCCATGCGCGCAGAGCCATTGTAAACTTGCTTATCCAAAGCGATCGAGCACTGGGCCCAATTGAAATTTACGATCTGGCACGCAAAGAATATTCTGCGCTGGGTCTGGTGACGGTTTATCGAACCCTGGAAAAATTAGAGGAACTGGGATTGATTCAGCGAGTCCACATGCCTGATGGATGTCATCGCTATCTCAAATCTGCACAAGGGCATGAGCATCTCTTGTTGTGTACCAAATGTGGCAAAACCGTAACTTTTCGCGGAGACGATTTAAACCAACTGAATCTGAACGTCAGCCAGAAAACCGGTTTTGTCATTCATGACCACTGGTTGCAATTGTTTGGACTGTGCCCAAAGTGTCAGGGGAATACCTGAATTTTTTATTGTTCTTTATTGAAAATGATATTCATTAACTTATGGAGGTAAAGCACATGTACACCAAAAATTTCCTCAAAATTCTATTTGTTCTGGTTCTGGGTAGCGTTCTCATGGGCTGTCAAACGGTCTCAACCTCCCCAGCAGAGAATGGTCGTTTATCTGTAGCCGCTACCACCAGCATTGTGGCAGATGTCGTACAACAAATTGGTGGGGATTCCATCAACGTTCATCAGGTGATTCCGAATGGAACGGACCCCCACAGTTTCTCCCCCACTCCACGCGACCTTTCACAAATTAGCGGAGTCAAAGTTGTATTTGTGAATGGCGCAGGATTGGAAGAAACGCTTTTAAAGGTACTGAAAAATACTGTCCCCGATGCTACCCTCATTGAAGTCTCTCAGAATAACCCTCTGATCGAAGGACATGAACATCCACACGGAGATGAAGCGGGGATGGGAGAAACACATACCACAGAAGGTGAAGAAGGTCACCCCCTTGACCCTCATACCTGGACGGATCCCAATAATGTGATGCAATGGGTGGATATCATCGTCACAGAGCTCTCCCGACTGGATCCCGCTCATCAGCAGATGTACCAGAAGAATGGGGAAGCCTACAAAAATCAATTGAAAGAAGCGGATGGTTGGATTCAGGAGCAGGTAGCCCAAATCCCCGCTGAGAACCGCAAACTGGTCACTGATCATCTGGCATGGGGATATTTTGCCAAACGGTATGGATTTGAGCAAATTGGTGCCATCATTCCAGGCTTTTCGACCCTGGCAGAGCCTTCTGCGCAGGAAATTGCGGCACTGGAAGAGCAAATTCGCAGCCAAAACATCCGCGCGATTTTTGTGGGCAACCAGAGTAACCCGGCTTTGGCAAAGCGTATCGCTGAAGATACAGGAGCAAAAGTGGTTCCGCTCTACGTGGGAACGTTGAGCGACTCGGATGGCCCGGCAGCCACATATCTGGCATATCTCCGTTATAATGTAAATGCCATTGTGGACGCCCTGAAATAAGCAGGTGCAACGTGGAAAAAATCAATCAGGGAAAGCCCTGCTTTCCCTGATTTTTAAGTTGAAAGGTAAACAACATGACAAAGTCATCTCAGGGTCTTTTCTTCTTTCCGCCCCACCTTCCCCATCAGACCGATAAACCCATCGTCAGTGTGAAAGGGGTAAGTCTGATATATTCCAACGGACCAGCACTGGAAAATATCCATTTTGACGTGGTTGTCGGAGAAAGACTGGCAGTGATTGGACCCAACGGCGCAGGGAAAAGCACCCTGTTTAAGATCATTGCGGGTGTCCTGCCCCCTACCGAGGGACGTGTGGAAGTTTACGGGAATGAACCGGGAAAACACATCTGCATTGCCTATGTGCCACAACGAAGTCAGGTAGATTGGTCGTTTCCGGTCAGCGTGGCTGATGTGGTGATGATGGGACGGATTGGTAAAATCGGCATATTCCGCCGTCCCACCAGAAAGGACTGGGAGATCGTCTATCAAGCGCTGGAAACCGTGCAATTGCAAGACTATGCGAAACGTCAAATCCGCCAGTTGTCTGGTGGACAACAGCAACGGGTGTTCATCGCCCGCGCTTTAGCTCAGGAAGCGGAATTAATCCTGATGGATGAGCCATTTACGGGGTTAGATTTCCCTGCCCGGCAAACCATTCTCAATATTCTGGACATTCTGAAAGAAAAACACGTGACCGTTCTGGTGGCTCTGCACGACCTGAAAACCGCCGCCGAGCATTTTGATCGCATTCTATTGTTAAATCATCGGCTCATTGCCATTGGTCAGCCCTCTGAGGTGCTCATCCCCTCTCATCTGCTCTATGCCTACGGTGGACAATTGAGTTTGATACCTGCTGAAGAAGGTACCTGGGCAATGGAAGATACCTGTTGCGAGGAAGGAGAGCATTCCCATGCTTGATTGGCTGATTCAACCCTTACAATACCCCTTCATGGTGCGTGGAATCGGCGCGGCAGTGCTGGTAGGAATCGTCTGCGCAGTGGTAGGGTCATTCATTGTCCTGCGCGGCATGGCGTTTTTCGGCGATGCTCTGGCTCATGCGATTCTCCCCGGATTAGCAGTAGGATATTTGGTGGGTGGCGGGGATCGCCAGGTGCTTTTCTGGTGGGCGTTGGGCACGGCTATCGTCAGCGGGCTGTCCATTGGAGCCGTTTCCCGCTCTACAAGGATTCGGGAAGATACCGCTATCGGGATCATCTTTGCAGGGATGTTTGCGCTCGGGATTGCGCTGATTTCGACCGTGCGAAGTTACACTGTGGACCTGGCACATTTTTTATTTGGTGATATTCTGGGAGTTACCTCTACAGATATCAACCTGATTCTGATTTTCAGCAGTGTGGTCATTGGATTGATTTTCCTGTTCTACAAGGAATTTGTTCTGCTTTCTTTTGATCCGGTACTGGCAACAACCCTGCGCCTGCCGGTGCGGTTTCTGGATAACCTCCTGCTGGTGTTGATTGCTATTACCATCGTGGTTTCCCTGCAAACGGTAGGTGTAGCCTTGATGGTTGCCATGCTGATCACCCCAGCGGCAACAGCTTATTTGCTCAGCAAACGTCTGCCCGTGATGATGACGCTGGCGGCTATCATTGCCTCTTTTTCGGGGATTGCCGGGTTATACCTCTCCTATTATCTGAACATTGCCTCTGGTGCGGCGATTGTCCTGACAACAACGTTTATCTTTTTGCTGGTTTGGAGTGCGCAGGTTCTCTGGCAACAAAAAAGCAAGAAACTTGACTGAGAGCCAAGCCCATATTGTCTTTATGAATGTATAATGGAGAATAAGATTCCACAATATGGGGAGGCAGGGCATGGAAATTTTAGGGATTGATATCGGAGGATCCGGCATCAAAGGGGCTCCGGTGGATGTAGAAACCGGCCAGTTAACCGCCGAGCGATACCGCTTACCCACCCCCGAAAATGCCTTACCTGAAGAAGTGGCTCTGGTAGTTGCCCAAATTGTCGAACACTTTCAGTGGAAAGGTCGTGTAGGGGCAGGATTTCCTGCTGCCATCAAGCACGGCGTGGCACAGACGGCCGCAAACATCCACCCTACATGGATTGGACTTCATGCTGGCAACCTTTTCAGCGAAAAATGCGGATGTCCTGTCTCAGTGTTGAATGATGCGGATGCTGCCGGACTGGCGGAAATGATCTTTGGGGCAGGAAAAGGCCAGAAAGGGGTGGTGCTGATGATTACCATTGGCACTGGCATCGGGACAGCCCTGTTCACCGATGGGATATTGGTCCCTAATACCGAGTTGGGACATATTGAAATTCGGGGCAAAGATGCCGAACAGCGCTCTTCGGAAGCCGCCCGCCAGCGGAAGGATTGGACCTGGCAACAATGGGCAAAGCGTCTGAATGAGCATTTGGAGCGCCTGGAAGCCCTGTTCTGGCCCGATTTATTCATCCTTGGTGGAGGGGCAGTAAAAAATCATGAAAAGTTCTTCCCTTATCTAAAACTGCGTACTCCCTTTGTTGCAGCAAAATTGGGGAATCTGGCTGGGATTGTAGGCGCAGCGTGGTATGCTCACACCCAGGAAACGCAAGCCTGATTCTTTGCGGAATATATCTTAAGCAAATCAGGGCGATGACTCGCCCTGATTTTAATTCCACGCAAAAGAACAATTACTTAGCGGCTGAGTAGCCAGGGCCCTTGGTGAAGAACTCGCGATTGATTTCGATAGCAGGGGTAAGGTCAACAACCTCGCCGGCATGCAATACTTTGGTCGCTTCCAGATGCACTGGATCACCATCATGATTGACACCATCGTAAACCTGGTCAAATCCCGGGGTGCCTACCGGCATAGAAAGACGCTGTCCTTCTTTGGCTTTGAACTGTGAAGGCACTTCATCTTCAGGGAAAATGGCTTCCCATGGACATTCCGGCACGCACGCCCCGCAATCAATGCAGGTATCGGGGTCAATGTAGTACCAGGGCCATTCATCTACAGGCTGCCCGGGAACAATGCACTCAACCGGACAAACAGTGGCACAGCCCCCATCCCGGAGGCACAGGCTGGTGATTACGTGAGTCATGGCTTCCTCCTTTGGTTTATGGAAATCGCAGAAACTTACTTTCCATTATACCGTTTTTCTGCTTCTTCCCAATTCACCAAATTCCACCAATTGCTCAGGTATTCTGCACGGCGATTCTGGTACTTCAGGTAGTAGGCATGTTCCCAGACATCAACACCAATGATGGGGTACAAACCTTCCGCCAACGGGGTATCCTGATTCGGGGTAGAGTGAATGACCAGTGTGCCATCGGCTTTTTTGCTCAGCCATGCCCAACCAGAACCAAAGCGTCCCAACCCGGCTTTTTCCAATTGCTCTTTGAAGGAGGCAAAGGAACCAAAGGTCTTTTCAATGGCTCTGGCTAAATTGCCCACCGGTTCCCCCCCCCGATTGGGTCCCATGATAGCCCAGTAGATATTGTGGTTGAAGACACCACCCCCATTGTTGCGAACAGTCATGCGGATCTCCTCAGGGATTTCATCCAGATGGCTGAGAATTTTCTCGAGGGGCCACTCAAAAAACTGTGGGGCTTTCTCCAGCGCAGTATTGAGGTTGTTGAGATAGGTCATGTGATGCTTGCTGTAGTGCAATTCCACCGTTCGAGCGTCAATATACGGCTCAAGAGCATCATATGCATAAGGAAGAGGGGGAAGTTCGAATGCCATTTTATCCTCCGTAATATATAATGGGTCAAATTCGAAAACGTAAATCAGGGAAGAACCCTGAAAACCGACTGCTGTAATTCTAATAAAAAAGATGAGGTTTGTCAAAATAAAACCATGACTTCTCTCCACAAACCTTTTACAGAATTCCGTCTGCCTCCTTATCTGGTGCTGGTGATTGGGGTTTTCTGCGTTTCAACAGCTTCGATTTTGATTCGGCTGGTTCAAAACGAAGCGAGTGCGCTCACCATCGCAGCATATCGAATGGTTTTATCGGTGTTAATTCTCTTTCCGCTTGCCTGGCAAAAAAGAGAAGAATGGCTATCCCTCCCCCACTCCTCTTTGAAATTCATTGGCTTAGGTGGGATATTTCTGGCTTTGCACTTTGCCTTTTGGATTTCCTCCCTGAGATTTACATCGGTCACCAGTTCTGTGGTACTGGTTACCACCACCCCGTTATGGGTTGCTCTGGTCTCCCCGCTTGTCCTTAAGGAGCACCCCAGCGCCAGAACCTGGGCAGGTCTGACCATTGGAATCACGGGCGGGGTGATCGTCAGCCTGGCTCAGGGTTGTACATGGCAAGCCTGGGCTCTTTCCTGCCCAGATTTCGCCTCCTTCTTTCAAGGGAAAGCCTTCCTTGGAAACATCATGGCTTTAATCGGTGCATGGATGGCATCGGGATATATGGTGGTAGGCAGAAAAGTCCGCGCTGGATTGTCCCTCATCAGTTACGTGTTTATGGTATATGCTGTCTCTGCCTTTGTCTTGTTAATCTTCGCTATCCTCGCGCAGGAAAAAATTCTTGGTTTTTCTCCACTCACGTATGTTTATCTGCTTGGGTTGGCAATCATTCCTCAATTGCTTGGGCATAGTTCTTATAATTATGCCTTGGGCTACCTCCCGGCAGCTTTTGTCGCCTTAACCATCCTGTTAGAACCCATTGGAGCCTCCCTGCTTGCCATGGCAATCCTGCGAGAGTTTCCCAATACACTGGAAATTCTGGGCGGGTTGATCATTCTTCTGGGAGTGGGATTGACTTCTCTACCTGCAAAAAAATAAGCGCCTTCCGGCGCTTATTCGCTTCTATGTCCACTTCTTGACCACTTTGGGAGGTTTCATATGTTCGGGAAGCCGCCCATAGAGGTAGTTTATTTCCTTGATTCGATTCTTCAGCCCATCATCCAGCATAAAGGCCTCATAGCGCCATCCCCAGTTGCCTGCAGGACGTCCCGGATAATTCATCCGCGCTTCAGGACCTAACTTCAAGAAATCCTGCAAGGGAGCAATGGCAAACATCGCCACGCTACTCCAAACCGCGCGAATCATATCCCAGGCAATATCTTCGCCTGAGCGGGCCAGATAGCGGCGAACAAAATCCCGCTCTTTTTCCGGGGCACTGTTATACCACCCAATTGCCGTATCGTTGTCATGAGTGCCGGTATATGCCACACAGTTTTGCACGTAATTGTGCGGCAGGAAAGGATCATCTGCATCCGAAGCAAAAGCAAACTGGAAAATTTTCATTCCCGGCAAGCCCAGTTGTTCACGCAGTTCAATGACATCGGGAGTGATTTCTCCCAAATCTTCGGCGATAATCGGCAACCCACCCAACGCATTGCGAATGGCTTCAAACAAGGCAATTCCCGGTCCGGGAACCCACCTGCCCTTTTCTGCCGTAGGCATGCCATAAGGCACTTCCCAGTACCCGGCAAAGCCGCGGAAATGATCCAGACGGACGATATCCACCATGGCAAAGGTGGCTTTCAGGCGCTCAAGCCACCAGGCAAAGCCCGTCTCGCGGTGATAATCCCAGCGATATAGAGGATTGCCCCACAATTGCCCCGTAGCAGAGAAATAATCCGGAGGAACGCCGGCAACAACGGTAGGCTTACCGGTTTCATCCAGATAGAACAAGTCTGGATGAGACCATACATCCGCGCTGTCGTATGCCACAAAAATCGGGACATCGCCAATGATTTGAACACCCTTTTCATGAGCGTACTGACGCAGTGCCTGCCACTGACGGAAAAAGAGGAATTGGCGGAACGAATGGCGCTCCACATCCACCTCATGGGCGCGATGAAAAGCATTGAGGGCTTCAGGGTCACGTTTCCGTAACGGTTCAGGCCAGTAATCCCAGGAAGCTCCACCATGGGCTTCCTTAATCGCCATGAATAGGCTGAAATCCAGCAACCAGGCACGTTGCTCTTCCTTGAAAGCCTCAAAAGCGGCTTTGCGTTTCTGGGAAGTCGAACGCTTGAAACGCACATAGGCGCGATCCAGGAGGGTCAATTTCCATTGAATGACGGGGCCGTAATCTACCCGGCTTGCCGGAAATTCAGGACGATCGGCAAGGTCTTCACTGGTCAACAAACCTTCATCCAGCAACAAAGCGGGGCTGACCAGATAAGGGTTACCCGCAAACGCAGAGAAGCACTGATAAGGCGAATCTCCAAATCCGGTGGGTCCCAAAGGCAATATTTGCCACAGGGAACAGCCTGACTCGGCGAGAAAATTCACCCAGCGGTAGGCTTCGGGGCCCAAATCACCAATTCCATCGGGACCTGGGAGGCTGGTAGGATGTAAAAGAATTCCAGAGGCACGCTTAAAGAGGCTCATGACCTTCTCCTCAAAAAAATCGGTGTAATTATAACCATAAAAGCCGATAAAGGCGATAGTACTCCTGCGCTGAACGGCTCCAGGAAAAATCCTGTTGCATGGCATTCCGCTGACGCATTTCCCACCCTGTAGAGTCTTCATAGGCTACTATGGCACGCCGTAGGGCCTCCGCAAGCGCCTCGGGGGTGGCTTCGTTGAACAAAAAGCCAGTACTCATCGAGGGATCAGGCAAATCGGAAATGGTATCTCTTAACCCACCGGTAGCTCTTGCTACAGGAATACACCCATACCGCATGGCAATCAATTGTGCCAAGCCACAGGGTTCATACCGCGAAGGCATGAGAAGCATGTCAGCGCCGGCATAAATTTGATGAGAAAGTCTCAGGTCAAACTTAATGACTACGCGCACCCTCTCCGGAAATTCTCTCTCCAGATTTCTGGCGCTTTCTTCCAGAACCGGGTCACCGCTTCCCAGCAGAACTGCCTGCCAGGGTTGCTCTGCCATCATCCGCAAAGCCCCAATTGCCAGATCAATCCCCTTCTGCCGATCAAATCGCCCAATCAGTCCCAACAAGGGGGCTTCCTCTTCAGGAACCAAACCCAATTGATCCAGCAAGGCTTGCTTGTTAGGCAAACGGTCTCGCGGATTTTCCGCCGAAAATTTTCGCAGGATAAATGAATCCTCTTGAGGGTTCCAGATTTGAGTATCCAGTCCGTTCAGGATACCAAACAGGGTTGAGGAACGAGAACGCAGGAAATCTTCCAAACCACAACCAAACTCTGAGGTCAGCATTTCACGGCTATAGGTAGGCGAAACCGTGCTGAGAAAATCCGCTGTCGATAATGCCATGGGTAACGGGAGAGACTTTCCCCACCAGGGCAGGCGGATATCCTCACTCGGCGGGATGGCATATTCGGGCAACACTTTTTCCGCGCCTGCCCCCATGTACGGAAGATTGTGAATGGTGAAGAGGCTCTTGATCCCCCGGTAAAAGTCGTCCTGATCGCGACGTCTGGCAAGTTCATACACCGCAATGGCGGTGTGCCAGTCGTGAGCATGCAATACATGTGGCTTCCAACCCAGGGCTTGGATCATTTCCAGCACAGCCAGCGAGAAGAATATATACTTGTCAGCATCCTGAGCAGAGTCCAGGCTGTAAACCGTGGAGGCTCTGGAAATTGGCTCCCCATCAATCAGATAGACCGGGTATCCGGCAATTTCCGAAAGATAAATCCGCGCTTCCACAGTACCCTCTCGCTTAGGCACCTGAACCACAACCAGAGGCTCTTGAGCGGCTACCTCACGCGCAATAACCGGGTGAAACGGCAAAACCAGACGGACATCCAGGGAATTTCCTTCAAGGACGTCCTTGGGAAGTTTAAGCAGGGCTTTCGGGAGAGAGCCGGCTACATCGCCTAACCCCCCAACCTTGACGTAAGGTTCTGCCTCAGCCGAAACCATCAAGACACGAAATGGTTGTGCCATTTTCCACCCCTTTCCTGAAATCATTTGAGCATGTCAATGTAATCCACACTGACAGGTTCGCCCTTTCCACCGCTTAAAGCCGAGAGCAGTTCTACCGCCAGCGCGGTCTTCTTCTGAGCATCCGCACGGCTCCACGTACGCGACTTAATTTCCAGAAACTTGCCCAATTCCGGTTGAGAAACGGTATCCAGATTGACAAAAAACTCGGTGTCTTTATAGTGAATCAGGAAACGCAAACGGTCCTTCTGAATCTCAACCTCACGCACTGGTTTGAAATACTCCCGGTAGAACCTCAAGGTATGAGTTGCCGGAGCAAGGTAACGGCTGCGGGAAAGCATAACCGATTGTTCATGATGTTCATGAGTACCGATTAAAGTGAGCCTGGTGCGCACATTGGTGACATTCCCCCTATCATCAATAAATTCATCCTCGCGATAACGCAAAATGCCCTGCTGAGCATCACTGAAGAAGAAATAGGTATCATATTCCCGATAATGTCGTTTTCTTTCAATCTGGATAGAGGGATGCTTCAGTGCCTTAAGAATGGAGTCCAGGTCCTCCACCTTTACTTTGGCTTGAATCTCGAAGGATTCTTCCTCCATGGCTCCACCAATCGCGATGAGTTTCGACAACACTGACTGTTCACGGCGCATCAGGAAAATATCAATCTGACGGGCGTATTCCTGCCCGGCTTTGAGCAATTCCTCTTCCTGCAAGGTGAGCAACTGACGATCACGCATTAACCAGCGCCCGTTGACCATTACATCGGTGACATCGGTGGATTTTGCGGCATAGACCAGTTGGGAATAAACCCCATTGGGATCGCGGGTAAAGCGAGGGGAGTTGTGCAAAGGTGAGAGATCCACCAGAATTAAATCGGCGCGCTTTCCCGGTTCCAGCGAGCCAATCCACTCGCTCATGTGCATAGCCTGGGCGCCCAAGCGAGTTGCCATCAGCAAGGCCGTTTGCGCAGGCAGGGCTGTAGGATCTCCAGTAGAGACCTTAGCCAAAAACGCCGCCAGACGGATTTCCTCAAACATGTCCAGGTCGTTATTGGAAGCAGGGCCATCGGTTCCAATGCCAACGTTCAAACCGACTTCCAGCATTTTTTGCACCGGGGCTACTCCCGAGGCAAGTTTCAGGTTTGAAGAGGGGTTATGGGCTACACCCGCCCGAGCATGGTAGAGGGTGCGCATTTCGCCTTCATCAATGTGGACGCAGTGTGCCGCCAGGACTTTGGCTTCAAATAAGCCCTGTTTTTTAACATACGGGATGACCGGCATGCCCTCATCACGACGCATGTTCTCGACTTCCTGAGCCGTTTCGCTCAGGTGGGTATGAAGTGGAACATCATACTCCGCCGCCAGTTGGGCGGAGGCGCGCAGAATTTCATCGGTACAGGTGTAGGGAGCGTGTGGAGCAACTGCAGGTACGATTAAAGGATGCCCTTTCCAGCGCTCGATAAACTCCCGAGCGGCTGCCAGCGATTCCTCGTAAGAACCGGCATCGGGGCTGGGGAATTTCAACACCGTTTGCCCGCAGAGGGCGCGCATCCCTGCTTCGGTGGCGGCTTTGGCTACATCTTCCTCAAAATAATACATATCGGCAAAGGTTGTCACGCCACTGCGAATCATCTCGGCACAGGCGATTTTTGTCCCCAACCGCACAAAATCCGGTGAAACAAACTCACGCTCCACCGGCATCATGTACCCCAACAGCCAGACATCCAAGCGCAAATCGTCTGCCAAACCGCGCAACAACGTCATAGGGACATGGGTGTGAGCATTAACCAATCCAGGCATGAGCACTTTTCCCTGACAATCCATCGTTTGCTCAGCCTGGTACTTCTCCACCAGTTCCCTGCTTCCACCAACTGCTACGATATGATCACCCTGAACGGCCACTGCGCCATCGGGAATCTGACGCAATTCCTGATCCATGGTGAGTACAAATGCATTGGTCAAGAGTAAATCCACTTTTTCCATCAATTTATCCTTTCTGGGAAAGATGCCTGCGTACAAGATCCAGGGCTGTGTTCCCCGCCCAGGTTTTGACCAGCGCTGGGGCGCCACCAAATTTCCGCAATCCTGTTTGACGCCCTTGAGGGGAAACAATTTCCCACCGCAGAGAAAACGAATCGAAATCTCGGGAAAGACAAACCCCTAAAAACACCTGCGCCTCATCCGTCTTCTCCGGGACGAGAGGCGAGCCTTCTTCTGCAATTGTCTCTGCCCGGCACGTAGAAACATCAGCGAGAGAAGGATGCCTTAACCGCGCACACAACTCTCCTTCCAATCCCACTTCAACAACCAGCAACTTCCATCCCAGACGGCTTAACTGCCCGGCGATAACGGTTTCCAGGGTGTCTGCATCTGCGCCAAAAATTGCCTCTCCACAACGCTGGCGCACGAGCGCTTCCATGTCGGCAATCATACTGGCGGCATTTTCGGGCGTCTCGGCTTTGGCTGTAATGCGAATATCGCATTGCCCAGGATGTGCCAGTAAACCTACTGTGGGGTTGGATGAGGTTTCCAGATCCCCGATCCACTCATCAATTTGCGATTCCCCCACCCCAGCCGTATGGAGCACACGAACTTGAATGACCCCGTGAAGATGAAAACGCTCTTTAAGATAAGGCACAACTGCATGCTGGAACAGATACTCCATCTCGCGGGGAACACCGGGCAAACAAATGATACAGGCTTCTGAAGTCTCACCGATGAAAGCAGGGGCAGTACCAACTGGATTAGGTATGGGGATAGCCCCTTGGGGGATAAACGCCTGACGTCGGTTGTTTTCAGAAGGCTGGCGACCGTATCTCTGAAAACGTTCCTGGATTTGCTGCCACAATTCAGGATGAAATTCCAGTTTAACCCCCAAAGCACGGGCAACCGCCTGCCGGGTAGGATCATCCACGGTTGGTCCTAATCCGCCGGTTGTCAGGACAATTTGTGAACGCCCCAATGCCTCTTTGAGAACGCCGGCAATGCGTTCTTCGTTATCCCCCACGGTTGTCGTACGATATAAATCTACGCCTAAATTCCGCAACTCGCGCGCCAGAAAGCGGGTATTTGTGTCCAGGATTTCCCCAAGGAGAAGTTCCGTACCAATGGTAACAATCTCTGCAACAGGCATAGGTTCCCTTTTGTTTTTCCTATTGTAGTGTATGCTACAACGCTTCGCAAGTTCAACATCCGCTGAACCTGTGCACATCTTTATCTCCTGTGATATACTCATTTAGTGAGTATGAGCCGTCGAAAAGCCAGCGAAAGTTCTCCGGAATATCCCTTACTGGGATTTTTATACTTTCAGCCTCTTCATGGATATGACCTCCATAAGAGACTGGAAAGCACATTGGGAGAAGTCTGGACTCTGCCTCAAAATCAGGTGTACAACATTTTGAAACGCCTGGAATGTCAGGGATACATTACACCGATTTCAGGGGAGAGCGAAAGTCATACTCCCAATAAGCAAGTTTTTACCCTCACCCCCGCAGGAAAACACCATTTTGAAACCTGGTTAATGACCCCTACACCAGGAAGTTCCAAAGCGCTTCGGATGGAATTCATCTGCCGATTGTTTTTTGCCACCCAAATTTCAGAAGATTTGTACTCCCGGCTGATTCAAGAGCAATACCATGAAATCCATCGCTCCGTTGAATACCTGAAAAAGAAAATGGAAGCCTGTCCGGCAGAACAGGTTTTCAATCGCATGGGACTGGATTTGCGCATTCGCCAGTTAATTGCGACTCTGGAGTGGCTTGAAACCTTTCACCAGATTTGTGAGGAGCAATTGACATGAGCAGCCTGCCTGCAACCAAAGCCATCACCGTACCGGAAGCCGAGAGAACCTCTACCATCTGGTCAAGATGGTATCAGCAATTATGGAAACTACTTGCCCTGCCCCTTCTGCTGTTCTTTGTTTTACCCATCGGAACAATCTTTGTACGCTTAAGCCCTGAGGATGTCTGGAAAGTTTTGCAAGCCCCTCAGGCGCTTCAAGCCCTTTCTCTAAGCCTGATTACGGCGACAGTGACTACTGCGATTACATCCATTGCCGGCACTCCTCTGGCTTACCTGATTTACCGCCGACGTTCCCCTTTCACGCGCTTTATAGAAACACTCATCGAACTACCTTCGGTGCTTCCCCCTTCTGTAGCAGGGGTAGCCCTTTTATTGACCTTTGGACGCAACGGCTGGTTAGGACAATCTCTCTCGGTGATGGGTATTCAGATTCCCTTTACCCCACTCGCTGTGGTGCTGGCACAATTGTTCATCGCCTCGCCTCTGTATGTAAAATCGGCGGCTTTAGGATTTGCCAGCATTGATTGCGAAGTCCGCAAAGCTGCCGCGCTGGATGGGGCAAATCGCTGGCAAATTCTGCGCTATATTGTCATTCCTCTCTCGTGGCAAGCCATTGTCAGCGGGCTAATCCTGACCTGGGCAAGAGCCATTGGGGAATTTGGGGCTACCATTCTATTTGCCGGTAATCTGCCGGGACGTACCCAAACCATGCCCATTGCTATCTATATTGGCTTCGAAACCAGTTTGGAACTGGCTCTGACCCTATCAGCCATCCTTGTCCTGATTTCTTTTGGCATTCTAATACTGCTCAAGACCTTTTTACATGCCTCAAACTCTGAATAAGAATAAAAGGATTACTTTTCATGGAAGCCTTACTTGCTCTCGTCGTCGCCATCCCCATTGGAGTGCTGGGCGGTTTGATTGGACTTGGTGGGGCAGAATTTCGTCTGCCCGTTCTGGTAGGGATTTTCAAGCGCTCGGCACGAGATGCTGTACCGATTAACCTCGCCATCAGTCTGATCACTCTTCTCTCTTCCCTGATTATTCGATTAAGAGTTTTGCACGACTTTCCTTATGTATCCCTTTTGGTACCTGTTGGTGGACTTATTTTTGGGGGAATGGTGTTTGCTTTTATTGGTGCAGGATGGATCAGCCAGATTCCCGTTCATCGTTTAGAGGCATTAATCCGCTATTTCCTAATCATGATTGGAATCCTCTTGTTAATAGAAGGATTATTTTCTCTTCCTGTAGGCCATCTCCTGCGGTATTCACTCTGGTTGCAGGGCATTGTTGGAATCATTTGCGGAGCAATGATTGGCATTGTCAGCAGCACCCTGGGAGTGGCGGGCGGTGAATTAATCATTCCGACTCTCATTTTTATCTATGGGATAGACGTCAAACTGGCTGGAACTGCCAGCCTGATGATCAGTTTACCCACAGTGGCCACCGGCATTTTCCGTTACTTCCGCAAAGGATTGTATCGGGAACGCAAAGAATGGACAACGATGATTGCCCCCATGGGAGCCGGTTCGGTTGCTGGAGCCATCCTGGGGGGCATTTTGATGGGAATGATTCCCGGGCAATGGCTTAAGGTTATTCTGGGATTGGTGCTGATCATCTCTGCCTTACGGATGTTCGTGAATCATCACCAATCCCAGAATAAAACCGCCGGGAAAGTCTGAAAATAGGTAGGGATTAGAACAACCACCCCCCAAAAATCACCCAGGCAACACCTAAAGCAAGTAAGGTGTTAAAGAGAGTAATTATCAGAAAGGCTATAATAGGCCGGGTGCCCATAGCGTTAAGTTCTTTAAGTGAAAAATCCATTCCCATGCCCACGAAGGCAAAGGTGAAGAACCAGTTTTTCAGGGCGTCAATGGCTGTTCCTTTGCCGCCGTCAATCCAACCCAGTGAGTAAAGCACGGATGCCACCACAAACCCAAGCACAAATTTAGGAAAGCGATCCCAGATAAGACGTGGGCTGGGCTTTGTGCCCTCACCGGCTTGTTTGCGCGCAAAGTATACTGCCAGCAGGAAGGCTACCAGCCCAATCAGCGTGTTTTGAGTGGATTTCACAATCGAGGCAATCTTTTGGGCTTCCTCGCCAAAAATGGTGCCAGCCCCTACCACTGCCGCCGTGGTATCAATGTTGCCGCCAAACCAGGCACCGGCAACCGCTTGAGGTAAATGCAAGGCTTGCGCAATCAGCGGAGAAATCACCATCATGGGGAGAGCCACCAGGATCACCAGCGTAGCCACGTAAGTGACCTGTTCTTTTTTCGCCTGCACGGAACCAGCCGCCGCAATAGCAGCAGACACACCGCATATAGACACAGCAGACGAAAGGACCGCGCGCAGTTTTTCATCCAACCCAAACTTTCCAGTAATCCACCACGAGAACATGAAGACAGAGGTGATCATGATCAGGGTTTGGATGATGGCTCCTCCGGCAGCGTGAAGGATGATCTTCAGATCAATACCCGCCCCCAGAAGAATCAAACCAACCTTCAAAAAAAGTTCGGTACGAATGCCAGACTTGACCTCTTCAAACTTTCCCAGTTTTCTGAGAAAAAAACCACCCAGCAAGCCCACCAGGGCTGCCCACATGGGGTACTCCAGAGCTTTACCGGGAATTTGAAAAGGCAGGGTCATGGGGTAAATCCAGCGAGTAAGGCGCCAAGCCACCCACCCGAGAAGAAAGGTAACAAGCAAGCCCATTACAGGATAAAGAAAATGCTGTTTCTTTTCCATCCCTTCACCTCTCTAGAAAACGATAGGCAAACCCTGTTTGCCAATCCACCCCAGCACAGAGAGCAGAATCAAACCAAAAGCAATCACGACTGACAACCAGTCTTCATTTTGAAGAAAAGAGAATTTTTGAGATTTCATACCTCACTCCTCTCTTGATCCTACCGGGGATTATAGTCTCTCTAATGGAACAAAAACATTCTGTGATTCTCTGTGTAAGGAATCTGCAAAGCACAGAATCCATGTACAATAAAAATTCACGCCCATATCCACCTCCTTTTCAGGCACATTGTTCAAGACAAATCATATGTCCATCCAAAAAGAGTTTTTTCCTGAAAAAACCCGAATAAACTCACTTAAGCAGGTGCTTATCGGTGGTAAAATTATTCTAAATATTGAATATGATTTGAAGACCATTCCGAAAAACAGGAGATTTCTATGTTAAACATTAAAATCCTCGGTTCTGGATGCGCCAATTGCAAACGCCTTGAAGCCCTGGCACGAAAAGTAGTTGGAGAGTTGGGCTTGGAAGCCGAATTTGAGAAAGTAACCGACATGAATGAAATCATGAAATGGCCCATTCTTTCTACGCCAGGGCTGGTTGTTAATGGCAAAGTGGTTTCATATGGAAGAATCCCCAGCGAGGCAGAAATTGCTGGCTGGTTGAAATCGGCTTCTTAATCCGTCAGAGTAGATTGTTCTACTCTTTTTTATTGGCTTAATACATTCAAAATAACGAATATAAAAACGGAGAAAAGATGGGGTCAATCCTGAGTTACCTTTCCACATTGCTCTGGTCTGGATGGACAAGCCTACTGGATTATCTTGCCGCGCACGTCCTTCTTTGCCTCGTTCCAGCCTTTTTCATCGCCGGATTCATGAGTTCCATGATTCCCAAAGAAGCCATTACCCGCTTTCTGGGACCCCGGGCATCCAAATGGGTAAGTTACCCCATTTCTGCCATTGGTGGTTTCATTCTCGCGGTTTGTTCCTGCACCATTTTGCCGCTATTTGCAGGGATCTGGAAACGAGGCGCGGGATTGGGCCCAGCCATCACCTTCCTGTTCGTTGGACCTGCCATAAATATCCTGGCTCTCTCTTACACGGGAGCCGCCATTGGGTTTGACATTGCCGCCTCACGGTTAATTCTCTCGATTGGGTTCGGAATCCTCATCGGGGTAATCATGGCATGGGTGTTCCGGAAAGAGGAACGTGCCCGTGCCGTTGAAATGCAGGAAAATGGCGTTTTTGACCAGACTGCTCGGGTAAAACCCTCTATTTGGGTGATGTTTGCGCTGCTGGTGGGCATCCTGATTGTGGGGACTTTACAGATAAACGTCTTAACACGTGTGTACGCTCGAATTGAATTGCCGTTCGAATGGTCAAACCTCTTGGGACAAGGATTAGCCTCGTTGAGTCTGACATTTCAGGGCGGGGTATTGATCCTCTTGCTGATGGTTATTGGGGTCACCTCCTGGAAAGGCTTTGAGAATATCTTCGAGGGTTTCAACCGATGGACTTATGCCGCACTACTCCTGATTGGGTTGACCATTCTCATCGCCGCGCCAAAAGAAGAGGTGGATTCGCTCATCATCGGCATTAATGGCCGCCTGATTGGTGAAATCCTGCTTCTTGCTGGTGTCATTTTTGTTGCCCGCCGGTACTTTACCAAGGATGAATTAACCGGTTGGATTTGGGAAACGTGGAAGTTTGTCAAACAAATTTTCCCGCTCTTAATCGTAGGCGTGTTTGTTGCAGGAATGGCAAAAGTCATCATTCCAGAAACCTGGGTACGGACAATTGCCGGTCAAAATACTCTGCTGGCGAATACGGTTGGGGTGCTGTTTGGTGTCTTCATGTACTTTCCCACCCTGGTTGAAGTCCCCGTGGCAAAGATGTTCCTGGATTTAGGCATGGCGCGTGGTCCGCTTCTGGCATATCTGCTGGCGGACCCGGAACTGTCTTTACAGTCTATCCTGGTGCTGAATGAAGTCATGGGGAAAAAGAAAACCGCCGTATATGTGTCTTTAGTGGCTGTGTTGAGTACTCTGGCAGGATATCTGTTTGGGGTTTTCATCGCACACTTCTCTTAAGGAATATCTGCCAGAACACATTCTTTCACCCTGCCAGCACAGAAAAACTCCCTTTCTCAGAATTTGAGTAAGGGAGTTTTAATGCGTTTCTCTTTTATTGTATAATCCACCTATAAAAAGCGCTCCATGAAGATCACTTTCCAGAAAGGCAAGACTGTGAACCTTCTCAAAAAGATCAAAAGTTACCCAAGATTGGGGGTTGTGCTTTTAGCCTTCGTCGCCTTTGTGGCATTAGGTTTACCGGATGGCTTGCTGGGCGTCGGCTGGCCCTCCATTCGCAACAGTTTTTCCATTCCCCTGGATGCAATCGGGATGCTTTTAACCGCTTCCGTCGCCGGGTACATGGCATCCAGTTTCATGAGCGGTGTCATGCTCTCCCGACTGGGAGTGGGTAAAGTCCTGGCGCTCAGTTGCTTTCTCACCGGTTTAGCCCTGATCGGCTACACACTCGTCCCGCAATGGTGGATGATGGTACTTTTAGGCATCGTTGCCGGGCTGGGAGCCGGCGCCATTGACGCCGGGTTGAACACCTATGTCGCCGCGCACTTTGGCGAGGGCTTAATGCAATGGCTGCACGCCAGTTGGGGCGTGGGCATCACCATTGGACCCATCATCATGACTCTGGGGCTGAGTTCCCTTGAGACCTGGCGATTCGGCTACTGGGTAGTGGGAGGCTTTCAGATAGCCCTGGCAATCGGGTTTACCCTCACCCTGCCCATGTGGAATCAGGGGCATGTTCGGTTTCCAGCCCACGAAAATGCTCAGCCTGAAAAGAAACTCACTGACTATCAAACTCCCCTGTCAGAAACCCTGCGCAAGCCCTGCGTATGGCTGAGCGTCTTGTTGTTTTTCCTGTACGTGGGGGCAGAAAGTTCGCTGGGAACATGGACCTATACCCTGCTGACCGAATCGCGCGGGGTGGATAAAACTCTGGCGGGGTTCTTCGCCGGAAGTTACTGGTTCACCTTTACCATTGGGCGCATCCTTGCGGGACTGGTTGCTCACCGCGTGGGCATTAACAAACTGGTACTGGGTGGTTTAACCGGAGCATTACTCGGGGCAGGACTGTTGATCTGGAATCCGGCTGAAATTGCCAATGTCATCGCCGTTGGGTTGATTGGCATTTCGATTGCGCCTATTTTCCCTGCCATGATGTCCGGCACCCGCATCCGCGTGGGCGACAAATATGCCGCCAACACCATTGGCTTGCAGATGGCGGCAACAGGCTTTGGCACGGCGGTAATTCCCTCCACCATGGGCGTGCTGGCGCGCCATATTTCCCTGGAAGTGATTCCGGTGTACCTGCTGGCAGTGTATGTCAGTTTGCTGGGAGTTTACCTGCTGGCGATCAGACCTGAAAGGGCACCCTCCAAAGGGAAAGTACAGCCCTTAGCCCAAATTGACTCAGGAAAATAAAATCGACTCAAATCCTCAACCAACCGTCTGGTTTGTTATCTCGGCAAACCAGACGATTATTTTAAATAGACGCATTAAGACATTTTTTAAAAACCTGAAGTTTCAATGGGGTGGAAAAACTGATTAAAAAGAAAGTCGCGGGGAGTGGATTCGAACCACTGACCTCCGGGTTATGAGGATTAAAGCCCCCAGACTTTTACAGGTGAGGCACGCTGATGTACACCATTTATATCTGTTTGAGCAATTGCCAGGTATCTACGAACCATATCCAAGGTTTCATGCCCTAAAATTGCTTGCAGTGTAAAAACGTCTCCACCGTTTCTCAAGAAATTTATTGCGAAAGTATGTCGGAATCGGTGAGGATGAGCATCGTTTACACCAGCCCGGTCGCCAATTCGCCGAATAATCAATCTGAGTGCGTCTCGGCTAAGAACATTCCCTTGCTCTGTTTTGAATACATATTTCTCAATGTCTTTTTGTTCTCCTATATAGTCGCACAGCGCAGAGCGGGTTGTTTCTGAAATCGGCACCAAGCGATCCTTTGAGCCTTTTCCGTGAATATAAATTCCGTGTGGTTTAATGTCTTTTACCTTTATTCCACATAATTCAGATGCTCTGATCCCGGTATCTAACAGCAATAAAATGATTGCCCTATCTCGCACACCGGTCTTCAAGCGATTACGACAAGCACGTTTTCCCGGACGAGTGTATTCCTTTGAGGCATCGGTAGATGCAAGCATATTCATAATTTGATCACGGGTGAAAGGGAGAATAGGGCGCTTTTCAGGTTTGGGGGGCTTGATCTGGCGAATAATATGAACTGTGCAATATCCCATTTCAACCGCCCATGTCCAGAGAGAAGAAAGAGCTGTGTAAATGTTTTTGACTCTTTTTTTTGACAAATCGAGTGATGCCAAATAATGGGCAATTGTCTTTCGTTCAATATGATCTATGTCAAAATCACCAATTTCCCTATTAAATCGCCGCAGGACGGTTTCATAATCCAGTAAAGTCCAACGGCTCAGACGCTGAGCTCGCTTAAACTCCAAAAACTCGTCAATGCAATAAGACAGCAAAGGCATATTTCCAACCTCCATGACTGGTATGATGTTTGTTGTTGTTTTGGTTTGGTAGAGATTGGATTTTGCCATTTTCCACCCTTCAAAATGTCATCACATTCGCCAGTAATTTGCTATACTTATTTCCAGGTAAAAAAATCCAGCCCCGCCGGTGGCTTCGGCGAGGCTGGAAAGGCAACGCGGTTGCGGCGCGTTGCGGCAAAATGAGCATAGCAAACTTTTGCCGCCCGCGCAAGCACCCCGAACGGGGTGCAGGTTGACCGAAATGCGTGGGCGGATTCATTCACTCCATTTTGTGGTGAATTCTCCCCGGGCTTCTGAATTGTTCTGAAAATTAAACAAACTTCGCGCATTCTCGGGAAAAAGTTTGATATGGCCACAAACAACGTCCAAAAACTCATCGAATCCTTTTCTCCTCAGCAATTGACAACATTTTTGCGACAAAAAGCCCCAAGTTTTCGGCCAATTTCCGAGAACCTTACCAATTACCTCAATCGGGATGATGCTTTCGATCAAGCCGTGAAAATGGGTGTGATCGAATTACCCCACTCGCAAACCGTTTTGGTGGGGGCTGTTCACGTCTCAGACGAACTTACTGCCCGCTCCAGCAAACGTAAGCAGTATGAACTGGTTAAACGCATTCTCAAGGATAGCAACCATAATGCTGCCATCTTTGCCTTTTATGATCGTGCAGGGCGCTTCCGTCTCTCTCTGGTAACTGTTTCCTATCACGGCACGCGCCGCCAGTTCAGCACTTTCCGCCGATACACCTTCTTCGTTGACCCAGCTCTGCCCAACAAGACCTTTGTTCAACAGATGAGCAGGGCAAGCTTCGACAAACTCGAAAGCATTCTGCAAACCTTCTCCCTCGAAGCGGTATCTGACGAGTTTTATAAAGAATTTGAGAGCAAATTCAATGAAATTGCGGAAAAAGTGCAGGGAACAGAGGACAAAGACCTCGCAAAGGACTTCGCCCTTCTTTTCACCATTCGCACCATCTTCATAGGATTTGTACAAAAGAAAGGCTGGTTGGGGGACAATCCGCGTTTTCTGCAGGATTTCTGGTCGGAATATCAAAGTACCGGTGCAAGCAATACTTTCTACAAAGAATGGCTGGAGCCGCTCTTTTTCGAGGCGCTGAACTCTTCTCCAGGACAAAAGGTCTCTTATGGACATGCACCGTTTTCTCAGAAGACGCAGGATATTCTGCAAATGGCGCCCTATCTGAACGGTGAACTGTTCAAGCGCAAACGGGGAGTAGATGATCAGGGTTTGTGGCTTCCGGATGAGGTGATTGGGGTGTTCTTTGATTTTCTCTTTGAGTACAACTTTACCGTTGAAGAAAACGAACTTTACGACGAAGAACTCGAACTCAATCCTGAGTTCCTGGGCATCATCTTCGAGCGCATTACCAACAAAGAACAGGGCGCGGTCTATACGCCGCGGGTTGAAGTGGACCTGATGTGCCGCCTGGCGCTGGTCAAATGGCTGGAACAAACCACCTCTATCCAAAAAGAAAATCTTTATCACCTCTTCTTCTGCGAAGCCGGAACCGGGCAGGAATTCGATGAGTACCAGCGGCAGGGCGATTTCTCCCCTGCAGAAATCCGCACCCTGATCAAACAATTGGAATCAGTCACCGTTTGTGATCCAGCCGCCGGTTCTGGAGCGTTTGAGGTTGGCATGTTACAGGTGCTCGACCAGGTACTCGAAAACCTGTACAGCCGTAACAACACTCCCGCTGATCTGAAAGCCCAAGCACCATCTGCTTTCGAGCGCAAGAAAGCCATCATTGCCAATTCGCTGTACGGCGTGGAGGTCAAACGCTGGGCAGTCTGGATTAACCACCTGCGTCTCTGGCTGACGCTGTTTGTGGATATGCCGGATAAATTCAAGGATTCCCAAACTCCCTTATTGCCTAACCTGACCTTTAAGGTGCGCACCGGTGACTCGCTGGTACAGCGCATTGGGAGTAAAACCTTCCCGGTCCACGGGCATGCCAGTTTACCGCCCGCCATCAAACGTCAGATTACCGAGTTGAAGAAAAAGAAGCGTGACTTCTTCTATAACCAGAGCAACGATTACCGTCCCATTGAGCAGGAAGAACTGAGCGTCTTTCGCGCCATCCTGGACGCGGAAATTGAGTCCCGAAAGGCAGAAATCCGCAAACTCCTGGCTCCTAAACCTCAACAGAATGCTTTATTCGAGATCAAACCCACACAACAAGAGTTGGATCTGGCACAAGCCACCAAAGCACAGCGGGAAGCCCTGGAAGCCGAGATCGCTGAACTGGAAGCCCAAAAACGCAACTTAAAAGACGAACGCCCGTTCATCTGGGCCATTGAATTTGCCGAGATTTTCTTTGACCAGGGCGGTTTTGATATCATCATCGGCAACCCGCCCTATGTGCGCCAGGAAAGCATCAGCGATCCGAATGGGCGGCTGAATCCCAAAGACTACAAAGCGGCGCTGGAAGAAATGGTGCGCCTGGATTTTCCGGAGTACTTTGCCAAATCGAAAGTGCAGTTAAACGAATTCAAGAAGAACCGCAAACCCGACGGGCGCTCCGACCTGTACACCTACTTTTATATTCGCTCTCTGCGGTTGCTCAATCCGCAGGGGGTGCACGTCTTCATCTGTTCCAATTCCTGGCTGGATGTAGGCTATGGAGGCTGGCTGCAGGAATTCTTCCTGCGCAGAGCCCCGCTCTACCTGGTGATTGACAACCATGCCAAACGTTCGTTTGAGCGCGCCGATGTGAACACCATCATCAGCGTAGCCGGGGCGCCGGAGCGCGGGGTACCCTCTGAGCATGCAGTGCGCTTCGTGGCGTTCAAACGCCCCTTTGAAGAAGCGGCGCTCTCTGACAACTTCATCGCAATTGAGCGCGCCCTTGATATTACCCGCACCGAAGACTACCGCGTGGTGCCGCTCAGCGCGGCGGAACTTCTGCGCGAAGGCTCAGAGGGCGGGCAAACGGAAGCGCAAGACGCCAAGCAATATGAAGGCGATAAGTGGGGAGGTAAGTATCTACGTGCTCCAGAAATATATTTCACCATTCTGGAGAAAGGCAAGGGGAAACTTGTGCGTTTGGGAGAGATTGCTGACGTACGTTTTGGCATCAAGACAGGAGCAAACGAGTTTTTCTATCTGACCCCCTTAGGACCGGGTTCCCGTCCGGGGTTGTTACGTGTACGGAATGATGCTGGTTGGGAAGGGGAAATAGAAGAAGAATTTTTGAAGCCTGTAATAAAGAGTCCTCGGGAGTGTAAAGGTGTGATTATTAATCGGGATGATTTACATTATCTGGTTTTCTTATGCAACAAAAGTAAGTCGGAGTTATTAGGGACAAAAGCTTTAGAATATATCAAATGGGGCGAAGAAAGCGAAGTAGAGATAAAACAAGGTAGAGACGAAGGGAAAAAAGTAAGAGGTTACCATAATATTTCAACATTAGAAGGTAGAAAACGATGGTGGAATTTAGGATATTGGGAACCATCAATAGGTATTCTGCCTGCAAGTCATAATGATTCATACAGGTTTTTTTGGAATATAGCAAATGTTTTACCGGACAAACGTTTGTATTTGCTGTATTCCAGTCCAAATGTTCTAAGCTTTATGAATTCCACAATTTATCAACTGTTGCTAGAAGTAGAATCCCGGACCGGGTTAGGTGAGGGATTACTAGACCTAACAGTCTATGAATATGCTTCATCAAAGGTGTTATTGGTGGATGATGCTCAAAAATTTCTGTTCAATCGTCCTGTTTTCAACATATTCCAAGAATGTGGCATCAATCCTGCTACGAGTGTTCCAATAAGTATGCAAGATCCCAGTCCATTACCTGACCGTGTTGCACTTGACAGCATCTTTTTTGAATCTTTAGGACTAAATGAAGAGGAACGCAAGGAAGTGTACCGCGCCGTCTGTCAACTGGTATGGGAGCGTATCAGCAAAGCCAAAAGTGTGTAAACCCATCAACTGGAGAACCCGATCATGAACCCCATTGCCCGTCTCACCCGTGTCCCCCTGCGCGACGTCTGGCATCACGAAGCCCTGAACTTCACCCGCTGGCTGGCAGAAAACCTTGACCTGCTTTCCGATCCCACCGGTTTGCGCCTTTCGCTGGTGGAAGCTGAAGCCGCCGCCGGAGATTTTGCCGTGGACATCCTGACAGAAGATGCAGATGGCAACCTGGTGGTCATCGAAAATCAACTGGAGCGCACCGATCACGACCACCTGGGCAAACTCATCACCTATATGAGCAACCACGATGCCAAAACGGCAATCTGGATCACCAGCCAGCCGCGCCCCGAACACGAAAAAGCGGTGCACTGGCTCAACGAAACTCTGCCCGACGATACCTCTTTTTACCTGCTTCAGGTCGAAGCAGTACGCATTGACAACTCCCCGCCTGCGCCGCTCTTCACGGTCATTGCCGGTCCAAGCGCGGAGAGCCGCCAAATCGGCGAACAGCGCAAAGAACTGGCACGCCGTCACATCCTGCGAATGGAATTTTGGGATGGTTTGCTGAAGAAAGCCAGGCAAAAATCCACCTTATTTGCCAACATCTCTCCCGGCAAAGATCACTGGATCAGCACGGGTGCCGGAAAAAGCGGATTAACCTGGGCGTATGTCGTTTTGAAGGACCATGCCCGGGTAGAACTGTATATTGATACAGCGGACAGTGAAAAGAACAAACACTATTTCGATGCTCTGCTCCAGCACAAAGAGCAAATCGAAGCCAGTTTTGGCGCGCCTCTGGAATGGCAGCGTCTGGATGAGAAGCGTGCGGCGCGCATTGCTTACCTGATTCGGGGGCATGGCGGACTTCCCAACCAGGAAAACTGGGATGCGCTTCAAGACGCCATGATTGATGCGATGGTGCGCCTGGAAAATGCCCTCAAACCGCATCTTTCCCGCCTTCACTGAATCGAGGAAAGTGTATGGCTCACAACTTCATCACCAACGCCAAACAGCAAAATCTGAAAGAGCGCATCCAAACCCTCATTCGACACAGCCAGGAACTGAAATTCCTGGTGGGGTACTTCTACTTCTCCGGCTGGCGGGAACTCTACAAGGCATTACAGACTCGCTGGACGAACGCACGTTCGGCCAATACCCCTTTTTCCATCAAAATTCTGGTCGGGCTGGATACCGACCTGCACATGGGACGGGTCATTGAAATTGCTGACCCGGAAGCGTCCCAATGCAGTCAGGATGAACTGGTAGGACGATATTTTGCTTCTCTGCGCTCCGCCTTGCGAGATGAAGATTTCGACACCCAAGAGTTCTACGAACAGGTCTCTTTCTTCCTGGAACTACTGGAAAGCGGCTCCCTGCAGATTCGTAAGGCTCTCGACCCCAATCATGCCAAACTTTATCTCTTCTGTTTGGATGAAGATGGGCGCTCGCTGATCAACGCCCCCGGACGTTTTATTACCGGTTCGAGCAACCTGACCCGCGCCGGGCTTTCAGATCAGCAGGAATTCAATGTGGAAATCGGGGATTACGGTTGGGAAGACGCCGAAGAATATTTCAACGATCTCTGGGAACAAGCAATCCCCCTCAGTGAAAAGCCAGAACACAAAGAGAAAATCGTCCGCGTGATCCGCCGCCAAACGCAAGTCGCTGAGATTACCCCCTTCGAAGCCTATGCGCTGGTGCTGAAAACGTATCTGGATTTGATGGAACTCAAGTCTCTCAGCCCTCATATCAAGCGGATCATGCAGGCACGGGGATATAAGGTGTACCGTTATCAGGAAGAAGCCGTTCAACAAGCCCTGACAGTTCTCAATCAATATGGGGGTGTCATCCTGGCTGACGTGGTGGGATTGGGAAAATCCATCATTGCCAGTTGGCTGGCACGGGAGCGCAACGGGCGCGGATTGGTGATCTGCCCCCCGGCTTTAATGGGCGACCCAAAAACCCGCGACAGCGGCTGGTACAAATACCTGAGCGATTTTGGGTTGCACGACTGGGATGTGTACTCGCTGGGATCGCTGGACAAGGTGCAGGAATATTTATCCACCTACGGCGATGATGTAACCACCATCATTGTGGATGAAGCCCATCGTTTCCGCAACGAAGACACCGAAGCCTACGAACGCCTCAGCCAGATATGCGCAAATCGGGGTGTGATTCTGCTCACTGCCACACCTTTTAACAACACCCCCTTGGATATCTTCGCCTTGCTTAAACTGTTCATTCCGCCGGGTAAGTCCACTTTGACACTGGATGAGAGGCTTGCCGCACGGTTCGCCCGTTATAACAGCGAGTTTCGCAAACTTTCCTATATCCTGCGGTACTATAATGCGGGTGGCGAAAAACAAAAGCGTGCTGAAAACTACTACACGGATATTTTTGAGGACCTTCCGCCCATTCAGGTCAGCCGGGTACAACGGGAAGTACAGCGTCTCGCCGATGAAATCCGTGCGGTCATCGAGCCGGTAATCATTCGCCGCAACCGCCTCGACCTCAAGAAAGACCCTGTTTATTCACAGGAAGTCACTGAACTTTCAGAAGTTGCCGATCCTGTCCAACTCTTCTACGAACTGACCCCTGAGCAATCCCATTTCTACGATCAGGTCATCCACGATTTCTTTGGGGAAGAAGGACAGTTCTGTGGTGCGATTTACCAGCCTTTCGCCTATGAAAAGCAGTCTCAGGGTGAAAAACTGGAAGAGGAATTTACTTACCAGCAACAGCGCAACCTGTACGATTTCATGCGGCGCTTGCTGGTCAAACGCTTCGAGAGTTCGTTCGGGGCTTTTGCCCAAAGTATTGAAAATTTCATTCGTATTCACGAAATTGTGCTGACTTTTATCGAGAATACCGGAAAATACATCCTGGATCGCACTCTGATTGAAAAGATTTGGGAAGAAGATGAAGAAACCATCGAAGAAGCGCTGGTGGCATTCGCCAACAGGTTGGCAGAGAAGCCCGACCTGAACCCGCGCCATGACCGCATTTATGAAATTGCCAAGTTCGACGAATCCGAGAAGTTCATCGAGGATATTCGGGCTGACCTGACACTGCTTAAGAACATCAGGCAACGGATTGAAGCGCTAAATCTGGTACATCAGGACCCCAAGAGCCGGTGCCTGGTTGAGGCAGTTAAGGAAATCCTGGAAGCAAAACCGAAGCCAGGGGAACCGCGCCGCAAGGTAGTGATCTTCAGCGAGTACCAGGATACCATTGCTCACATTGCCCCTCAAATCCAAGCCGCATTTCCAGGGCGCGTGCTGGTCGCGCAAGGTACGTTGAGTAAGAGTTTCTTCGACGACTTGCTAGCCAATTTTGACGCCAGTTATTCCAAAGGCAAGCAAAGGGATGATTACGATATCATTTTGGCAACGGATAAATTATCCGAAGGCGTTAACCTCAACCGCGCCGGAGCCTGTATCAACTACGATATCCCCTGGAATCCAACCCGCGTCATTCAGCGCCTTGGGCGTATCAACCGCATTGGCGCAAAAGTTTTTGATACGCTCCATATTTACAATTTCTTCCCCACAGAGCAGGGCGCTGAGGTGGTCAAAAGCCGTGAGATTGCCGCCCAAAAGATGTTCCTGATCCATAATACCCTTGGGGAAGACGCTAAAATCTTTGCGCCGGATGAAACTCCATCCCCTGCTGAACTTTTCAAACGCCTCAACACCAATCCGGAAGAAGCAGAAGAAGAAAGTTTGCTCACCGCCATTCGCCGGGAATTCTTCGACATTCAAGAACAATTCCCGGAGATTGTGAAAGGGCTACCGGACTTCCCGCCGCGAGTGAAGACCGCCAAACGCGACAAAAGTAATGAATTGCTGGTATTCCGGCGCAAGGGACTGCAACTTTTCATACATGCTGTACCCAATACAAAGGATGATAAATCAGAAGTACAGGCTCTCTCATTAGAGGAAGCCATTCCACACATTCGGTGTCAGCCCGATACCCCACGGGAAGCGCTCAGCGCCAATTTCTGGTCTGCGTATGAAGCCGTCAAGGAACATCGTGAGCACATTCCCATGCCCCAAAGCGAACAATCCTTGAGCGTCAAAGCCGAAAATAATCTTAGAAGTGCTTTGGCAAATCATGCGGCTGATTTACAGGAATATCTGCCATTTATCCAAACCCTGCTGCGAGACTTGAAAGAGTTCCAGACCCTGCCCAAATACACCCTGCGCCGTCTTGCCAGTGTGGAAATGAACGGAAAAGTTTCCCAAAAAGACCTGCAGCGCTTCCGTTCCGAACTGGAAATGCTACGCCGCACACTCGGCGAGGATTATCTGGAACTCATCGAGCGTCGCGCGAGAGAGTTCCGCAGTGAAATCGTGATTGCGGTGGAAAATATTGCTGGCGATGAAACAATAGAGAATGTTGAATAGAGAAATTTTAACAGGCAGGGGATTATGAAAACAGAAAACTCATTTTTTGAGGAAGCAAAAGAGTGGTCATGCCGAAAAATGGCGATTGTAGAAAAGTATCTAGATGGGTTTACAAAAATTTTAGGTAACAGAGCTTCTTCAAGCTTGGTTTACATTGATGGCTTTGCAGGAAGAGGAATATACGGCAACGATATAAAAGGGTCTCCCGTGAGAGCAGCTGAACTTGCTTCCGGGAAATATTCAAACATCTTACAATGTGTTTTCGTCGAGAAAGATGATGACAATTTCAATGACTTGCAACAGTACACTACTCAGTATTACTCTTGTGTTGAAATCTACAAAGGGGAACTTTCGGAATATGCTGACAAGATTCTGAGTGATGCGGGCGACAGAGCTGTATTAGTTTTTCTAGATGCCTTTGGTGTCAAAGGGATGGGATGGAAAACGGTTCAAAAATTCATATCACGTAAGTTCATAACAGACTGCTGGCTTAGACTTGATCACCGAACCATTCTTCGATTGCTTGGATACATCGACTCCGATTCCAAAGATGCACGGGGTAAACTAGACCTTTTAATTGAAACTTTTGGAATCTCTGATCTTAATTTATTGCGTCAATTAACTGATGCCCCGTCATCACTAGAAAGAATACAAAAGGTTGTGAAGTTATATCAATCTCGTCTAAAAAGCTGTATGGGACAAAATGGATTTGTTGGATCATACCCGATCATTTCTTTGGACGGACAAAAAAAGTACCATTTGATGTTTGCATGTAAGAACCGAAAAGCAGCGGTCCTTGCAAATGATATTGTGAATACCGTGGAAGATGACTTACCGGTTAAGCAAGCTGAATACCAAGAGCATATTCGCTTTCAAAAAACAAATCAGCCTTCTCTATTAGAGCTTACACCCTCTTTGGAGGAAATATTTCATTACAAGGTAAATGGTTTGAAGCAAAAAATATTAGAACTCCTTCAATCCCAGTCGGATATACTAACTATTCACTATGAACTACTGAATCAAAATCCTGATTTATTTGGAACTTTTCGTAGAAAACACCTTACAAAAGCTCTAAGTGAGTTACAAGAGGAAGGTTGCATTGAACTCGATGGTGCACCAAGCAAAGAGATTACAAAAGTCTATCGCCTAAAATAGAATATTAGTGCTATGATTTTATATGTAATAAGATTCTTAGGGAAAATATGTCTGCTAAGTCTTTGATTGAATGGACCGAATCCACTTGGAATCCTCTCACAGGCTGCAATAAGATTAGCCCAGGCTGTAAATATTGCTATGCTGAACGCCTGGCAATACGATTAAAAGCCATGGGGCAGGAGAAATACCAGAACGGATTTAGACTTACACTACATCCTGAAGTTCTTGAGGAACCCTTATCATGGCACAAACCTCAAATCATTTTTGTTAATTCCATGAGCGATTTATTTCATGAAAATGTACCTATTGAGTTTATCCAGAGAATCTTTGATGTCATGTCACGCGCTCATTGGCATACTTTCCAGATTCTAACAAAGCGTGCAGAACGACTACTGCAACTTGATCCAATTCTAGAATGGCCTGAGAACGTATGGATGGGAGTAAGTGTCGAGAACGAAAATTATACTTATCGAATTGCCCACTTACAGAAATCAAGAGCAAAAACAAAATTTCTTTCTTTAGAACCCTTACTCGGTCCCATCCCCAATCTTGAACTAGAAAAGATTGATTGGGTTATTGTTGGTGGTGAATCTGGTCCGCACGCACGTCCAATAAAAATCGAATGGGTTCGTGATATTCGCGACCAATGCTTAGCAAAAAATGTCCCTTTCTTTTTCAAACAGTGGGGCGGAACAAACAAAAAGAGAACTGGGCGGTTATTAGATGGCCAGATTTGGAATCAAATGCCCATTTTATTTTCTTCTAAGTAGCCTCTATAACTTTTGTGGCGTACGACCACCTTACAGCTTACCTGGTTCACCCCACAGGAATCATCCCTACTATATTTACACTATGAAAAGCACAAGCCGGGCTCTGGTAAGCCCGGCTTGTGGAACCCTGTGCTATGCCGGATGCCTGGCAAGGTACGCCCACGCCGCAGTTGTACTGTCCCAAGACCCTGCGCAGAAAAAGGCAAGAGCCGGACTGGGTAGTCCGGCTCTGTTCCCGCAAGGTCATCTTCAGGCTAGCCAGCCTGGATCGCCAGGAACGCACGCGCCATGCGCTGCGCTTCGCCCGCTCCCTTGCCCTGGTAGCCCTTCCCATCCAGGTTGGCAAACCAGTGCAGGTAGTCCTGCCCATCCTTGGTTTTGGCAATCTCCGCCAGCGTCTTGCCCTGGTATTTACCTCCGGGCATGACGAACTCACCAGGATTGGACAGGTTAGCAGGCTCACCAGCAGGTTCAGGCTCTGCACTCATCTCGCCTCGCCCCTCCAGCCGCGCCTCGCGCTCGACCGCGCGGGATGTGGCTTTCTCCAGACGTTCCGCAGGCGGCAGCGCCCATTCGGGCAGTTGCGGCGGGTTTATGATCTTGCGCTTCTGGGCGTCATAGTCGCACCAGACTTGCGGCAGATCATACAGGTATGCTCCTAGCCCAAACTTCACGCACGCCCGCTTGAACGCCTGCGCCGAAGCGGTCGTAACCGCATTGGGTTCTGCCCGATCGCCTTCCTCGCCCGCGAGCAGGCATTCGCCATCTCCCGTGCGGGTCACCCCGGCAATGGTCAAGCGGCACAGCACCACCACCCGATCCGGCTGCATCATCACCTGATACTCATCCTGCCAGTCAGGACACACCAGGTTAAGCCGCTGGATGTACGGGCGGCTGTCCACATAGGCCAGAGCCAGGGCTTTGGTCTTCTCGCGGTTAGTCGCACCCGGCTTGAACTCCACCTCGTGTGAGGGGAACGGCTCCTGGAGGGCATCCAGGATTTGAGAGAAATCAAATTGCTGAGACATGGTACACCTCCTTTTACACCCCCGTCCGCCGCCGGGGGCAAAATGAGTGTTTTGCCCTGCGACGTCAGGGGGAGACCGCACGGCTCCCTTCCGTCCATGACGGCAGTCACGGACAGAGAGGAACCGTGCGATCTGAGGTTGCCATGTCCCGGCTAGCCTGATTCGGTTGTTAACGTACAATCCCTTGCGGGACATCACCCCGGCGGACTTGCACCGCCCAAAGGCACTCCTGCGGGGTGGAATTCTCAGTGTGGCAGGGCGGGTAGCCCTGCCGATGTGTTACTCGCTCGCCATTTGTTCGTGCCATCCCTCCACAACCGCTTCGCCCACAACATGGCGCCATTGGGGCATCACACGGTCGAGGCATTCCAGGCATACCGCATAGTTCTCCCAGACTACCGGCACAGGGCGGATGGTAATTAGCGCATTGCAGAGGTCACAAATGACCTCATCCGCTGACAGCGTACCGCCCACTTCCAACACATTGCCGTCCCAGTCGGTGATGATGAATGCGGGTCTCTCGGTGGGCATCCACAGGATTAAGTCATTGGTGTTCATGCGCCCCCCTTTATACAGGAATAGCGTGCATGATTTTTACCGCCAGGATATGCTTGCATGGCTGATGGCGCTTCTCAAAGTCTGGACAACTGCACTGCCACTCTGGACACTCTTTGGGATCCGGAAGATGATGTAAGTGACGATCCCACGTCCATTGATCTATCCCGTAAGTGACCAGATAGATCGCACCTTGTCTTGAAGACATGGTGGAATGTACCGCCCAGATTCGCCCATCGACGATATCCAGCACCCGCATCTGTCGAGCGGACAAGCCTGAAAAGGCTTTTTGCAGTCTTTTTTGAGTGTCTTCGGTCATCTTGTCCTCCTTTGGGTCAGTGCCGCACCACTGACCCATGTGGTATGAGTCAATGGGTTGGAGCGGCAACCCAAATTCGGACTAGAACGAGACGTCTTCTTTTTCCGCTTCTTCCACGTCCTGGTCTTCGTAGGCATCAGCCAGGTAGCGAATTTCATCATACACATGCTCGTTGAGCGCATCTGCCAGGTGGTCTGACAGATACTCAATGAGCCGTCGCCAGTCCTTGGGCTGATTACGCCCTTCCAGAGCGCGGAATACGTCTTCTTCTGTCACAGTGAGGTTAGCGACTTCGTCCGACCAGAAGATGTACTTGCGGACGGTCTGGATATGCTCACAGTCTGCCTTCCCGCAAGTACACGAAATCGGCTGACTTTCGAAATCGAAGACGATTTCCTCATTCCCCGAATCCGCAACCCTGTACACACTGCGCGTAATTTTGAAGACTTCCTTTTCCATGGCTTCCTCCTTCGGGTCGGCTCCGCACCGCCGACCCAGGTAGGATGAGTCGGCGGGCAAGTGCGGTTGCCCGAAAGAGGGAGAGAGTAGGCGAGCGATATAACCTTGTTAAGGTGCTTCCCCTCTTTTGAGGTCAGGTCACTCCTGCGGGACTTGCACCCACACGGCTTCGACAGGCTCAGCCATCAGCACTCTGCGGAGTGAGAATGGAGATGAGCGGATAGCCCATCTCGTGGAACGTCTTACCTGCGCTTCAGCGCCCCAACCAGCACGCTCACCAGCGCTGCTTTTCGCTCTTCATTGCTCTGGCTAAGTGCCAGAACAATTACCGCCTGCACGACAATCAGGAACAGCGTGAACAGCAACGGGATGAGCACCAGCATCAGGAACGTCAGCGCAATAATCAGGTTGGGATTCATGGTGCACCTCCTTTCTCTGGAACCCCCGGCCGCCGTCCCCCTCACAGCAGGCGGGGATTCCAAAGCGGTAAGCGCCCATTTTCCCTTGTTAATGTTCCACGTCCTCACAGGGCTTGTGTCCACCGTGCGGAATTGACCCGTGCGGACTTGCACCGCATGTGGGGTGAGCCTGTCGAACCCCGGCACTCTGCCGAGCCAAAAACAAAACGCCAGAACCTCACCGCTCTCGCGGGAAAGGCTCTGGCGGGTAGCCATCGCTTCGGGGAGGAGGGTGTCCGTCCCTTGGTTTTCTTTGTTTTTAATTATACCCTCCCGCCCGTGGTCGCGCAAGTTATTCCCGATTATAATTACCCTATTCCACATCAAACATTCTTCTAACATCTCTCAGGAGGGTTCCTATGACCTTAGCGCGTCGCTTCATCGCCTTCTCCCTGCTGCTCCTCGTCCTTGCCGCCTGCACCCCGGCCACACCCCCCGCACCCACCAACACCCCACGCCCAACCCCCACCGCCACCCTCATCCCCACCGCCACCCTCATCCCCACCGCTACCCCCGAACCTTCCCCTACCGTTGACCCCTGCGCCTACGACACCTCCTACTGGTCCCTCACCCCCATCGAACCCGCCAACACCGGCTCACCCAAATCCCACCTCTACCGCCTGCCCGAGTGCGCCTACGCCGGTCTCAAAAAGGCCGTCGCTTTTACACTGCTGCGCGTCTCCGGCGGCTGGCTCTTTTCTGAACTCTACCGGGCCCTCGGCCACGACTACGGCTACCCGTATCCATATGTCGCCGGTGCGCTGGTGAACACCGAGACCCAGAGCGACGTCTGGTACAGCCCAATCACCCAGGAGTCGCCTTTCTATACCCGCTGGTGGAACTTTGACCCGGCCACGCACGAGAGCCACTCGCAGTACATCTTCGCCGGGTGCTACATGAATGTCAGTGTGTACATTCAGCCCCCGGGCGAGTACCGCGATCTCCCCTACGGCTGCACCGTGGCCGAGTTCATCCCGTATGACCCAATGGGGATTATTTCGCTTGAGGCGCCCGAAGAGGAGCGTCTGAAAGCCTTCTACTCCAGCCTGATGTCGAATTTTCCCAACGTGGACCCCAAGGCCGCGGGGTTCAAGATCGAACGCTACTACGGCTACCTGGGCGACGGGGTGTGGATGTATTTGGGTTATAACGAAGAGACCATCCAGAGCTACCCGACGCGGGAGCGGTATGACATGAACTGGCAGATGTACCGCTTGCGCGAGCCGGCGCTTCCGGTGATGGACCTGGCATGGGTGGAGCAGGAGTTCAGCTTGGCCCCCAAGCCTGCCCCCTGGGAAGTGCTGGACGTGCCAGCGGAGATCAACAAAGAGAACCGGCAGACCATCAACGCTTCCAACACCCGCTTTTTCCGCACGGTTGTTTTAAGAATAACGCCAACGCCATGAGTAAGGAGGTTCTATGCGCCGTTTATTTGTAGCGATTGTTCTGCTGGCCGGGATCGTTCCCCTGGGAACCCCCGACAGGGTTCGGGCCGATACCCAGCCCCCGCCGACAGGCTGTGGTGGTAACGGGTGCGATAATACTCTTCCTATCGATGTCTGTCCCGGCGGCTGTGCGCCCGGCTGTGGCAGTGGGGGCGGGATCCTCTCTGCATCCTGACTTCACCATTCCTCCGCCCACAGCGGATCTTCCTCGTTCACCTCCGCAAACTTGCCCGCAATCAGCGTCTCCACGTCCGTGGCACAGCCGTGCGCCGCTACGTGACGGCAGTCCGCCGCCAGCACCCCGCGCTCCTCCACGTTGCGCGCTACAAGCATCACCCGTCCGCCGTTGAGTTCTGCATTCATGCGCCACTTGGCATTCCCCTCATGCAGGCGCGTGCCGGTTTCCACTTCGACGTACCCTCTCTGCCCGTCCTTTGAGATGCACAGATCCGGGCGCGCGTTGCCCTGCACCTCGGGCAGAATCTCCACCGTCCATCCCCGCAGTCTTGCAGCGGTGGCAAACAGCAATACTGCCAGGGTATGCCCTTCCTGCTTCTCGCCTTCGTGGTCCTTCAGCAGGCGCTCCCACTCGCCCTCCACCACCTGCCAGCCCAATGCACGGCAGAACTGCCTGCCTTCCTCGCTCAGCCGCGCCACCGCCAGCCGGGTGGGCATATTCCCGGTGACGCTCATCGAAAGCGTCTGCCGCACAATCAGCCCGCTCTCTTCCAGCGCCTCGAACACCCGCCGGATGGCGCCGCTGCGGTACTGCGCACCGGTGGCATCTCCCACGTACCGCCCAATCTCGACCTGCACGTTCAAGCCCTCCGCCAGGCACTTCAGCACCATCCCCCGCCGCTTCAGGTGCAGTTCCTCATCCGCCCTGCTCATCTGCCCGCGCACCTGCCAGCGGTATTCATACGCTCTGGGGATTTTCGGCATCACAAACCCCGCCAGCCGCCCCTCCGACGCAACCGGGACCGGAGGGGGTGCAGCGGGCAGCAGCGGATTGTCCACATCCACCCTGCGCTGGTAGGGTGACGCCTTTGCCAGCGCCAGTTCCCGCTCCAGCGCGGCAATCTTCGCCTGTAAGGCGGCGATTTCCGCCGCATGACCGTTGCCGTTCCCGTTACCGTTGGACTTGCCCCAGCCTGCCTGCGGTGTCAGCGAGACTGCCAGAAAGAAACTGCGCCAGTCCTCCGGCTTCCACGTCCCCGGCGCGCCCGGGTCCAGTTGCCGCATCCGCTCCAGACGCTCCCCGTCCAGCCGGTACGCCAGTTCGGTCAGCACCCCCACCAGCGCGCGCACCTTGCGCTCCGCCATGTCGCGGAAGCCGCGCTCCGCCGTCAGCAGGTCATCCAGCATCTTCAACCGCAGATCATCCGCCGCCATCCAGCGCCTCCAGCGCCGCCTGTACCGCCGCCACTGCGGCGTTGTACTCCCCGATTCCGCTCGCCCATTCCAGCACCGCCTGCGCCGCCGCATCCACCTCTGCCCGTGCCGCAGCCAGGCTCTCCACCTTCTGCGTGGACAACCGCCGCCGCACAGCGCCCACCTCAACCTGCACCCGTGCCGGGTCGGGACGCTCCCCCGCCAGCAGTTCTGCCAGCCGGTTGGTATCCTCCAGCAGCTGCAGGCGCTCCGCCCGATACGCCTGCTGGAGCTTGCGCACCTGCCACTCCTGCCAGGTGAGCAGCCGCCCGCCTTCCGGGGTAAACACCCGTCCCAGCGCCATCAGCCCCAGCAGCGCCAGAAGTGTCATCACCGCGTACCATCCGCTCTCTTTCTTCACACCGCTCAAATCAATCTCCACCTGCACCTCCTCTTGAGAAAACGGCTGTGGTCGAGGGGTGCGCCCCCAGTGAGCGCCTGCCCTCCCTTGCCGGTCACTGCATCAGGCGCAGCAGGGTGCGGGTCAGCCCCGCGTAGTATCCCGCCAGCGCCTCGGTCAACAACCGTCCCACCATTGCCGTAAGAGCCACTCGAATCAGCATCGCCCACATGGCGCCTGCCAGACTTCTGGTCATCGCTCACCTCCAGTATGGGATGATGAGCGTCCACGCCCCGGTGACGTCGGACTGCCCCGGGGGTTCCTTCCGACGTCACTGCAATCCGGCAAAGCGCATTCGGGCGTTTACAGCCGTCCGAATGGTCACCTCCTGTCCGAATGTAACCATGAGAGGCACACGGGCCTGTGCCCGGCACTCCGCCTGTCCGTTCTCCCAGTCCAGCCGCAGGGAAAGGCTGGGGGAATACTTCACCGCGCTCTTCTCCTCCAGCATCTGGTAGAACGTGTTCTGCGCCCGTCCTACCAGATACCAGTTCTGAAGGTAGCGGTCGTCCCTGATCCGCTGCCACGTTGTCCGGTCGGAAATGCTCCAGGACACATCCTCACAGGCGGCATCCGTCGCCTGCGCCAGCCGTCCGCGCACGTACAGCAGTCGTGCGCCGTCTCCAACCAGCATCAGCAGCGGAATGAGCACCAGTCCCAGAAACGCCGCCGTCCATGCCAGGCTGGAGCCGCGCTCCCGTTCTCGCCGGGTTTTGGGAATCATCTCACCAGCCCTCCTGCCGGAATATAGCGTTCGCCCGTCCCTGAAACTCTGCCGGGGTGGATACCCCGAACAGCCTGCCCAGCCCGCCGAAGTAGTTCGGCACCCGGTAGGTCACCGATACGGTGATCGGGCTGCCGGGCTGTCCGCCGCCCGTCACGGATACGGTGTAGTTGCCCACCCGCACCGCTGAGAGTTTGTTCTGCGCCGCAGCGTAGGCGGCGCTGACCGGCGCAGTCTGCGCCATGCTTCCCATGCGCGCTCCGTACTCGGCGGCGTTCGCGGCGTTGATCGCCGCAAAGCCCAGCAATGCCAGGTTCACCAGTCCCAGCGAGACCAGCAGCAGGACGGGCAGGGCGAAGGCGGCTTCGTCCAGTTCCGCGCGGCGCGATCCCAACCGTTGTATCCACCGTCTCATCCCTGCCCTCCTTGCGCCTAACTGCCCAGCGTGGTTGCTAGCTGCTGGAACTTGGCAGCAATCGCCTGACCCAGCGGGGACAGACCCACAATTGCCGCGATGACGAACAGGGCGATGAGCAGGGCTTTTTCGTCCAGCTCAGCCCGCGCAGATTGAAGACGAACGTACAGTTTAGCAAACATACAACAACCTCCTTGAAATGAAATGGATTTAAAGCAAAACGAGCACCACCCCGGGGCAGGGGCTTTTGGTGCACGTCTGCCTGTATCATACCGAAAACGAACCGTTCGCGCAAGTTGCGCAGTTGTACTGCGTGTTTTTTACATCCCTCGTATAATAAAGATATGAATCCGTCAGGCAGAATTTCATCTTCTCCTCGTTTAAAAATCACCCCATCCCTGTTGAAATGGGCCCGAGAACGCTCGCTGCTGGATTTCAATACCCTTGCTCGAAAAACAGGGGTAAAACCAGAAGTGCTCCAGTCGTGGGAACAGGGTGAGACAGCGCCTACCTACCGTCAGGCTGAGAAACTGGCGCATGCTCTTCACATTCCTTTTGGATATCTTTTCCTCTCCCAACCCCCCTTTGCGCCTTCTGCCGTCCCTGACTTCCGCAGATTACCCGAATCCCAGATTGGACGTTTCAGCCCCGAACTGGAATCCGTGCTGAATGATGCAAAGCGTAAACAAGCCTGGCTGCATGAATGGCGGGTTGAGGAAGGCTTTTCGCCTTTGCCTTTTATCGGAAAATTTTCTCCGGAAGATAGCCCTCAAACGGTTGCAGAACAGATTCGTTCCGTCCTGGATCTGCCTTCCCCAACCGCTAAAGGGTTATATTCCTGGAACGAGCATTTACAAAAGCTGGTGAAACATGCCGAAAAAGCCGGTATAGCGGTAATTCGCAACGGCGTTGTCCTTTCCGATAACCGCCGTCCGTTGAGTGTGGAAGAGTTTCGCGGTTTTAATTTACCTGACAATTATGCGCCGGTCATTTTCATCAACGCTCAGGATAGTATTGCAGGGCAGATCTTTACTCTTGCCCATGAACTGGCCCATCTTTGGATTGGGGCAGGGGGCATCTCCAACCCTTTGACCGCCGATAACCCACTGGATACTTCCGAAACCGAACGGTTTTGTAATCGCGTTGCCGCAGAACTTCTGCTCCCTCAGAACCCTTTTCTAGAACACTGGCCATCTGGAACAACAACGCTCCCTGAAATCCTGAATGCGGCTCAACAGCTTGCCAGAGAGTTCAAAGTCAGCGCACCCGCTGTTTTGCTCCGGGCCTGTGAATTGAACAGACTGGATGCCCCTCTTTTTCGTGCTGCATACGAAGAAATATACCGGCAGGTAATTCCACTTAGAAAGAAAACAGGCGGTGGAAGTTTCTATGCTACCTGGCAGGCCCGCAACAGCCAGACCGTTGTCACCGAAGTTCTTCAGGCGTTGAGACAGGGAAAGGTCCTTTATCGTGACGCGGCTCGCCTGCTCAATACCAACCTCGCTACCCTTGAGAAAGCCCTGAACAGGATGAAAACAGGTCGACTATGAAGTATTGCCTGGATGCCAATGTATTCATTGAGCCCAGCAAAGGGTGGTATGCTTTTGACATCGCTCCTGCATTCTGGGATGCCTTACTGGAATGGAGGCAAAAGCAAATCCTGTGCAGTATTTTGCCCATTTATGATGAGATTGTGGAGCACAAAGAGCAAAACGCCCTGGTGAGGTGGGTAAAAGAACATGGGAAGGATTTCTTTCTCCCCCTTGACGAAGATGCCTGGATTGAATTCGGAAACATCGCCGATTTGGTAAGGCGCCGCTATGAAGATCACATCGCAGAGGATTTTCTCGACTGTTCAGATCCCATGGTGATCGCATATGCCAGAGCGCACGGCCTGATCGTTGTGACTGAAGAGAAGTGGAAGAACGAGGACCAAAAATCTAATGGTAAGGTGGGCGGAAAGAAAATTCATATTCCCAACGTTTGCCAGCTTGTTGAGGTGCAGTGGATCAGCACCGTGGAAATGCTCAGAGATTTGAAGTTCCAGTTTAGGTGAAATTTTAGCCGGTCAGAAAGTATTGCGCAGTTGTACTGCGTGTTTTTTGCCCCTTACGGGGGCAAAAACGGGCAGTTTTACCGCGTTTTCGGGCGTTTTACGCAGTACAACTGTAGTTGTACGGAATGTTTTGCGTTATAATCTCAACTGGAAAGTTCATCTGAGCCCATGCCTACCGTTCTGGTTATTGGCCCTTATCGCTTCTTTTTCGTTTCTCTGGATTACGGTGAACCGCCTCATATCCATGTGCAACGGGAAAAGTTTGTCGCTAAATTCTGGCTGGATCCGGTCCAACTGGAAAAATCCGGTGGGTTCAAAGCACAGGAACTTAACCAGATTGGTAAACTGGTTCAGGAAAACCAGACGTATCTCTTGGAGCGTTGGTATGAGCACTTTGGTCAATGAAATCCAGCAGGCACGTGCCCAGTCCGTTCGGATTACTGAAGATATGCTCGTCGTGGAACTGACCGACGGACGTGTTATCAGCGTCCCGCTCGCCTGGTACCCCAGACTGTGGTATGGTAGCGAGAGCGAGCGCGCTCATTTCGAGATTATCGGCGAAGGGGAGTACATCCATTGGCCAGAACTGGACGAGGATTTGAGTGTAAGCGGAATTCTTAAGGGACGCCGTTCCCTTGAAAACCCAGAATCCCTCAAGAAATGGCTGGCAAAACGCCAGAAATAATCATCCACCCCACCACCCCCACCAGAAAGCCCACATAGCCCGGCATGCTGCGTTCGCGGCGCACCAGCCACCACAGCAGGTACACTCCAACCGTCCCCAGCCACGCCGCCAGGTACAGGCGCGGGTCAACCAGCGCCAGCGCCGCCAGCCCCTTCATGTCCCCGCCCGGCAGGACGCCCAGCAGGGTCAGCGCCACCGTCACCCCAGCCAGCGCCCACGCAAGCCACCCGTCCGGATGGAGCACCCGCCATACCAGCCCTGCCGCCACCGCGGGCAGGGTCAGCCAGTCGGGTACTTCCCGCCGCCGCAGGTCAAAGACGGCGCAAACCAGCAGCCAGAGGAATATGAAAACATCTCTTCCTTCGATTGTCACCTGCATGCTCCTTGACGGTTGTACGCCAATGACGTACAATCACTTTGCAGCAAAACCAGACTGAAACAGCCGCCGCCTCCGCCTTATGCACTTCATCGAGACTTCCGTCTTCACCCGTCGAATTCTGGAATTAATGAGCGATGATGAATATCGAGCCCTGCAAATCTTTCTGAGCACCAGACCAGATGCAGGAGACATTATTCCGGGAAGCGGTGGACTTCGTAAAGTACGATGGCATACTGGTACCACAGGTAAACGTGGCGGCATTCGGCTGATTTATTACTGGGTGGTTCGTGACGATACCATACTGCTTTTGTTCGCTTTCCGAAAAAATGAACGTTCCGATCTAACCCCAGAACAGATTCGAATCCTGCGCCGAATTGTCGAGGAGGAATACCATGAATAACGAAACTTTCACTGAATTACTCTCCAGCGTGCAGGAAGGGGCTGACATTCTTCGCGGACGACGCCCTCCTTCTCGCGTTTTTGACATTAACTTCCAGGACGTCAAGGCGATCCGTGAGCGCCTGGGGCTTTCACAGCGCCAATTTGCCGCATTGATGGGCGTGAGCATTGACACCCTGCAAAACTGGGAACAAAACCGCCGTAAACCCCGTGGAGCAGCCAGAACACTGCTTCTCATTGCCGCCAAACATCCCGAAACCATTCTGGACATCCTGAAAACTGCCTGAAGCCTCATGGAAACACCGCCTCCCTCATCGGGTGGCCGTTGCGCTCCCAGAAGAGATTGAGCGCCGGACCCGGGTCGCGCTTGCCCTGCACGCGGTAGTGTCCCAACACATGGTCAGGGTCAACCGCAATGCCCCAGCGCACGGCAATATCCTCCACCAGCCGTTTCAGCGCATCCCGCTGCGCCTGCGGGTACTCCTCCCACCAGCGCCAGCCGAACGCCATCCCGTAGTCCTCGTACACCGCTCCCCGCCAGTCCTGCGGCACTTTGCCGCGGTTCACCAGTTCAATCCCCACGGTGCGCGTCTCCGGTCTACCGTCCCCGCACAGAAACGCCGGGCAGGACGATACACAGCCTTCCACCCCGCAGGCGACATGGTACGCCACCGCCCGCTCCGGGACTAACTGATACACCGTCCCGTCCCGATCTACCACGTAATGCGCGCTCACCCGGCTCTGCGGGTCGCGCAGGTGCGCCAGGGCTGCGGGCAATTCGCCCTCCGTGGCATGCACCACCACCGCCTGCGGACGGTTCTCCCCGCCGTGATTGCAGGACGCCGCCACCACCGCCCCGGCGTAGTCCGGCGTGAAAGCCGCCGCCCCACCCTTTCGACATCCCTCCAGATAGGTCTGGAGGTTGTCCGGCACAGCAGTGGGTGTGGGCATGGGTGTCGCCGTTGGCACAGCCATCGGGGTGGCGGTCGGTTCAAACACCGCCGCCGTCAGCAGGGGTGTGGGGGTCGGAGAGGGCAGGGCTTGCGCCGCTGCCACTCTCGCCCTGGGGACGTGCACCAGTGCCCCCCACACCCCGCCCACCACCAGTCCGATCATCATCAGACCGGTGAGCAACTTTCTCGGCGAGACAATCTCAATCTCCATGCGGTAACAGCACCCGCAACGGCAGAATATCCAGCGGTTCGGTCGCCGTGGTGAACGTCCAGCGCACCTCCTGACTGCCCGCCCAGGTCACCCTCATCGTGTAGGTCTTTCCTGCCTGCAGCGGCAGACGGGGTATGATCATCAGTGCGCCTCGCTCCGCCAGCGCGCTGCGTCCCTGCAGTTCCAGATCGCGGTTCGGATTGTGGTACGACCAGCCGTGAATCACGCAGTGCTCCAGCAGGGTACTGCCCTGCTGCAGGGTGGTGGACGCAATCGTCCCCGGCGGGTAGGGCAGGTACATTGCCAGCAGCGCTGCACCCGTCGGCGCCGTGTAGCCCGGGCAGGCCGTCAGCGGGTCGGGCTGCGCCAGCCCGTTGTACGAGAGCACCGGCAGCGTCCCGTTGTCCTTCGGGAAGGTGGTCGGCGCGGGAACCAGGCTCCAGTCCTGCCCGTGGAACACATCCAGCGCCGCGGCGCTGTAAGAACCGCTCCACACCGTTTCCAGCCGCGCGCTGCCAAAGCCCACTTCCACCAGCCGCCCGTCCAGCGCGTTCAGCGCATGGAACGGCGACGCCATCATCGCATCCACCGCCTGCTCATCGCCCGGGAACACATCCACCCCAAATGCAAGATTTGCCGCCTGCCCGCACGCATCGCCTTCAATCGTGTACCCCGGCAGTTCAGGGTCTTCCGTGTGCGCCGCAATCCCGTTGTTCACCATCCAGCGGGCATGCGCCCGGCAGGCGGAATGCAGTTCCAGATTGCCGCTCACCGCAGGCAGTCCCGCCAGCGAACGCCACCAGTTCAACCGTCCCACCGCCGCGACCGGGTCGTACACCGGTGGCGGTAACGGCGTGCCGCTACTCATAATCAGCGGCAGGTACACCCGGAAGGTCGCGCCTGCCTGCGCCGGGAACAGGCGCACGTCCCACGTCGTCACCGCATCCACCGCCGTGCCGCTGCGCACTTGCGTCTCGTATCCGTCCTTCGATACCACCACCTCATACGGCTCCAGACGCGGGATTTTCAGGATGAACGCCTGCCGTTCGGCGTTCCACACCCCGTAACGGGTGCAGGCGTCCGCAGGCAGACCCTCACAGAGCGGGTTCTCCACCTGCGCATCTGCCAGCACCACTCCCGTCACGCCGTCCCGCACCGTGACCCACATCTCCACCCACGGCAGGCTCTGCGCCTGCACGGGGAGAACCAGAAAAGCCATCTGCAAGACAACCAGAAGCGCCCGCTTCATGCTACCTACCCTCCCAGGAAGATTTGCAGCACCGGACGCAGGGAGGCAAACAAAAGCAGTCCCACGAACGGCACAAAGAAGAACAGCGCCACCACCAGCGTCAGACGTGAATCCAGCTTCTCCACCTCGCTTTGCAAACGCGCCCGGTATTCCTGTCCCAGCGCACGGGCGATTTCGCTCATCAACGCCGCTCCCGCCACCCCCTTCGACGCCACCAGATCCAGTTGACTGCCAAAGGCGTGCAGGGCAGGTATGCCCGAGTGTCCCATCACTTCCACCAGCGTCCCGCCAATCGGTTTGCGCGAGAACAGCGGGCGCCCCGTCTGGCGGCTCTGCTCCACCGCCTCTTTCAGCAGCGCCGAAAGCGGGCCAGGTATCGCCGCCGCCCGCGCTACCGCCACGTCCGGAGCGGTGCCTGCCGCCAGTTCTGCGGCAATCAGCGCCGCCGTCTCCGGCAGGGTGCGGAACACCCGCTTGCGTACCGTGTTCGCCTTTGACCGCAGCCGCACCAGCGGGTAGGCGAACGCCATCACCGGCACCAGCAGACTCAGCGGCGCCGGGTTGACCATCACCACCAGCAAGCCTGCTCCAGCAAACAGCAAACTCTGGAACACCACTCCGCCCAGGCTCTGCCCGAGGTACTGCCCGCCCCGCTGCGCCCAGCGCAGGTGATCCTCCCAGGTCTTCAGCGACAGCAGTCTGCCCGCCACCGCCTCCCCGATGGCTTCCTGCCTGCTCTGCTTTGGCGTTTGCGCAGCGTAATAGTCCTGCAGGGCTCGGGCGGTCTTCCCCCCGCCGATTTTCACGTTCTGCGCAATGCCCCACGCCAGCAGCGCCAGGGATACCGGCATCAGCAACTGATTTACGTCCATCGCTCACCTCCGCAGTTCCGACAGGTCAATCAGGCGGGCTACCACAAAGCCCAGAGTCACCCCGACAGACAGTCCGGTAAAAAACAATACCCACTCGTTCATTCCATCACCTCCCGGATCATGTCACCAATCACGTTCCAGCCCAGCGCCGCCCATGCCAGCGCCAGCAGCAATCCAATCTGCACCGCGGGGGTGTCGAACAGACCGCCCCCGGCGGCGCTCGACATGGCGACCACCAGCGATCCGCCCAGCGCCAGCAGGATCACCCGCACCGTACCCCATGCGCCGTCCGCCTTCGCCGCCGCCATGGCTCTGCCTTCGAGGATGGACGCCAGATTGTCGCTCGCCAGCCGAAACGCTTCCACGTAGCCGCTCCCGCCCGTCTCCCACAGACGCTCAATCTCCATCACCGCCATCATCAGCGAGGGCGAGATCGCCGCGGCTTCGTCCTGCATCTCCTCCAGTCCCCTGCGTCCGCCGGTCTGAATGGCTGCCAGCAGGCGCTTCATCCACGCCTGCAGCGGTCCCGCCGGGTCAAGACTGGCGGTCACGTCCGCTATGGCTTCCGGCACGTTGGGGGTCGCCTGAATCGTGGCGCTCATGCGCAGCAGGAAGGTGGGCAGTTCCTTCTCCAGCGCCAGTCTCATCTTCTGCCATGCCCCGTTCACCTGCCCGCTCACCACCACCCAGCCCAGCACCGGCGCCAGCAGGTACAGCACCGCAGGCACGCCCAGAAAGACCAGCGCCGCCCAGAAGACCAGGGTAAGCGCGCCCATTGCTCCGTAGTAGTACAGGCTCTCCCTGCCTGCCGCGTTCAGCCGGTACTGCAGCGCCGCCAGCCGCACCTTGTGCTCAAACGAGCCGGTGCGGATGGGACGCTCTTCCTGCGGGGTCAGGGGCTGGTAGTAGTCCGCCAGCGTTTTCGCCGCCCGTCCTCGCTGCTTCGCAACCGCTTCCAGCGCGTAGTAGGCAAACGCCGCCAGTGAAATTGCCATGAGAATCTGCGGTAAGTACACCGTCATGCCTCACCCTCCTCTCCGGCGGGTAAAGGCTTCCATGCGCTCCTCTCCCGCCTGGTACAACCGGCGGAAGGTGACGTTCCCGCCCTTCAGTTCAGGGTTCACCTCCCACACACCCAGCACCTGCCGCTTTCCTTCCCGCCAGCCCACCTGCACCACCATATCCACCGCCATCGCGAACATCTCCTTGGCGGCTTCGATACGCACCTGCGCATCCGCCCACATCAGCACGCCCAGACGATGAATCGCCGCTTCGGGTCCTTCCGCGTGCAGCGTGCTCAATCCGGGATGGTCGCTCATCTGCGCCCGGAACAGCGACAGCGCTGCCGTGCCTGTGCGCACTTCGCCCACGATCAGCCAGTTCGGCGCCATGCGCATGGCGTCATCCACCCCGTCCGAGAGGCTGTACCCGGGTACGTCGCTGCCCACCACCTGCGGACGCGCTTCCAGCGTGACCACGTTCTCGTGCGGCAGCCAGATTTCCTCCGGATCCTCAATCTTCACAATCCGCGCCGTCCGGGGAATGCCGTGCGCCAGCGCCGAGAGGAAGGTGGTTTTCCCGGTCGCCGTCCCCCCGATCACCAGCACCCGCAAGCCCTGCGCCACACCGTCCAACAGCGTCTCCATGACCGCTTGCGGACACATCCCCCACGCCACAATTTGCTCCGGCGGCACCGGGCGCGGCTCGAACAGGCGGATGTTAATCGCCGGATACCCCAGCCCCGGCGCAAGGACGGGATGCACGATTTTCACCCGTGCTCCGCCCATGCCCTCCATGCGCGGCAGTTTGGCGTCCACGCTCGGCTGGGCTTCCGAGATTGCCCGCCCAATCGGCGCCAGCAAAGCCTCCACGCTGCGCCAGGTCTCATCCAGCGATGGCTGGCGGTTGTGCTTCTCGAAATAGCGTTCCCCTTTGCGCAGGATCCAGATCGTCCCGTCCGGGTTCAGGCTGATTTCGCTCAAATCCGTGCGCGTCGGCGGGAGCAGTTCATCCAGCGCTCCCAGTCCACCAATCCGTCCCGCCACCGCTTTCGCCAGCGCCGCCTGAAGGTTGGGTTGCAGCGCCACTCCCACCCGGGTGGCGGCGCTGGACACCGCCGCCTGCGCCCGGGCCTGTAACTGCTGCCGGTCGCGCAGCACCGCCAGGGGTAAGCCCTGCAGTTCCTTCGCCGCCATCTCCACGATCTGCGCTTCCTGCTGCGGCGTGACCTGTGCCATCAGTTCCAGCCAGCTCATACCTTCACCCTCACCCCAAAGATTTCAAAAGTTTTCTTTCCGCTCCCGTTTTGCGGTACACCCGCCGCCGCTCCCTGCGTCGAGAACAGCGCATCCGCCAGCGGTTTCAAACTGCGTGCAAAGGTATCGCTGGCGTTCAGGGGCAGTTTGCGCGCATCCTGCGCCTCACCCACCCGCGGCTCGTCCGGTATCTGCGCCGCCACCGGCGGGAAGGGTCTGCCCAGCAGGGTGGAAGCGGCTTTGTGCCACTCGTCCGCTCCCATGCGTGCGCCGGTGCGGTTCAACGCCACGTATACCCCCGCCGCGGGAATGTGGTGTTCGCCTGCCAGCCGCTCCACCACCGTGCGGTAGGCTTCCACCGTGCGCATCACCCCTTCCAGCGAGGGACGCGCCACCAGCACCAGCGTATTCGCCGCCGCCAGTGCGGCTGACGCCAGCGCCGTCGGAGGGGCATCCAGCACGATCACCGCGTAGCCCATGTAGGCAGCCGTCAGCACCAGCTTGGGAACGCTCTCCGGCGCATCCAGCGGCGTGTTCATCGCCCGTGCTTCGCTCAGCACGTCCGGGAAGCCTGCCAGTACGTCCAGCGTGTCCACCTTTTGCAGCGCCAGTTTCAGCCCTTCTGCGGTCGGGTTGGCGCGCCAGTGGTTCAGGTTCGGCTCCGGTTTCAGTCCCAGGATAAGCGGCAGGTCGTCCGGCGCTCCCAGTCCCACCAGCAGGGTGGGCAGTCCCCGCCGTGCCGCCTCATACGCCAGGTTGCTGGCCAGCGTCGTCTTGCCTACCCCGCCCGCCTGATTCCACACCGCCACCACCCGCAAGCCCAGCGGCGCGCCTCCGGCTCCCATGCCGCTCTGCGGGCGGTTCCACAGCGCCTCCATACCGGCGCTCATGCGCGCCTGCCGCTGCGCCTGTGCCGCGGCGTACATCTCTCCCGCGATGGCTACCAGGTTCAAATCGCCCTTGTACACCCCCTTCACGCAGGGCACCTGTGCAATGCTGTCCATTGCTTCCCGCGACGCTTCCAGCGGCAGCAGCACATACGCCGCCCCGTGGTAGCGCGTCAGGGTCTCCAGCAGCGGCTGCGGGCCCGGGTAAATGGTGGCGTCCAGCAGCAGCACATCCGGGTTGGTCACCAGTTTGCTGTTCAGGTCCTGCGGATCGGTTGCCTGCATGGCTACCCGGAAGCGGGCATCTGCCGCCAGCGCCGTGTACCAGGCCTGCAGGCGCGGGATTTGTCCCGCCAGCAATACCGTCACCGCATCCGCCGCCTGCTGCAAATTCATACCTGGATGGTTCCACATGGCTGCACCTCCCTCAGGGTTTCTTCGTGGGTTCAGGAGTAGAGACCGCTTCCGCATCCTGCGCAGGCGCCGCGCCGGTCGGGGTGGGCGTCAGGGTCGCCCCGGGTGTGACCGCAATCCCCTGCAGAGAAAGCCCGCTGGTGATCACCTCGCCGTTTGCCTTCTCCGGCTCCAGCACCAGCCCAAACTGCGCTCCCTGCGCCGAGAGCGCCGGAAGCAGATCCACCAGATACACCGGCAGGGTTTCGTTCATCGCCCCCAGCAAACTGAAGTCGTACACCACGCTCTTCGCCTCCACCGGCACCGCCAGCACCACCAGCCCTTTTGCCGTTCCGCCCGTGTCCACCGCTCCGCCGGTGGATGACCCACCGCCGAACAGTCCACCGCCCGCGGCAGGCGTGCCCTGCGGCGCAGGGGCTTCCTCACGGCGGAAGGCGGGATCAATCCACAGCACCCGCAGACCGCCTGCAATGTACTTGGCAAAGGTCTGCTGGCTGGCGTTCACGATCACCGTCACCCCCACCCGGTCGCCGGGTTTGAGCAGTCCCGCCAACCCCTGCGCGGCAGTGACCGAAAGCGCCACGGCGCGCTCGTTGGGCCGCAGTTCCAGCGTCTCTCCGCCCAGGTGGACGGGCAGTACCGGGTCTCCGGCGCTGCGCGCCACCCGCAGCCGCTGCCCCACCAGGCTCTGCGGGTCGCTCACCGCCCCCTCCGGCGCCAGGCTTTTGGGCAGTTCCTTCGCCGTCAGGTCGCCCTCCGTCAGTACCCGTCCTTCGGGCAGATCGCCCGCCGCCACCACCACACTCACCTGCGGCTCGGGCTGGTTCAGCGCCAGCGCCACCGCAAACACGACTATCGCCAGAACAAGAGGGATAAACTTCTTCATGCTTTCTCCTTTTCGTTTGTGTATTTTTGTTTCTGCACGGCCAGCCATGCGGCTATGTCGGAGATTTCTCTCATGCCGTAGTCCAGCAGTTTCCAGTCTCCCTGCGGTTCGCGCTCCAGGATGAGCACGAATACCTCATCGAACAATCGCCGTTCCCGCAGGCGCTCCAGCAGGTGCGTCAGTTCTTCTTCGCCCATCTCACGGTCTCCTCGTCCAGGTTGGCTGCGGGGTCGGCATCTCCACCGTGCGCACCGGCGGGATGTCCAGCAGTGGGGTGGGCGTAGAGCGTTCCTCCACCGTCTCCGTGACCTCCCGGGTCGGGTCTGCGGTCGGGCCCGGCGTCCAGGTCGCCACCGATGACCACCAGCCTGGGGTGCGCGTTGCCGTGGCGGGCTGCGTCTTCAGGCTCACCACCTGCGGATCCACCCCTCTGCCCGCGCCGGACAGTTCCACGGCCAGCAGTCCCACCAGCAAAACTCCCGCCAGCAAAAGAAAGATCATGACCGGCTTGATGTTCATTTCCAACCTCCGGCATTCAAAACAACCAGTACGACATACGCCGCGGACAGCAGCAGAGTGAGAACAACCCAGATGAAACACGCTATGGAGAGCGTCAGGGTCTCGAATGTTTGTTTATCGGTTTTCCAATCGCTCATAACGTAATCCTCCCCAGTTTTGCGGCAATCTCTTCATCCGTCGGTTCGGGCGCCACCACCGCCAGCGGTCGGAACAGGAACGGCTGCTGCATCTCGCGCTCGAAGGCATACGGGAAGCGCCCCAGGAACATGCCGATTTGCAGATCCGCCAGAAACCGCCGCCAGGGTTCGTCCACGAACCCTTTTTCGCTGCGCGCAATCCCGCTCAGGACGATGTCCTTGTCTTTGGGGTTCTTCAGGAAACCCACCACCAGATTGTTGCAACTGCTGATAATGTCCTGCGGGATCAGGCTCGGCGCCTGCGTGATGACGTGCAGGCGGGCTTTGTACTTGCGCGCGTCCCGGAACATGTCCCCGAAACGCTGGCTCAAACTCACCCCGCCGCTCTCGTCGTCTCCGCCTCCGGCGTCCACCCCGGCAAAAATCTTGTTGGCTTCCTCGAAGAAAATCTGCAAAATCGGCTCGTCTGTGTTCACCTCATGCACCCGCCGCGCCACCATGTCCGTGTACAGGTGCCAGCCCGCCCAGCCCAGCAGGAACGCCTTGCCGAAGTCGTCCAGAAACATGCCCCCCTCGATGATCGCCACTCCCCACGGCTTGGCCAGGTCTTCCATCGGCACGCAGTCGGGACCGGCGGAAAACTGCGCCGCCGCCGCTCCCTGCACCAGCGCATTCATGCGGTACAGGATGCCTTCCAGTACGCCCGTCAGCATGGTGTCCCGCGGGTTGACCCGCGAGAGTTTCTCCTCCACCTGCCGGTACAGCGTGCTCAAATCCACCCGGCTCGAACGGTACACCGCCAGCCGCTGCCGCTGCGTCAGGCTCAATTCCCCCAGCGGCGTCCCGACAGGCGCTTCTGCCACCTCTACCTCGTCCGTCTGGACAAAGCCCCACTGCGCATCTCCGCGCACCTCGCGGTCGTCCACCAGCACCCCGGCTTGCAGGTACACCGCCCGCAGGGCGTCCAGCAGTTCCTGCTTCTGCCGCTTCACCCCCAGCCGTGCCACGCTCCCGAAGATGTCCGCAAACGCCCGCCACTGCGTCTCCGGGTTGATGTTCCTCCCGATTTGCAGCGGGTTCCAGCGCAAGGGTCTGGCTGCCGTCGGCCACAACTGCCGGATGTCCACGTGCCCCTCCAGTCCCGGGGCGTTCAGCAGACTGCGCCAGCCTGCGCCGAAGTCCAGCACCACCGTGCGCAAATGCCACTTCAGGGTGGTCTCATAGGCAAGGCGCATCGCCGCCACGCTCTTCCCGTAGCCGGTATCCGCGGCAAACATGGTGTGGAACAGGCGCTCCGCGTCCAGCCGTACCTGCGCCCGGGTCAGGTCGCGCGTCAGCGGGCTGTACTGGTGTCCCAGCACCACGTCCCCGGGCATGTTCGGGTAGAAGGTCAGCCCTTTCGGCGTCGGCGCAATCGTCACCACCGCCGTACTCTCCTCCACCAGTCCAGGCGCGGTGTAGGCGGCCAGCTGCCCTGCCGTGAGCAGCGTGCCGTACTTCGTCCACAGCACCCCGCCGAACGGGTCGTTCGGGTCGGCTTCCGCATACGGCAGGAACGCCAGGGCGTGCTCCCGCACGCGCGGGTCGTCCGCCCGCACCGTCAGGACGGGGGTGGGTACGGTCGTGCCGTGAAATGCCTGACTGGCCAGCGTCTCCCCGGCACGCGCGCCTTCCTCCGTGTCCACCAGCAGCAGCGCGTCCGTCATGAAGCCGCCCTCTGCCGCTGCCTGGTTGACCAGCCCCTCGAACTGCCGCAGGATTTCGGTCAGCCGGTCTGCCACGTCGTCCTCCAGCTGCCACGAACGTCCCACGTTCACCCCCGGCACCAGCCCGGTGGAGAAGCCGCCGGTAAACGCCTGCCCGGTCATGCGGGATACCCCCTGCGCCGCGCTCTCGCCTTCGGCGTAACTGCGCCCGTACTGCTCGCTGGTGGTGTCGGTCGTGCCCCATGATTCGCTCCTGCCCGTTGTGTGCGCCCACATGCGCGACTGAGACCACGATTCGCTGCCGCCCACCGTGGTGGTTTCGACATGCGATCCACCCACGCTGTCGGCAGTGCCGTGCGTTTCGGCGTGTCCGCTCATCGTGGTGGTGCTGGAGAAACTGCTCCCCCCGCTCATCCACGACTGGCTGGCTCCCGCGCTCCATCCGCTCGAGTCGGCCGTCCCCTGCGTACTGCTCACCGCCACCCCTTCAGAGGTCCCGCTGGAGACGCTCTGGCTGCTCGACTGCGTTCCCGAATAGCCCTCGCTGACCCCGGAACTCCACCCGCCGCCCACGCCCAGAATTTTGGCGTCTGCCGAGTAATTCGTGCTCATGCTTGCCGAATGGGACAGACTTTCTCCCGTCGAGGTGCTCACCCCGGAAGAGGTGCCGTGCGAGAGGGTCGTCCCGCTCCCGGCGCTTTCCGTGTGGCTTCCCGAGACCCCGCTGGAAATGCTCCCCCCGCTTGACCAGGAACTGCCGCTGCCTACCGAGGTCGAGGTGGCGCTGGAATCGGTGGTGGCGTGACTCTCGGTGTGCGACCAGGACTGTCCCTCCGAGACCGATTTCGCCCACGACGTGCCCACGCTGTGCGTCTCCGAACCGCCGTTCGTCCAGGCTTCGCTCTTGCCCACGCTGTGGCTGTCCGAGTGCGCCTGCCCCCAGCCGTGCGACGTCCCCTGTGCGGTTGAGTGCGCCACCGCGCTCGAACCGCCCTGTCCGCCCGATACCGCCTGCCCCAGCGCCGCCATGAGGGGAATGCCCAGCGAGAAGCCGATGTTCACACTTCCCCGCCGCCGACTGGCAAACTGGCTCGCTACCCGCGCCACTTCCACCAGCGCCCGCGAGAGGCGCTTGCGGTCTACGTGCTCTGCCGCCACCTGGAAGACGAAATCCTGCCGCAGTTTTGCCAGCCCGCGAAACAGAATTTCGTTCTGTTCCTCCGCCAGGTCGTCTTCGGCGTAGTCCGGCAGGTTGCCGTCCGCTCCCAGTCCGCGCTTGCTGGCGCGCGGGTCGGGATGTCCCAGCAGTGCCAGCACGTTGCGTGCCCGCCGCGTGACGAACTCCAGATACCACTCGATCCAGCGCAGATCGGGCGGTCGGGTCTGCGACTGCGGGAAGTTTGCCAGGGCTGCCTGCACTGCCGCCGCGCCTTCCAGCGCCAGTGACGCCGCTGTCTCCCGGCTTTCCCCTTCTCCCGCCGCCCCGTACAGCTGCACGATCCCCACATGCTCCGGGTGAAATATTCCCAGCGCCGTGTACAGGTAATCCACCCCCGCGTTGTACACGCCCCGCAGCGCCGCCCACTGTCTGCCCAGCGTGTCGGTGTCCCGCGCCACGTCATACGGCACGCTGGCTAACTCACGGAAGGCGACGCAGCGGTAGCGTTCCCCTTCCGGCGTCTCCAGCCGGAACCAGGCGTACCGCAGTACGCCCTCTTCGATATGCAGTCCGTTGTCCAGCACTCTGATCATGGCTTCCCCCGTGAACGAAAGTGGTAGATGATCTCATCTGCGTCCTGCTGCACCGGCGGGTGTACCAGCAGTCCCTGCGCCAGCAGTGCCAGATACCCCAGCGGCAGCAGGTACAGCGCAATCGAGGCGATGGCGTTGAGATAGGCCTGCCCCTGAAGCAGTGCCGGGTCGCTCAGGGCGGGCAGAAGCCACTCGCGGTAGGCGGCAAAGCCCAGACCTGTCAGGGCGTACAGCCCCAGCCCCCGCACCAGCATCCAGTGCGTGTTTTGCGGGTTGAACCGCTCCAGCCGCACGGCGAGCAGCCCGGCGAGGGTCATCACCAGCAGGAACAGCGCCACCGGGAAGGGCGCCAGCAGCCCTGCCAGCAGCGCCAGCACTGCCACCCCCAGCGTCCAGCGCTGCTGACTCACCGGTGCACGCAGGACGGCATACCCCAGCGCGCCTGCCAGCCCCACCTGCCACAGGTGCTCCACCAGCAGCCACACCAGCGCCAGCAATCCGTTTGCAATCCAAACGAACGGCGTGTACCACTCCATGCCCCACCTCACGGCTCCGGCGCCAGCAGTCGGCTTTCCAGCAGATAGACCTTGATCGGGTTGGGCAGCACCTTCGTGGTGCATTTGCCATCTGACTGGCAGGCGGTCACGTGCACGGTGTAGTCGCCCGGATCCCACGGGCGGAAAAAGCGGCAGTCCAGTTCGGCGTTCGGGGTGTTGATGCCGCTTGTCCCATACGTCCAGGCACAGTGAGCATACGGGTGAAGAGGATCGTCCGGGCGCTCCGGGTACTGCGGGTACTCACCCAGCACGTGCGCACCCGGATAGCGCTGTCCCAGCGTGTACACGATCCAGTCCCGCGATTCTTCCGTGAGTTCCACCCACACGGTCAGGCTGGTGATATTCGCCTGTCCGCTCCCGCAGGCGGTATCTGCCCCACCGTGGGCTTTGATGTCGTTGATGGTCATCCCCAACGCCTCACCGTAGGGCGGCTGCTCCTGCCGCCACGGCACCGGGTACGGCGGATCCACCGTGTAGGTGTCGTCTATCGTCGGGGGGGCGTATGAGGGCGTGCAGCCTCCACCACTGCCGGAGGAGCCGGTGCAGCAGGTGGCACGGACAGAATTAGTGTTAGTCAAAGGTGTTCCACAACTTCCACCTTGGGGAAAGAAACTCGGGCAACTCCCAACAGTCCAATAACCACCCGAAAGACGATTTTTATAAGTCGAGTCTAAAACTTCAGTAACCTCACAATTGCTGGAATGTTGACAACGAACAGGCACTTGCTTTGTATCCTCAACGCAGATATTACCTACTTTGCTGCACCCTACAACCACAGTAAATCCCGCTGCCGGATCACAGCATTTTCCACTTCCGCACCACAAATCACGAGGCGCACTACATGTTTGAGCCACCGCGCACTGTGCCTGAGGGAACAGGGCAATGCCGACGGCTATCAGCAGCCCCATGAGGGTAATCTGCCAGAATTTGCTTACAACAAAACGCCCGTTGATTTTCATCATTCACCTCCTTGCGGTAAATCAATTTTTTGTTCACTTGGAAGATAATTTTCCATAGCCGCATCCCACATCCATGCCAGTGCCCAGCCTTCTGGAATGGGATCTAGACCTGCGTACTGTCCGATGACCTTTCTGTCCATTCGGTAAGTTTCCTGCATATACCTTCCCAGATGGCAGTAGGTACTGTCACCGCACCGATCCCACTCTATTTGTTTGTGCAAACTGACATACCCGCCTGATTGATCTGCAACAGACGGGAATAACTTCCTGCCACGTTCCAGAACACCTTTTTCTTCAAGAAACATCAGGTACGCCTGACGTTCCGGCGCACCGGTGTATCCAGTGTAGTAGGGCGTATAAATCTCTCCATCCCAAACACCTACAACCAGCGGGTAGTAGGCAGTATCCAGATTTCGCTCGTACACCCAGACGACATCCAGATCGTATTGTCCTGTCTTGAGCGTTTCGGTTTTTCCGCTGGAAATGACCATGAGCCAAAATGCTTCATATTTCATCCCGTCTGGTAACACCACTTCTCGGTAATACTGTTTGGGTTTAGCAACCCGGTAAAGTAATTCCTGTCGCATACTGGCATCCAGTTTTGGGTAATACCGCACCTCCTCGGTTGGCGTCGACGTTGGGCGGGGTGTGGCAGTCGGCGTTGGTGTGGCGCGCAGCGAACACCCTGCCAGAAACACCAGCAAAAGCATGAACAGTATCGTTTTTCGCATTTTCACCTCCGTTTATCTCTGGCGTTAACGAAAAGAACCCACACCCGAAAGGTGTGGGCGCTTTTTCAAAGCGGAGACCACCCCGAAAACCGGGCTATGGGTTCACGTCTGCCCAAAAGCATACCAAAAAATTACGCCGGGCGCAAATGAACCCGGCGTAAGATCACCCCGCAGAAGACCTTACAATCACCTTACAGGTGCGTCCTCCGGCACCACTGCCCAGACACGGATGAAGCCGTCATAAGCGAAGGACATGAGTAAGCGTCCGTCATCTGATACCACAAATTTTTCAACAGGCGCCGGATGAGAAAAAATAAACTCCCCTAAATATTTTCGTGTCCGTAAATCGAATACAAACACAAAACCACTTGAGTCTACAAAAAGCAATTCAGAATAGGGCAAGAGAATGGACGATGCGCTAGTTTCACCGGTCCGTCCGATTTTCCAATCCTGAACAGGCATCGAATATTTTTCTTTGCTCGACAAGTCCCAAACCCAAACTGATGGATTCTGCCAATCATGGTTTGCAAAGAATAATTTGGAGTTATCCATGCCCACAGGGGTCCAGTTAGTATTGAACTTTTGGACTGTCCAATCTTCCAAATTCAACACCTTTATTGCTTTTTCAAAAAAGACCTCAAAGACAAGGTAAGGATAACGATAGCATACTATACGGGCATAATCTCCAGAAATGACGGTTTGTTTTCCATCAGTGCGGAATGCTTTGACAAAGACCGACATTAGGCTTTGCTGAAAATAAACCACCGCAACATTCCCATTGAAAATCAAAACGTTGATTTCATCGGTTGGCGATGTGAAGGAGACTATTTGATTACCGTTTGGAGAAATAACAGCCCAATGGTTTTCATGCTTTTCTATTCGGTACTGTGTCAAGTTTTCATCTAAACTCACAGATGTATCCAGAGTTTCTTTTTTACATCCGTCCACACCGCAAGTCCAAAGTTCATTACCTACGCCTTCGGCAATTTTTACGTCTTTGTTGTCGATCAAAAACACTGGATTGTCAAAATAAGGCATTTCCCCTTCCGGTTTCCAAGAAAACATCAATATTTCTTTCTCGGAAGGATAAACAAAACCTTCAGGAGCAGGTACTTCGCTAATCCATTCCCCACTTGAAATATTAACCAGAATTGCACTTGCGTAAGGATTCGTTACACCAAATTTCCAACCGAAATCAGGATTCGCAGTAACAATCAAAACGAGTTGATTGTCTTTGGTGAAACTAACCAGGGGTACTTTGTATCTTGCTTCTTCCCACCCACTGACCTGGCGCACCAGTTTGCGGGTCTCCACCTGGTACACATCCACCCGCGCGGCGCGCACCACCGCGGCTAGTGTGCCATCCGTCGAGAAGACCAGCCCGCAGGTGTCCTCACCGCACCACGGCAGGGTCTCTCCTGGCAGGCGCTTCTCCCACCCTGTACCCAGTTCCGCTACCGGGTACAGACGCACGGAAGCATCGAACACCGTTGCCAGGTACTTCCCATCCGGGGAGAACTGCGCGCCCATCCCGCGCACCGTGTCCACCAGACTGCCGTCTTCCACCCGGTACACGTCCACCCTGTCCGGCTCCACCACCTGCCCTCTCGGACGCTGCACCGCCAGCAGGGAACCGTCGGGAGAGAGCGCCACCGCATTCAACGCCCAGGCATCTCCCGCTTCCAGCGCAAACTCCCGCACCTTCTGCCCGTCCTGACGCCACACCGTCAGGGTGTCCCCGGCCCGGGTGAGGATAAAGCGTCCATCCGGGCTCATGTCGAACGCCCGCAGGAACTCAACCTCGAATCCGCCGTTTTTCGCCTGTGTGAGGGCATCGTAGAACTCGATCCCGGCGGTCGTTCCCACCACGATGGTCTTCCCGTCTGCGGTCAGGCGGTAAGGGGTCTCGTCCAGCAGGCGCGGGTACCCGTAGCGGGCAATCTCGCGCAGGCGGTGGACGTTTTCCGCCGTGATGACCTCGTAGGGCAAATCGGGAACCGGCGTCCCGTTGGTCACCGGCAGGCTGATGAGCGTCTGCGTGGGGGTTGGGGTTGCCGTCGGCTCCACCGTCGCCGTCGGGGTGGCAGTTGGAGCAGTGGTAGCCGTTGGCGCAGGCGTTGCGGTTGGAGTCGCTGTTGGTAATGCTTCAGGCGCTTCCGGGACAGACGCAGAAGCATTCCGCAGGGCAAACACGCCAGCGGCGGCAATCAGCAGAAAGAGGGGGATGAGGGCAAGACGAATACGAGACATATTACACCAACTCTTTGGGTAAATTAACCGAAATGACTCCTTTCAAACGGTCTAACTGCTCCCGGTCTCGGGTTACCAGGACGGAACCAAATCGCAAGGCGACTGCTCCGTACACCGCATCCGCTCCACGAAGTTTGCATTGTTCAGCCAGTTCAACTGCCACCTGCGCCGTAGTTTCGTCCAGGGATACCCAAACCTGATGAGGTAACGATTTCACACTCTTCACAAAGCGCAGGACGTTCTCGCTTTTCTCGCCGCCTCTTGCCAGCACTGCGGCAAGTTCAGGCAGCAAGAGGGTAGGAGAAATCATCGGCTCACGGGACTGACGGATTTTTTCCAGAAATGCCAGGCTTTCGCGACTGCCTTCTTCTCCCGGTCGAAACGCATTGATCCACACACTGGCATCTACCGTCACCGGGCTCATCCTCTCACCTCATCCAGCAGTTCTTCCGTTGTCCGTTGGGTTTTCCACTCCAGCAGGCTGCCAGCCTGATAGAGAGCCTCCCACGAATCCTGCTCAGGCAATTCGGGAACCGGCTCCACAGGAATAATGAGCGCCACAGGACGCCCACGAATGGACACCACGTAACGCATGCCACGCTGCACATTGCGGACAATCTCTCCCGCTCTGGCTTTGAGCATCCGTATCCCTACGTATTCGGGCATAACCGCCTCCAACAACAAAGTAGTCTCTTTTGAGACTACTTTATAACAAATTGGCCTCATTGTCAAGCCCCTGAGAGTCAAACAGCAGCAGTGGGAAAAGGGTAAACTATAAAAGCGTTCAATCCTGCCTGACAATATTCTCTCGGAACCACCTGAGAAAATCTCCCGGCGTTCCAACCCGAAAAGAGAGTTCCTCAGTCGGCCCTTTCAGAAAATGCTGATGATCATGGGTCAAAAACCAATCTGGTTGAGATTCAATCGCCTCCGCCAGCACAATCGCATCTGGTGGGTATGCCACCAACTGCCTGGCATGTTCCAAACGGGTTGGACTTGCTTCTGCGCCAATTTGTACCTTTGCCGTATCCAGAAGTAAAGCCATGTTCGGCAGGCTGTCAGCTGCTTTACGTAAAATTACTGCCTCACACTCTTTTAACACCTGCCCTCCAATCCACAGGTGCACCAACCGGCTCTCGCCCAATCGAAACACCATCCTTTCACCGCCCTCCGGTGAAAGCACTGCTGCAAAAATCACACTGGTATCCAGAAACACTTTAGGGGGTGTATTCACTTCGGACCTCTCGCAGTGTCTTCAACATGGTTTCGAGGTCTAAACCGTGTTCCTGCCAGGTTTTTGCCAGTTGATTTACCAGGCGATCCGTTTGTAATTCCTGTGGGGTAATGATCAACACACCATCCAGATCAAGTAAAGACAGAATTTATCCTTCTTCAATCTGGTTTTCCCGACGTACTTCTGCTGGAAGGATAATCACCCCCCGCTTTGCCACCTGAATCTGATAGACAGCCATAAACCACCTCTGTTATTTTGAAGCGTTCGGTACGGCTGAACTGCACAGGGCTACTCCCCGGTCAGATCTTCAAATAAATCATCAACGGTTGAAAATGTTCGCACGCGCCCGGATAGGATGTCTGCCTCGGCTTCCTGTTCGCCCGCCTGCCAGCGCGGTGTCCAGAAATAAGCCTGGGTGCGATCCAAAGCCACCACAGGCGTCAAGATGATCTGTCCTTCCTCGCTCACTTCGATACGCAGCAGGTCGCCTTCGGAAAGTCCCACCTTATACCGGATGGAGCTGGGAAGTGTAATACGCCCATTACTTGACACCTGCACTACCTCGTTTGCGGTCATACTCACCTCCACCAGTAGGATACAACCGATTTTCAAGCCTCACGTCAGCAACTCGACGAACGGAACGCCAATCTCCTGGCAGCGGTTGAACAACTTTTTATCGACGGTATAGAAGTCTGCCTTCAGGTATTCAGCCAGGGCAAGGTACTGGGAATCGTAGGCAACCATCTGTCCCAGCCGTTCCGCCCAGATCAGCGAACTGCGGTTCAGGGCTGTATCCGGAAGATGGACCTGAACATTCCAGGCTTCCATCGCCGATACCAGTTTCAGGGCATCGTCCTGTTCCATCTGGTGCAGATAAATCGCTTTACGAAGCGCAGACATGACCTCACTTGTCCACAGGGCGGGAACGCAAATCTGAATATTTCGACTGCCCCACTCCAGCATTTTCTGTTCGGCAAGCGCAGACCAGGGACGTTCTACCAGCAGTCCTACGGCAATGTTCGCATCTATGACCACTGCTTCCATACGTCCTCCATCTGGCGCTCGCGCTCTTCACGCGCCTCATTGACCAGATCTCCCTTGTAAACGCCATACCGGGCAGCGTTTTGCTCCCGAATCTGACGCATTTCCGCCAGCGCTTTGCGAAGTTGTTCCTGCTTCTGCCGTTCCTGTTCATCCAGAAAGCGCAAGACAGCCTCTCGAAGGGTTTCAGAAAGGCTTTTTCCCGCCTCGTTTGCCAGAGCCTGCAAACGGCGGTAGTCTTCAGGGTCGAGCATGACCTGGGCACGGATCAACTGTGTTGCCATCGTTCACCTCCACCCTTATATGATATATCTTCAAGATTAATTAGTCAATACTCTTGAGTAATTAATCACCACTTCTCCAGCCAGAACCGGCTCAAATCGCCCGCCTTTGCCTGCTGTGCCAGCGTGCGCAAATCGGTGGCGCGTCCGGGAATGCCCATGTCCTTCAGCCGCTGCACCATCCACTGACGGGTGGTCGGTGTGGGAACAATCAGATTGACCTCTCGCATTCTTGCCCACTTATGCGACTTGACCCGTGAGCGGGTTTCCACCTCGCAGTAGTAGAACCACCCCTCAGGGTCGGTCACTTTCAGGTCGGGCTGGAACCAGGGCGTTTCCTGTGGGTCGAACGGCATGACCTCTGCCTTCCACCCCCGCAGTCGTGCCTGGTAGGCAGCCATCAGCACCAGTGCCGCGTGAAAGGTTTGTACCTCGCCATTATGCAGACGCATAATCTTTTCCAGGTCGCTCTCCACCGGCTCAACCCCCAGCGCCCGGCACAGGTTTTTGGCGTAATCGGTCAGCACGACTACGCGGAGGTGTCCTCTTCCACCTGCGTGAAAAACATGTGACTCAATCAGCGGATCCAGCAGGTCAAGCATGGAATCAAGCACGATGTGGATCGTTTTTCTGTCCAGCGCCGTCAATCTCTCCAGTTCTCGCACTGTGGAGACACCGGTTTGCGCCATTAGCAGGACAGTCGCCACCATGCGCCGCCATCGCGGTCGGCGGTATGCCCATTCCAGACGTCGGAAACCATCTGGCAAAATTTCGGGAACAGCAATACTGGAAAAATCAATCTCGTTCATGACTACAGAATATCACAAACACCAATTAGCGGCAAATTAGAAATACCAACCAGAAACAATTTTTTACCCCCATTCAATCTCCGAGTGCGTAGAGCCACGACAGGCCAGCCCCCCTCCCCTTTCCCCCCTCTCTCCCCGCCTTTCCGGCGGTTTGCGCGCCATCGGGCAGTGCTGACCCTGCCGCCTCTACCCCGCCTTTCACGGCTCGTACCTGCGGATCTCCTCGTCCTCCAGCAGGTACAGCAGGATGTCCAGCGCAAGGTGCAGCAGTACGGCGTCCCTGTCGTTGTCTGCGTCCTCTCGCGTTGTTCCCCGCTTCCACGGCGGTCGAATCATCGCCATCACCGCCTCGCGCAGGGGCGTCTCTCCCCGCGTGTGGTACAGGTCGGACACCCACCAGCCTACAAAACGATCCGTCACCGCCGCAGTGTTTCCGCCACCCAGAAACGGCAGCAGGTACGGCGGAACCCGCCGCTTTTTCTGCGCCAGCGGATACGCCCGTACCACCGGGAGCATGAAGCCGTTATCGAGAATCAGTGCAGGCAGGTCGTACTCCCCCTCGTCCTTCGGGAGGATGTCCCGTACCGTCCGCTCCCCGGCTTTCAACGCCAGCCATTCCATCAGGCACACCGGCTGTGCCTGTGCCGTGACCTGCATCAGCGGACAGCCGTGTTTCTCACAGCGGTCGAATTCGTTCAGGTTGTAGTCGTGTCTGCGAAACGCGAAACTCATCACCCCTCCAGTCTGCTCAGTGCCCGCTCCAGATCACGCTCTCCGGGTGTCACGTACACCCGGGTGGCGTTCAAACTGCTGTGTCCCAGCAGCGCCGCCACCTCCTGCAATCCCACCCCGGCATCCACCAGGTTCTTTGCCAGCGTGTGCCTGAGCGTGTGCGGGTGTACTTCCACCCCCGCCCGCCGTCCCATCTCCGCCAGACGCCGCTGCACCCCCGATACGGTCATCTCAAACATCCGTCCCGGCTGTCCTCCGCGCTCTTCCAGCCACGCCTTCAGCGCCCGCCGCGCTTCGGCATTCAACGGCACTTTGCGCGCCTTCGCCCCCTTGCCGCTGCGCACCTGCACCCACCCTGACCGTTCACCCATCTGCACATCCGAGACCTCCACCGCACAGGCTTCGCTCACCCGCAGCCCGGTGTGCAGCAGAAACACCACCAGCGCCCAGTCCCGCACCGCCAGCCGACGCCGGGCAGGTGTATCTGCCGCCTGTATCCCCCGTTCCGCTTCCCGCACCAGCCGCCACTGCTCGCTCCGCTCCAGCCAGCCCGGTGAGAGTTTCTCCTCCCGCGGCATCTTCAGCCGCGCCGTCGGGTTGCGCTCGATTTTTCCAGCCGCCATCCCCCACCGGCAGTACGCCCGTAAGGCCATCAGCCGCCGCCGGATCGTGGCGGCGCTTGCCTTCTGCACCGTTTGCAGCCATGCACGGTACTCCCGCACATCCGCCGGGGTGACGTCCTCAACCCGCAATCCTCGCCCATTGGTCTGCTCAAACCAGCGTTCAAACTGGCTCATGTCCGCCAGGTATCCCCGCACCGTCACATCGCTGCGGTCTTGCTCCCGCAGCCACGCCTCAAAAGCCTGTAAATCTGTCACGGTTCACCTCCATGGAGTCTCAAACCTTCCCCGACCCGCCTTGTCACCCATCCCTTCTTGCCCCACAGCGCCGCCCAGTCCGCCAGGTCATCGGCGCTTCCCAGCAGCCACACCAGCGCCGTCAGCAGTCCCTGACGCTCATCGAAAATCGCCACCAGCCCGCCAAACACCACCGGTAACAGCAGCGGCGCTACCATCACCCGCCGATATGCCCCAACCTCCAGCGGCTTCTCCACCCGGAACCGCAGCCAGCCCGCTTTCACCCCGTCCCACGATGCCCCCTGACGCAGCGCTTCCCGCAGGTGCAAGCCCTCATGCAGCACTCCTCCCAGCAGTACCGCCACGCCAAAAGTCGCCAGCAACCTCACGACATACTCTCTCTCCCACAGCCAGGGTTCGATCAGCCTCCAGATCCCCAGTCCGGTCAGCCCTACCACCAGTCCGTACACCCCGTACCAGCGCCAATCCTGCATTCTCATCTCCGCACCTCCACCCGCAAAATCTCCAAATCTTCCACGCCCGCCTCAACTTCACTGCCTCTCGGCGCAGTACCTGGCTTCAGCCGCACCACCAGGTAAACGTCCCCAACCTCCGGGCTGTAAAATCCACCATTCGGCTCTTTACCCAGCAACTTCGCCGTTCCCGCATGGCGCACGTAGTGCGGCGTCCCCGCCTCAATCGCCGCGGTTACATCCGCCCATGCCGCCCGCTCAATCCACAAACCCGCCGGTAATTCCACCGGCGGCACCAGCGCATTTACGATCGCCGCAATCATGTCAACCTCCTGAAGAGTGAATCTGGCAAAAAATTTTTTGCATAATTCCATGCGCCTGCCCGCTCCCTCACGGCGGACTCACCGTCCCGCCCCCTAACCCTCTGGCGCTGCGCGCCGAGGGGCGGGGGGCGTGGACGTCAGGCCGCCCCATGCGCCAGCAGGCGCTCCATGCCCCAAAGCCGTCAGGCTGAGGGGCTCCCGCGCTTCCCGTGCCTCCCGCACGATGCGGTACATCAGCACCCGATCCGCTTCCCGAATCTCCTCCCAGCCGTACACAATCTCCCGCAGCCGGTGATCCACCAGCAGCCGCAGCAGTCCCGCTTCGGGTGTCGAGAGCACGGTCACGTGCTTCACGTTCACCACCCCATCTACCAGACGCCCTTCCACCGCCACGAAAGGTTTGCCATCCAGGTGCACCACCTCCACAGCCATCCCGTTCAGGCTCACCAGCGCACTCCCCCCTTCCGGACGAAACTTGCGCAGCATCTCCAGCAGCCCAAATGCCGGTTTGTCCGCCAGCACCACCCGATGACGCAACAATCCGCTGGTATCCGTCCACAGCCACCCGTACAGCACCGGCGTGGTCAGGCTGCTGTCTCTGTCCAGCGAGACCTCCTCCGCCCGCTCGATTTCCAGATACCCCTGCAGGGTCACCCGGTTGGCAAAGTTCATCCCTCTCGCTCCTTGCGCGCGATTGTCACCCGCCGAAATTCCAGCCGTGCACCGCCAAAGCCCACCAGCAGCCCAACCGCTTCACCGTCATACGCCCGCAGGTAACGGCGTACCTGGTCGAAATCCGCCTGTTCGAAACGCTCCGCCGCTTTGCATTCTACCAGCACGGCACACCCGAACCAGCGCACCAGCAGGTCGGGGACGACCTCGCCCACCACCTGCCCGGCATAGCGCACTTTCAGGCGCGGCTGACTCAAAACCTCGTAACCGCTCTGCCGCAGTTCGTGCAGCAGCGCCCGGTGATACACCAGTTCGCTGTGACCGCTGCCCAGCGCCCGCTGTACCCGCCGGGCATGACGGATCACTTTGTCGGATAACTGCGCCAGCTGCTTTTCGCTCACCGTTCACCTCTCCGCCGGTTGAGCTCCCGTTCCAGCGCCGTGACCACGATCTGACGTGCCTGTTTGCGTCCGGCGTCCACCGCCGCCTGCACTGCTGTTTGCAGGTCGCGGGCAAGCGGGTCTTTCTCGTCCAGCAGGGCCGCTTCCAGTGCGGCATCGTCCACCCCTGCTACCAGTTCGGTCACCAGTTCACCACCCAGCTGCTCTTGCAGTTCGTGTTTGTCCATCGGTTCACCACTTCAGTTTGAGTTCCCGTGTCCGGGTGCGAATATCCTGCCCGTTCAGACGGTACACCCGCCCTACCCGCTGGTCTCTGAAGCGGCTCATCAGGTAATCGTCCATCGGTTCACTGTTGGACGCCACCAGAGTCAGCCCTCTGCCTTCCACCGCCAGACGATAACGGGCGTCCATCAGCATGTGGATCCGCTCCCTTGCCCACGGGGTGGAATTCGCCTTGTCGAATTCGTCCAGCGCCAGTATGTCCAGATTTTGCCACCAGATAAAGCGTTCTTCCAGTTCCTCTCCCGCATTGGGCATATCGTAAGCACGGCGTAAGTCGTCCAGGGTGTAGGCCAGGTTCGCGTAAGCCCCCGTAATCCCACTGGAAACTGCCACCGCTACCACCGTTCTCAGGAACAGGCTCTTGCCGATCCCCGGCGTTCCCACGATCAGCACGAATGCACCTTTCGGCGTTTTGGACGCCCGTGAGAGCACCAGCGGCTTGATGTCCACCACGACCTGGGTGATCGGCGATACCGGACGAATGTTTTCGAAAGACAACTCAAAATCCCGTTCGGTGATCCCGATCCGCGGATCGGCTTTCATCCGCTGGATGTCCAGCGCCGCCGCATTCGGACAGCGTTCGATTTTGCCAAAGCGCGGATCGCCCAGCGGCACCTCAGCCCGCACATAACCAATCCCGCCGCAGACCGGGCAGTTCGACACGCAGTTGTCGTACTGTATGCGCGTGTCCCGATGTGCACCATCCGTCGGTACTTCAGGCAGGCATTCCTGTATCCGCTTCATGGATCACCTCCTGCTGTCGTTTGTAGTGTTCAGCCCTGCGTCTGCAGGCGCTCGCCGTTGACAACAAACCGTAAAATTCATACCCGTCCGCCAGCATCTCCCACAGGCGGGCATCGCAATAGCGCTCCGCTTCCCGGCGTAATTCGTCCAGGCGCTCCAGATCAAACACCAAAACCGAATTCTGCATCCAGATCGATCCCTTCTCCGACTTCCAGTCGGCGTTTGATCTCCTCAACCGGCACTTCCACATGCCAGGCTAACATGCGGAACGTGTCTTCGTCCGTTGCCCCTCTCGCTTCCAGCAGCGGCCACAGTTCCAGCAGTTTCTCCAGCCTCTCGATGTCGAACGAGTACACCAGCGCATCACTCCCCCAGCCAAACCGTTTGCGAGTCTCCTGCAGGACCCTGTCGCGGCGCTCTTCGACAGCCTTTTGCCCGTTGCCGTTGCCCCTCGCCCCTCGCCTTGGCGGCGGCACCTTACCCGCCGCTGCCCACTCCGTCAGCCAGCACAGGTTGGTCGGCGCAATATTGCGCCGGTCGGCTTCTTCGGCGTACCGGCGCAGTTCCCCGGCGGCACGCTCGTAGTCCCCGTTGTGTTTGTCCAGCGTCTGATTCAAAACCTGTAAGGCGTCTTCGTACCAGCGCGTGCGAGGGATCATCAGGTGGCTCGGCCGCACCATCCGGTATAACTTCTCGGCACGGTTCAGAAGGTCGTCCGTCGGGTTTGGAGGAGGAGGTGGTGGTGGTGGTGTACCCGTTTCCGCTACGTCAACGGGGTCATTAACACCACCACCACCGTTAACTGGAGCGTTAATTGGAGCGTTAATATGGGACGTTAAGCGTTCACCCTTAAGGGTGTACGGGGGGTTCACTTCTGGGGTGTACCCCCCGTTCACTTCTGAGGTGTACCCCCCGTTCACTTCTGGGGTGTACGGGGGGTTTCCCCCACGGAAACGGGGGGGTGACTCTTTTGTGGTCTTTTTCGCTCCGGCACCCGGCTCATCCGGTTCGTAGTCAAAGCGAATTTGCAGCATACTCGAACGCTGCGCTCCGCTGACCTCATCGAAACGATGGTGAATGTTGAGATACCCGCGCTCCACCAGCTCAGTGATGTGTTTGGCTATGGCGGACTTACTCAATCCGCGAATCTGCGCAAGGGTGGCGTAACTCGGATAACACCAGCCGTTCCGGTCTCCAAACATGCCTAACGCTGCCAGAGTGCGAAAGGCTCCGTCGGATAATTCCGGATCCGATACCGCCCGCGCAGGTATCACGCTCAATCGTTGGTTGCCCATCATCTCTTGTTGCATACAAACCTCTCCCAGAACCGATTTTTTCGAATGTCTCAATTTGCCTCAAAAACGCCCTGAAACAGGGCTTTTTTTCGCAAAGGCCTTATCATAGCCATGCCCTCAAAATAGACGCCTTGTAGGGCTTCTATTTGTCTCAAACGCTGGCGTAATCGCTGGCGCTTTACGTCGGCGTTATCGCTGGCGTAAACGCTGGCGTAATGCGCTGGCGTAAACGCTGGCGTTCGGACAGGATTTGTTGAATTTTCTCGGACGGCTTTCATTTCCCACTGCAAAAACGGCTAATTTCGCTCTTGTCGATCGCTTCAGGATTTTCCAACAACCCTTCATATCGCGGGGAGCGTGAGATTTTTCTTACCCACCCCAGATTGATTTTCCCTTCCAGCACATCCCTCAACCCGGCAGTCAACAGGTGGGCCGCCACATTCGACTTCGGCACTCCATACTTCCGGGCAATCTGCTCGACTGCCTCGATCAACCACGCGGGCAGGTCGTAGGTCTCTTTGGTGCGCGCCCGATCTTTCTCCGCTTTGCGCCGCTGCGCCGGGGTCATCTCTTTGACCCGGGCTATTCGCCCGTAAATGCTCCCGCGTTTTGCCGGAGTTCCCAACGCATTTTCTACCGCCGGGTCCAAATCTTCCACTGGCGGCTCTATGGATATTGCCTGCCTCTCTTTTCGTACACTCATCCCTCACCTCACAATGTCATGCAGGATTTCAGCAATATGCAGATATCCCCCCACTTTTCCCGAACTGTTGCACTGCTTTTCTCCATTGCCGGGATACCCGGATGCCCCCTGACACGCAGGGGCGTATTCCCAAATCGTTTGTCCGTGAGAACTTGCCTCGCGCAGCCTGGTGTCGCGGGGAATCGGGGGCAAGATGTAGTTTTCCCCCAGAGACTGTTGAAGCGATTGAAGATTGTTCAGGGTTTCATTGGTAAGTTTGTCAAAGAGCGTTGGCAACACACCCACAAGAACCGGCGGCGTGACCCCGGGATACCGTTTCAGGTTTCGCACGGTTTTCAAAATCTGCCCTACCCCGTTCAGGGCATAAAAGTCCATGTTGGCAGGCACGATGAGAAAGTCGCTTGCAACCAGCGCCAGCACATGCAGGACATCCGCTCCCGGTGGGGTATCCAGAAAAATCAGGTCATATCTTTCCCGCGCTTCTTCCAGTGCGGTATCCAGAATGTATTCGCGGAAATTGGCCTGCTTTACATGCTCTTTGGCAAGTTCTCCGGTGTGGTCGTTGGGAATGATGTCCAGATTCTCCCGCGCCTTGACGGTCACATTTGAGACTTCCTCCTCATGCACCAGAAAGCGATACAGGTGATCCCCTCCGGGTAACCTCAACCCCGGCGCAATGTGCCCCTGTCCATCCAGATCAAGCACAAGCACCCGCCTGCCATGCAGGGCAAACCAGTGCGCCAGATTGATTACGGTAGTGGTTTTTCCAACGCCCCCTTTCTGGTTGGCGACTGCAATCACGCGCGCTTTCTTCATCTCCCTTGACATCCTTCTTTCTCCAGCCACATACAAAGGTTGTGATATTCCACCATCACCCGGGCTACCCGCGGTGTCTCGAAGGCCGTGCGCCTCTGCCTCATGCGCTCGTTCCTGGTCAGCAGGACAACGCCGTCCGCTCTTTCTCCAATGGCCGTCAGACGTTCCACATCTCCAACCCTTTCCACCTGCCCCACCAGGTAAAACCGTCCCTGCCAGCCCCCTCTGCGCAGCTCCATACATTCACCCAGGGTCCAGTTTGTGCTGTCCAGGGGAGTTCCCCCGTCATGCGGTATCAAAACCACATCCGAAAGCCCAAGCAGCGCTTCTTCAACCTTCCATTCGTACCGGTATCCGTCTACCACCACCACATCTCCCCCCAAGGCGTCGAACCGCTCTCGCCGTACCGCTTCAGGGGTCAAAACCTCCATCTTGCCGCTCATCAATTCCTCTACGCCCGGCTGGTACCCCGTCAGCACATACAATCCCCCAACGCGGGTGCCGTAACGGGGTACTTCTTCTCCCTTCAGCCAGCGCTGCGCCGAGCCGTCCGCCGGAAGGCGAAACCATTGGTGGCAGTACGGCGGTTCCGCCAGGTCCATCAGGGTTACCGCCTTGCCTGACCGCGCCAGACCGTGTGCCAGGTTGACCGCCAGAGTGGTCTTCCCCACCCCGCCTTTCTGGTTGTAGATCGTCACGATTTTCGTCATCCTTCCACCTCTCCAAACAAACTCAACTGTGCCTGCGGAACCGTCTGCTCTTCCTCATGCGTCAGCCACACGTCCCGGGGAAGAATCGGACGCAAGACTTCAATCTCCAGATCGGGAATTTCCCGCACCAGGTGCAGCAACTCCTCCGGCGCTTTCTCGCTCACCCGTGCCCGCCGCGGTCGCTCGCCAAACTTCATCTGGTACAGCTGCATTGCAGCCTCCAGATCGCTCCTGTCTTCGATGCGGTACACCCGCCATTTCACCGTGTCTTTCATACCCTCCTCCATCCAACCAGCAAATTCTCGACTTGCCACTGTGTCCATGGACGGCTATCAGGTCTTCCATCTTCGTGTACACATTCAGCCCATACGGCTCCCGCAGCCAGTGCATGGCAACCATCCCGTCGCTGAACTCCACCCCCTCTGCCACCACTCCGGTTCCCGACACACCTGACACATCCACATCTCGTATCAGTAAAAACAGCCGCATGTCCCTCTCCTATGCCTCGATTAGGTTGGAGTGGTTGGAGCAGGCTGGAGAGGTTGGTGGGTTGGAGAGCCATTCCCGCATTTTCTCCGTAACCACGAAGGCGTTGTCCTCCTGCGGCTCTTTCACAACCCAGCCACGCATTGCCCATGCCTCCAGGTTCTTGCGTGCCTGCCATTCGCTCATGCCGCTCCATGCCATGAGGTTACTCCGCGAAAGCCGCCCTCCGGCTTTCAATGCCTGGAGAAACCATCCCCGTTCCGCTTCGCTCACAGGCACTTGTAGCCCTTCCTTTCCCTGCTCCAAACGCCCGGCATCCAGATAATATGTCTGCACCGGACCCCACCGATCCGTTATCGCCAATCCCGGGCGATCCACCGGTATGCGCTCAGCCCCTCGACAGCCCATGTGGGTCGCCAGGTATGCACTTCGTACACGGAAGCACACTGCCATTCCTACCTGATCTCTCACCGGTCCCAGCAATTCCTTGGTAAATTCCTGCGCGGCAAACACGAAATGCACCCCGTATTTCCGTCCCCGCCAGCCCAGGTTCGCCAGTGCTTCCCCCAATTCGCCCCGTCCCCTTCCCATGGCGCTCAGCACCGCACTGGCTTCATCCAATATCACCAGAATTCGGGGTAGTGCTTCTCCCCCTTCCGTTTGGATCCGCTCATTGTATTGCTTCAGGTTTTGCGGATGTCCCGGCGCTTCACGCAGTAGTTTTGCCCGGCGCTCGCACTCCGCCAGTGCCTGCTCCACCCGCTCTAGCGCCCCTGCAGGTGTCTCCGCCACCGGTGCAAGCAGTCCCGGATGGTCAGCCAGCATCCCAAAGGTCACCCCCTCGATGTCCGAAAGGAGTAGCCTCAAACCGTCTCTCAGGCCCTGCCACACCAGGGACTGTAAAAAGACCGATTTCCCCGATCCCGTTGCTCCCAGCACTGCCAAGTGCTGCAAGTCTTCCCATGCCAGGCTCAATCCCCGTCCGCTTACGCCTACCCCAACTGCAAACTGCCCGCTCGGAACATCCGGCGGGAGTTCTACCCGCCGGGGCATTTGAGGCAGCGGTGAGAGCAGCAGGACATATCGCAACCCCTTAACCTGGGACAGATACACCGGCACTCCCATCTCCAGCCGCAGGTGACTCAGTACTTCCGGAGTCGTGTAGCGTTCCGGGTAGTTCACCCCACCCAAATCCACTTCCGCAATCAGCATCTTCAATCCATTCACTTCACTGAGCAGAAATTGGCGAATCGGGGCTTTCAGTCCCCGTCGGGTCAGCACCCCAGGCAGTCGGTAGGCAAGCGTCTCCGCTACTCTCTGCTCCCGATGCGTGATCATTTCTCCTCCACCGCTTCCTGATAGATTCCGTTCACCACTTCTCCCAGCAGTGGACGCACATCCTGCTCCGCTACCACGCGGATATCCGGTATCGGGGAAGAGGCTTCCGCCATCGTCTGCGCCAGCCGCTCCGCTTTGCCCTTCTGTCCGCCTGCCACCAGCGCGCGAATGGCGCTCACCTTCTGGTCGTTCTCCGTCACCCGCAGCTGCCCCGCATCCAGTCTGGGGGGATTACGGGGGTCCAGCACCGCTCCGGGGGAGCGGTCGGGCACCACCACCTTCCCGTCCTGCACCAGCACCAGTTTGCCGTCCGCCAGTTGCGTCAGCACCCGGTTGCGCTGGTACAGCCACAATCCGTACAGGCTCATCACCACCACCAGCGCCAGCAGGACGAACGGCAGCGCCGCCCAGGCGTACTTGGCGTAGTCCTGCTGGACTGTGCGGATCTGCTCTTGCCGCAGGGCTTCCTGCGCAATGCCCGCCTGTGCCGCCTGCGCCGTCGCCAGAGCCGCGGCATTGGCGGCGTCCACCGTCGCCTGACGCAGCAGAGCCACCTGCGTGGCGGTGGCTTCGGACTGCGCCGCCGTCTGGGTCATCTGCCAGGACTGCGCGGTCTGTTGGGCTTGCAGGGCGCTCTGCGTCTGCTGGACGATCCACGCCCGTTCGGTGGCGGTTTGTTGTGCCTGGACGGTGGCGTTCCAGGCGGTCTGTGTCTCCCGCTGCGATATGGCGGTTGCTTCCGCAATCACGGCTTCCATGGTGGCGGTGCGCAGCAGGCGGTAGTATTCCGCCGTGGCTTCCGCCTGCCGGGCGGCGGCTTCCGCCTTGACCTGCTCGGCTTCCAGCGCCTGCGCGGTCATGCGGGCGTACTCCGCCCGCTGGGTCGCCTGTTCCGCCTGCCGTTGCAGGTACAGCGCCTGTGCGGTCGGGTCCAGCGGCACGGATTCGCCGCTGCATGCCGTCAGCAGGATGGTCACAAACACCACGATCGTGATTGCCTTACCAGAGCGGTTCATCGTCTTCATCCTCCTCCGGGTGCGGCAGGTACGCCGCTTCCCGTTGAGGTAGTGAGGGGCGCACGGGAGAGGTGTTCATCTGGCGCAGATAGCGCAGGAGTTCCAGCTGCACCAGCTGCTGCAGAGGGTCTCCCTGCGGCAGGGCAACCGGACGGGGGGCGTCATCCACCCGTCCCCAGCGGGCGTTGGGTCCCGGCAGCCATTTGCCCGTCCTCTGCTGTTTCTGGCGGGTGTACACCAGATACGCCAGCACAATCAGGACTGCCAGCAGGGTGAAGCCGGTCGCCACCACCAGCGCCGTCAGCAGGGCGGAGTTGACCGCCTGCCCGGCGGCGGCAATCTGCGCCGCCCGCGCCGCTTCGATGGCTGCCTGCGCCTGAAGGGCGTCAGCGTGGGCTGACATGGACACGGCTACCGCGATTGCCAGAATGCCCAGAAACGCCAGAAGAATCAGAAAGACTGCCACGTTTTCCCTCCAGTTTCACCACTCTACCCCGCCGGATCACCACTCGCTCGCCGGTCTTGATGTGCTCGAACACCGTCCCGCTCGGCCAGGGACAGGGAATACTTTGCGCTTCCCGATCCGTTCCCGGGGGAACGATGTCCGCCCAGCGAAAATGAGCGCCGTAAAAGATCCCGGGGTCGTCCCCTGTCCGGGTCGGGTCCACCACCACTTTCCAGTGGTATCCCTGCGGGGGTATCCAGTGTCTGCTCATGCTTCCTCCCGCAGCAATGCCAAAACCGCTTCTTCCCAATCGGGAAAGGTGCGCAAAATGCGCCGCAGAACTGCCAACGTCAGCCGCCGCCTGCCGCTGCGTAACTGTGACCACAGCGGACGGCTGATCCCCAGCAGGCGCGCAAAGGCTTCGTCTGTCATCCCCAGTTCCTTCCGTCGAGTTTCCAGTTGCTCGATGATGGCTTGTCCGTTCATTTTTTATCCGTTACAATTGCAACATCCAGATAATTCCTTGCGGCTGTCGCCATCGTTCCTGCGGCAATGATCAATGCCAGCCGTTGAGATTCTTCAATCCCGATTTTCCCTTTGACCGCTGCCGCGCACCCGATGATGACCGCGATCATGCTGATGAATACGGTGTTTATCCAGGCGCTCTTTGGACTGGTTTCTTCCAGATTGACCGATAGAGATGATAACCAGCCCAGAATTGCGGCTGTGCCGATCATGTTCCAACCGGCAGTACCCTGAAAAATGTTTTCACCAATGAGGAGGATGCTGATGAGCAAAAATATTGACAACAGGCACAACATCAAAACGCGTCCCGCCTGGCGGATTTTGTGTCTCATATGGTTGTCAGTGTTATTTGCTTCAATAGCCTGGCTTTGGTTCGGGTGGCTGTTGGGCTTACCTTTCCCCCCTCCTCCGTCCGAACACGACTTTATATATTTGACTGCAGTTGGAATCTGGTTCATTCTGTTTGGTTGTCTCAAAGGTATGCGCGCTGTCCACGAAGGACTGCATGCAATTGCCGCCCACTGGTTCGGGGCAGAAGGCATCTCGGCAAAAGGTACGAATGTATTCGTCCGCTGCTCTTCCAAAAGATCATGGATCGCCAATGCCTTGTTCCCGCTCATACTGCCTTTGTCCCTTTACTTTCTTCTCGTAGTTTTCAATTGGCGTTGTGCCCTGACCCTTGCAACCTCCAGATATACAGCCAGCATTGTGGTTACGGTGTGGAATAACCAGACCAGCGCAAACAAGACGGTTTCAGACGGTAAACCTCGTGGAATCACCCATGCGAGCAAAAAAGTGGTTTGCGCCATTCCAGCCTTGAGCATGCCCTCTCCTGGATCACGCTCTACTATGTTTCCTCCCAGACCGGCCATCCACCCCAACATTATCGGCAGCAGCCATTCGCTGCCTTTTTCTCCCGTCTTGCCAATATAAGCCAACGAAAGGATCACACATAGAATGACCAGAAGCCAGAACCCCGATAATCTCCAGAATCGTCCTGCCTGGAAACTTTTTGTTCGGCTCTTCTTTTGGCTGACTTTACTGCCCGCTGGCTCGTGGTTGATCGTTTCTTCTTTCATTGACCCTGCTCATCGAAATTTTTTGTTTTTCTGGCGCTTTTTGATCACCCTGGCGCTTTTTGGATTGCTCTTTCACTTCCGTGTGTTTCGCGCTGTCCACGAGGGACTGCACGCAATTGCCGCCCACTGGTCTGCGGTACCGCCTTCTTTCATCACTGCCAGAGACACCTATGTTTTTGTAAAAATCACCGATAAGAAATCCTGGTATAAAATCACCCTTTACCCGCTCCTTTTCCCGATTGCTGTATTCTTGCTTTTCATACCCTGGAACTGGGAAATCGGTCTCTATCTTGCCTGCATTCTTGCGGCGGGTTCCTGTCAGGATTTGGCTAACCTTGTAATGGTTAGCCGCACCCCTGGTAACTGGGTCTCCGATACCGCTGAAGGTCTTTTCGTCTACAATACACCTCCGCCGGTCTCATAACCTCATTCCCAGTCGCCGAGCCAGATCCTCCCACAGCGGGTCTTCCGCCGGAAGCCGTTCCAGCCGGTACAGCAGCTCGAACTTGCGCTCTTCCTGCTCGCGCCTCTCGGCTTCAAACGCCAGTAACTCGTCCAGTTCGTCCGGGGTCAGTTCGTCCATGTTCCACGCTCCGCCCTTCTGACATGCCGTCAGTTCGGGGTGAGAAGTTGTGCGCCGGTTACGCTCTCCGGCCTGGCGTGTGAGGGGATACACCGCCAGCGCAAACCACCGCTAAAACGGCATTTCGCCGCCGTGATCCTCACCTGCTTCACCCTTGCCGCCGCCCAAAAACTGCACCACCTGGGCGGTGACTTTGAGGGCTGCGCCTGCTTCGCCGTTCTTGCGGGTAAAGGCTTCGATGGTGGGAATGCCGCGCACGAACACCTGCCGTCCTTTGGCAAGGTACTGGTGGCAGCGTTCGCCCAGTTCGCGCCAGGCGGTCACTTCCACCCAGACGGTTTCGTCCTTACGGGTGGAGACTGCCACCGGGAAGTTGACCACCAGCACGCCTTCGTTGGTGTAGCGCGCTTCCGGGTCTTTGCCTAAATTGCCGATGAGTTGGATTTCTAACATGCTCAATTCCTTTCCTGGGGTGGAATATGCGCCGCCCCGCACAGGGTGAGGAAATCAACCTCTTCCGGGGTGGGAACAATCTCTCCGGTATCGGCACGGTGGACCGCACCGTCCTTGATGACATACTCTTGCGGCAGGTAGCCGTAGGGCTTCGGCGTCACCAGTTTGCGGGAAAACTCCGCTCCCCCTGTCCGCAGGGCAAGGATGACGCCCCACTGTGCAGGCGGCAGTACGATGAACAAATCCAGGTTGACGCCCTCAGGCAAGGCGTACTGCTTGTACCGCCGCCCTGCCTTGTTCACCCACACGCCCGCCAGCATGGGGTCTTGATACCCGTTTTCGTTGCCGAACAGGTCAACGAACGGCTTGGGCAGCGCAACGATTTCGATGTCGCCCACTTCCGCTTTGCGCCGCCGAATGCTCCCGGCAATTTCCAGCCGGTCGCAAAACGGCATCAGACGCTCGGCGTACTGGCGAGCAATTTGTTCAGCAATTTCCAGCGGAATTTTCGCTTTCATAGAGCGGGAAGGGGGACTCGAACCACCACCGAAGGCGTCTTGTGCGCCCACGTTCTGCCTTTGAACTACTCCCGCACATTCCCCCTCCTCACCACCGCAGGGGGGTTGGTGCCTCTTGCGTTTCCGCAGGTACCCTCGTTCGGCAGACGCTGTTACGTCCGCCCACGCCGTGGTCGCGTGTGTGCGTGGTTTCGAATTCGCACCCCTCGCTCAACCTGTGCTACCTACACCGGTTGCCCGTGCCGTCCTGCCGCCCAGTCCATCCCCGTGCCACCACGGGATCGGATCGGCGCCGTCTCCCGCTTTCGCTGTCGGAGGGTGGTTAGCGCCGCTCGCCGCATTCACGGACAGGACAGTTGGCGGTTTACCCTCTACACCGCCAGGTCTTTGCCCTGCATTGCACAGGGCAGCCAGTCTTCCCCAGGGCGAGGGTCACTGGCTTGTTTTTATCCGATACTTTCTTGGGCTGTTTATCGGACACGCTTCCTAGCCTCGGAAGGCTTACCAGCCTGCCTGCCCCTACCCGTCTTTCCGGGATGCCACCTGCCTGTTTCCTGACGCCAGGTGCCTTGCACCTTGCGCACGGGTGCTCGACACCTGGGGACGCGCCAGGCTTCCCCTGTCCGTTGGTGGGCCAACGACCCAATGACAGGTTTGGCAGTCCAACCGGGTGGGAGTTGCACCCACCACGGGGGCGGGACAGTGCCCCCGCCTCTGCGCGGCTGGCTGAAAGGAGGTGAGAAAGGAGGATTTACCATGTCGTCGAGTTGGTAAGGTGCTTTGCCCGTCTCTCCGGGCTGCCACGTCCCATCCCACCTTTGCCGACGTTAGCATGGCAAATACCGGATTCAGGCGGGCAGGAATCGAACCTGCCACTACGCGCCAACCGCCTGAAGAGCCAACACCTGCAAAAAACACCCTGCCGGGTTTGGCAGGGTGTCCGTTCTCTCGTGATACAATAATCAGCGAGGTGAGCAGTCACAGCCTGCTTGCCTCACCGTGAGCGTGCTACCTACACGGCTCACGGAACGCCCCGGTCGGGCGCACAACGCCCTCCACCGGGGCGTTGTGTTTGAGGCAGTTGAATGTCGGTTTGGGAAGGTGCTATGATCATTCTAGTATTTTTATTCGAGGTTGTCAATACTTCGAATAAAATAAAACCAAAAAAAAGGCGGTAAAAAGCCGCCCTTTTATAAAGCAAGTGAATTAGATTTAGATTTATATTTATAAGGTAAGCCATCTTTGTCAAAAAGCCACTTTCCTTGCCCCTTACGCATCTCATAAATTTTCGCGCAATAGGCTACATCTTGTTCTTTTAGTACGACTTTTTTACCTTGTCGTCTAATAATCTTTACAATTTTTCTTGTTACCCATCCATGAAGTGTGGCAGGAGGTATACGATATTTACGAGCAGCTTCTCCAAACTCAATCTCTATGCTTTCTAGATGGCTATATTGCTGATACTCCGGCAAATCCTCTTTGCGGAGACCCTTTTCCTGGATTGCTTCACCTCTGACTTCTTCTTCACTCACGACCATTTCTCCCGCTACCACTCCCGCCCTGATTTTACCTTTCTCAATCAGTTGGCGCAAATGGGCTTCTTCCAGCCCGTACTTGCGGGCGGCTTCGGAAAGTGGTATAAATACAGGTAAGGTAGCCATGATCAATCCTCAGGTATTACAGGCACGGCAAGGGTATGAACGAGATTACCGTTGAAATAAAACTCGAACTGGTAATTTCCTGCGGTAGGGACATCAATGTCAAAGTGAAAAGTATTGGGGGCGGTGTGAGAAAAAGGGTCGAAAATGGCGCTAACGCGGTTGGTCTCAGCCACAATGCGCCGGTCTCCTTCGCTTCCAGTGACGGCAGTTACCTTTACAGAGAAATCCCCCTCGCTCTCTCCCTCGTCAGCCTCCCAGCCGCAGACAATATCGAACCGAATTCTGGCGGGGAAATTTCCGGCGCTGAAGTAATCGAAAATTCCAATAGCTGAATGCCGCTTACGCCAGTGGTCGTATATCCCATAATCGCAAACAATGACGTATTTCGGTCGAATCATCCTGAACCTTGACAATTCCTCATGAGGTATTCCCGACACGGGGCGCAACGACCCTTCCTGCAGGCCAGGGTCACCGGTCGGCGGGTTAGCCACCGGTCTATCTGCGCGCTCGCTCGCCGGGTAGGCGAGCGTGGATCCTGGACAGGTCACGCCCCGTGTCGGGGGTATCTCCCCGTCTGAGTCGGAGACTGGAGAGGGAAAGGCAAGAAGCAAGAATGTTTATGACATTCTCACTCCCCTGTGACAGGGCTTGTGCGAAGAAGGGATCGTGTCCACCTCTTGCACTCGCTCACCCATCCCTTTCCATCTCCGACTGCATTTTTGTCTGGTAAAGTACACAAAACGCACCCAGGGATCCATCGGGTGCGTTGTGGGGACAGACAGGGATGGCATCCCTGTGAAAGTCGCGGGGAGTGGATTCGAACCACTGACCTCCGGGTTATGAGCCCGACGAGCTACCACTGCTCTACCCCGCAATGCAAATTGAATTATACCATGCCCGCGTAAACCGTCAAGATCATATGACTTTTTTCCCCCATTCTCATCTTGATTTAACCTTGTATCTATTTTTTAATCTGGCTATAATCTTATATATCCTGTCAAATAAGGAGGTGATGAGAGATTACAGAATAAATCATCATTTTTTCTAATTTACCTTTTCTTTTGAAATCTTGTTTGAGGAGAATGCATCTATGAGTAAAAAGACTATCAAGCTCCTTCTTGTCGCCGCCATGATCATGGTTGCCCTGTTTGTGCTCACGGCATGTCAGGCGGCAACGCCGACCGCCGAACCCACGCAGGCACCTGTTCCTACCTGCCCGGCACCCGAACCCTGCCCGGTGCAACCTCCCGCAATGGAGGCACCTTTTGAGGCACTGTGGAAAGCGTCTCCCCACAATGACGCTAAAGCAGAAGCCTTTGTGCACTGGAACGAAACCGAGGACAAGAAAGTCCCCACCGCCTGCGCCGCCTGCCACAGCACGCCAGGTTATCTGGACTTCCTTGGCGCTGACGGCTCCGAGGCAGGAAAAGTTGACCAACCTGCCGATATCGGCACTACGGTGACCTGCAATGCCTGCCACAACGACGCCACCGCGAAACTCACCAGTGTCAAGTTCCCCTCGGGGGTTGAAGTCACCGGGTTGGGCGCCGAGGCTCGTTGTATGGTGTGCCATCAGGGTCGCGCCAGCAAAGTTCAGGTGGATGCGCAAATCGAGAAGTTCCAAGCCACTGATCCCGATGTGGTTGTCAAACCCATCAAAAATGGAGACAACGAAGTTCGCTTCGGCTTCATCAACATCCACTACTTTGCCGCAGCGGCAACCCTGTACGGGGATGAGGTCAAAGGCGGTTATGAATATGATGGCAAAGCCTATGACTTCAAGAACGACCACGTTGAGGGATACAACACCTGCGTGGGATGCCACAACCCCCATACCACCGAAGTTAAAGTGGAAGAGTGCGCTTTGTGCCACGAAGGTGTCAAGACCGTCGAAGACCTGAAGAACGTGCGCATGATTTCTTCTGCGCCCGATTATGACGGCGACGGCGATGTCAAAGAGGGCATGGCTGGCGAAATTGAAGGCTTGCAAACCGCCCTGTATACTGCCATTCAGGCGTATGCTAAGGAGGTGGCTGGACTCGCCATCGTTTATGATTCAGCCGCATATCCATATTTCTTTGCAGACGCCGATGGCGACGGCAAAGGCGATACCAGCGACAAGGGTCCGGTGGCATACTCCAACTGGACACCGCGCCTGCTGAAAGCCGCCTATAACTATCAGTTGTCGGTCAAGGATCCCGGCGCATTCGCTCATGGCAACAAATATATCGTGCAACTGCTGTACGATTCAATCGAAGACCTCAATGCCAAACTCTCCACGCCGGTGGATATGAGCAAGATGCACCGTGACGATGCCGGGCACTTTGCCGGCAATACCGAGGCGTTCCGCCACTGGGATGGCGAAGAAGGAAATGTGCCGGGCAGTTGCTCCAAATGCCACACCGCTACCGGCCTACCCCAATTCCTCAAGGAAGGTACCAATATCACCAACCATGCTTCTAACGGCTTCCAGTGCTCCACCTGCCACAATGAAGCCAACTGGCCTGCCCGTTATGAAGTCAACTCGGTGACCTTCCCCAGCGGCGCCAAGCTCACCTTCGGCGAAAAAGTGGATGCCAACCTGTGCCTGGTCTGCCACCAGGGACGCGAATCCACCGTCAGCGTGAACAGTGCTCTGAAAGGTCTTGAAGAAGACACCCCGAGCGACAAGATTCGCTTCCGCAATGTTCACTACTTTGCCGCAGGTGCTACCCTGTTTGGCAAGGATGCGCGCGGTATCTACGAGTACGAAGGCAAGGAATACGCCGGTCAATTCATGCATGAAGGCAACCTGAACAAATGCACCGACTGCCACGATAGCCATACGCTGGAAGTCAAAGTGGCGGCATGCACTGGATGCCATGGCGTGGATGACCCCGAAAAGATTCGCCTGTCGCTCAAAGAAGATTACGATGGCGATGGCGATGCCACCGAAGGGCTTGCTGGCGAGGTGGAGACCTACAGAGAAAAACTCTACGCCGCGATTCAGGCTTACGCGAAGGACGTGGCTGGCGTGGGTATTGTGTACAACCCGCTGGCATATCCGTACTTCTTCGCCGATGCCGATGGCGACGGCAAAGCCGACACCTCGGACAAGGGTCCTGTGGCTTATGCGTCCTGGACTCCACGCTTGCTCAAAGCCGCGTACAACTATCAATATGCTACGAAAGATCCCGGTGGATTTGCCCACAATGCCCGCTACGTCTTGCAGGCATTGTATGACTCCATCACGGATCTGAAAGCCAAAGTGCCGTCCATCGACACCACAGGCTTGGTTCGCCCGTAATTCAGATTACGGATTGAAGTAAAAGAAAACACCCCGACGAAATATCGGGGTGTTTTCTTTTCAGTCAAGAACAATAAAAATTAAAATAAAATGAGTGATATAATCGCATTACACTTTTATCCTGAGGAGAATGGCGATGTCAAAATTCAAGCAAGCATTGAATCAGTTCTTCTTTCCACCTGCCACAGCCAAGTTATGGGTTCGCCTTATCCCCTTCGTTGTAGTAGCCTTTCTCACCGTTGTTTTGTTAGGATTTGCCAGTTTTGCGTGGGAAGAAAGCAATTCGCCTTCTTTTTGCGGTTTAACCTGCCATACCATGCCCCCAGAGTATGCTACTTATCAGGCATCTCCCCATACCAATGTAACCTGTGAAGACTGCCACATGGGAAGAGACCGTCTGCCCGTGATGATTGGACGGAAAATTGGCTATTCCTGGCAAACAGGCACAGCCATGCTCACCGGTAGTTATGAGTATCCCATTGTGGCAAAAAATATGCGCCCTGCCCGGGATGCCTGTGAGAACTGCCATAAACCTGAAAAATTCTCAACCGACACCCTGGTAGAAATCAAACATTATGCGGAAGATGAAGCCAACACCCCTTCTTCTGTTTTTATGGTTGTGAAAACCGGGGGCGGCACTCAACGGGAAGGCTTGGGGTATGGTATTCACTGGCACATCGAAAATCCAGTGTATTTTTATGCTACCGATCGAGAGCGTCAAGATATTCCGTATGTAGTGGTAGAAAATCCGGATGGGAGCAAAACAGAATATATTGATGTAGAGTCCGGTTTTGACCCTGCTTCCATCCAATCAAAAGACCTGCAAAAAATGGACTGCATCACCTGCCACAATCGTACCGCTCACGAAATTCCTGAGCCCTCCCGAGCCGTAGATCAATTACTGGCGAGAGGTTTAATCTCTACAAACATTCCTGCTATCAAGAAAAACGCTACGGCAGTGTTAAGCGCGAATTACCCAAGCCAGGAAGAGGCGCTTAAAGCCATTGAAGGGCTTAAAGAACTTTACCGCTCCCAGTATGCCAATTTCATGGTTGAGAATGAATCACTACTCGACCAGACAATTGAGCAATTAAAGCAAACCTACCTGCAAACCAATTTTCCTGAACAAAAAGTCAACTGGCAAACCCATCCCAATAATGCCGGGCATACCACATCACCCGGTTGTTTCCGCTGCCACGATGGCAAACACCTCAATCCGCAGCAAGAAGCCATTCGTCTGGAGTGCAACCTTTGCCATTCCATTCCGGTTGTCTCATCTCCGGATCAAATCACTGCCAGTTTGCAACTGAACAAGGGCTTCGAACCCGAATCTCATAAGAACCCCAACTGGATTACCCTCCATCGCACTATTTTTGACCAAACCTGCGCTGGATGCCATTCTACTGAGGATGCTGGAGGAACAAGCAATACCTCCTTCTGTTCCAATAGCGCCTGTCATGGTACTTCATGGACATTTGCCGGATTTGATGCCCCAAAATTACGCGCTGTGCTGGAAGAACAGGCAAGATTATTTGCCACCCCCACTCCCAAAGCGGAAGAAGAGCCAGCCAGTTACGGCACTGGAACTGAAACGCAAATCACCCCAACCCCAGCAATGGCTTCTTCGGAGCCAGATACTTATGCAACACTCCAAGACCTTCTCAAAACCAAATGCGGCGCCTGTCACGGGAGCAATGCAATGAAAGGGTTAAGTGTGCTGGATTACAACAGTTTAATGAAAGGCAGTACAAGCGGTGCCGTAATTCTGCCAGGAGATCCTGAAAACAGTCTGTTGGTCAAGGTGCAAAAAGGGCAACACCCGGGTAAATTCTCCACTGACGAACTTGAACGCATCCAACGCTGGATTCAAAGCGGGGCACCCGAAAAATAAACTGGAGAATTTTCCAATCATACCCAAAAAGTCGAGCGCGCTTGACGTTAACCTGCGTTAACATTCAGTTATGTTATACTGTTAACCGTTGTGAATTTTTTCGGGGAGGCAAGCCCTTATGAAAACCTTACTCATCATGCGGCACGGGAAATCTTCCTGGAAAGACCCCGACCTGCCAGACCGCGAAAGACCACTTGCCAAACGTGGGATTAAAGACTCCCGGAGAATGGGACTATTTATTCAAGAAAAAGAATTAATTCCTCAGCGAATTCTGTGCTCTTCGGCAAAACGAGCAGTTCAAACAGCGCAGCTCTTCTGCGAAACGTGTGGATGTCCAGACACGGTTGAAGTGCTGGACGAACTCTACATGGCGGAAGCCGAAATGTATATTCGTGCTCTGCAAACTTTACCCGATGAACTTGAACGGGTAATGATTATCGGACATAATCCTGGGCTGGAATTCCTTCTCCAAATGCTGAGCGGAGAACTGGTTTCCCTGCCTACCACCGTGGTTGCTCATCTGACATTGCCCGTTCAGCGTTGGTCTGAGTTAAATGAACATACTGAAGGTACTCTGATTGAGGTATGGAAACCCAAGGAATTACCAGAGGAAATTATTGAACAGGAAAAAGAACTGCGCAAAGAAGCCAAAGCCGCAGAAAAAGAAGTCAAAGGAAAGAAAGAGAAGAAAGAGAAAAAAGAAGAAAAAAAGGGAAAGAAAAAAGACAAGAAGAATGAATAGTCCTGTGCGCATCATCCGGTAACTCACCGGGTGATTTTTTTCAGAAAGAGGAACAAAATGACCAGCCACATCAAGCCTTTCGGGTTATGGGAAAGCCCAATTTCTCCCCAATTGCTCAGTCGGCGCGTACGTTTTGAAGATGTGCAGTGGACCCTGGACGGACAGTTTCTGGTGTGGACGGAGTCTCGCTCCGGTCAAACTGTGCCTGTCCTCTGCTCTCGCTCCGGGGTTCGTCGTGATTTGAACGCCATCCAATCCCTGCGAGGGGGTGTGGGGTATGGCGGTGGAGAGTTCAACCTTTCTGAAGAGTACCTGCTCTTTGTGGAGAGGGATGGACGCATTTATGCCCAACCTTTTCAGCATGGAACACCCCGTCCAATTACACCACCCTTTGGTGCCTGCGCCTCACCCGTAGCGTCTCCAGATGGCAAATGGGTGGTATTTGTCTGGAGTGACGGCATTCAGGATGTGCTGGGGATTGTGGATAGTCGTGGGCAACAATGGCCCCAAAAACTGGCTATAGGGGCAGATTTCTACATGCAACCGGCATGGCATCCACAAGGCAAATACTTGGCATGGGTGGAATGGAATCACCCCCACATGCCCTGGGATGGCTCAAGAGTGATGCTGGCAACCCTGGAAGGAACCACTCCCGTAATCCAGCACATGCAGGTTGTTGGCGGAGATGATCACACGCCCACTTTTCAACCAGCATTCTCCCCCGATGGTCAATGGTTATGCTTTGTCGAAGGGGGCGAAGAATGGGACAGGTTGATTCTGTTTCACTTATCCAGCGGAGCAAGACAGGTGTTGTACGCCCCTGAACAGGCTCATCTCATGGTCCCGGCGTGGGTCCAGGGATTGCGAACGCTGGCATGGGCACCTGATAGCCAAGCCATTTACGTCGTGCAAAATGCTCTGGGGCAGTCTAATCTCTCCCGCATCAGTTTGGATGGCAAAGTAGAGTTCGTTTCCACCTCACCTTACACCTGGCTCAGTCAAATCACTGTTTCCCCTAAAGACGATGTTCTGGCATTTATCGCTTCTTCTCCAAACACCCCCAATCAGATTGTCATCCTGGACCAACATGGTTTTCATACCCTGGCTTACAGTGAATCGGAAATGATCTCTCCGGAATTTTACCCCGTGCCTGAGTCCCTTACATGGGAAACCAGCGGTGGTATGACGGCTTATGGACTGTATTATCCGCCTTCCAACCCTCAATTTCAGGGGCAGGGACTTCCGCCTGCCATCTTCAACGTCCATGGCGGTCCAACCAGTCAGGCAACCATGGCGTATAACCCTGAAGCCGCGTACTTTACCAGCCGCGGATATGCGTACGTTGAAGTGAACTACCGGGGAAGCACAGGCTATGGACGCCGTTATCGGGAGGCGTTGAAAGGAAACTGGGGCAAAGTCGATGTCGAGGACGCCGTCACCTGCGCCCAAGCGCTTGCCGAACGTCAGTTAGCCGACCCCAAGCGTTTGATTATCAAAGGTGGAAGCGCAGGCGGATATACCGTGTTAAACGCCCTGGCGCATTTCCCCGGCACATTCAAAGCCGGTGTTTGTCTCTACGGCGTTAGTAATCTCTTCATGCTGGACATGGATACCCATAAATTCGAAGCACGCTATACGGCTTCGCTGGTCGGAGAATTACCCGAGGCGGCACAGAAATATCACGACTGGTCACCTGTTTTTCATGCCCGCAATATCCGCGATCCCCTGATCATCTTTCAGGGAAGCGAAGATAAAGTGGTCCCGCCCAATCAGTCTGAGGTAATTGTCAAAGCCTTACAGCAAACCGGAACGCCACACCGCTATGTTCTCTATGAAGGGGAAGGGCATGGGTTCAGGAAATCGGAAACCATCCTGAACTACTACCAGGAACTGGAGCGTTTTCTGTTGCAGTACGTTCTTTTTGCGCCATAAATCTGGCAGGGTTAAGGCTGAATCTGCGACAATTGATTCAGGAATTGAATTAAGAGCACCTCGTATTCTTGAGGTGCTTTGTCTTTATATTGTCCATGGTCAGCGCCGGGAACAATCCATAAGGTTTTGGGCTCTTTTGCCGCCTGGTATTGATCCAGTGCACGGGTGTCGAGGGCTTCCTTTTCCCCAAAAATCAGAAGGATCGGGCGCGGAGCAATTTTTTCCAAATCCTCAATGGGGCGAATGGCTTCAATTGGCATTCCCAAACGTATCCCCAGGAGAAAGGCTACCCCATGCTGAAGTTGCCAGCGCAACGAGAAAGGCACTGCGGGAGGAGTATCCAAAACCTCTTCTTTCAGAGAAGGGTAATTGCCTTCTGTGATGACCGCCACCACTTGAGGATTCCTTGCCGCCAACCTTATCCCCGCCACTCCCCCCGCAGAAAAGCCAAGAATAGCCACCTGTTCCACCTCAGGCTGACTTTGTATCCACTCCAGAGCCACCTGCGCGTCTTCACTTTCCCGAACCCCCAGGGTGGCTGGCAACCCCGCACAAACACGGCTATCCACGGAGAGTACACCAAAGCCATGTTGAGCCAATAGTCTGGCTTCCCACATCAGGCTATCTCTGCTGGAACCGTGTCCTCCCAGCAACAGAACCGCCACTCCATTTCGGGGAGGATGCCACCATCCTTTCAAGCGTTCCCCAGAAGGCAATGAAACGGAGCAATCTTCAAAACCGAAAGGGGAATTCTCCATTAAGTATACACAGGCAGGATGAAGTAAACGGTCTACGTATTGCTGACTGACATACAAAATTCCCCCGCTCCAGCCAGCACCCAGAGCAATCCAGAAAATTAACAGCAGTTTGAAAATGTTTCTGGAGAGTTTCAATCGTGATCTTCGGGTTCTACATGAACATAAGCCCGATCTACCTCGGGGAGCGCTTCCAGGCGCTCGATCACCTCGTCGGCAATCTGATGTGCCTCGTTAAGGGTCATCTGCCCATTCACGTTGACGTGCAAATCTACGACCAGTTGGGGACCGGTGTACTCACTCATCAAATGATGTACGCGCAATACTCCAGGAACGCTTTCGGCAACCTCTACCAGTTTGTGGCGCAATTCCTCATCTGCGCCCGCTCCGGTTAAGAAGCCCAGGTTTTCCCGCGCCGCACGTAACACTGCACGGAAAATCCAGAGAGCCACCGCCATACCGGCTATGGGATCTGCCAGAGGATGGAGCAATGAAGAAAGAAGCACGCCCACAAAAGCCGCAACCGAGGTTAGAACATCACTCAAATGATCCACTGCTGTTGTGGCAAGGGTGGGACTGGCTAAACGCTTTGCCAGATTGCGAATCAGGAAGAACATCCATACCTTGACCGCCGCGCTGAACAACAGCACAAAGGTAGGCAAATCAGGACGGACTGCAAGACCACCCGCCAAAAACCGTTCAATGGAGGCTCTTGCCGCCTCAAAACCGGCATACGCCATTGAGGCTGTCACAAAAAGCCCAACCAGCGGTTCAAAGCGGCTATGTCCCTGAGGATGGGATAAATCGGGTGGGCGTTGGGCAAACCACAATCCAAAAACCATCATCAAGGAATACACCACATCGGAAATAGAATTGGCTGCATCCGAATAAATGGCAACGCTGCCGGTTAAGTACGCTACCAGGGCTTTGGTGCTCGCCAGTAGAATATTCCCAGCCAGCGTAATTGCCAACGCCTGCCGATACAATCGTTGTTGTTCAGGTTGTGGTTTGTAGTCTCGAATCCAACGCATATAACGGTATTTCCTCAAAAAGATAGTTTACCACAAAGAGATTGAGGAACTTATATCGCCTCTTTCGTCGTGGATGGATTCGCTGCTCCTGGTTCAGGATGTACGGTCACGTCTGCCCCGGGTAATTGTTGCTGAATCACGGCTTCGATTTGGTCAGCAAGGTCGTGCGTTTGCTGTAGACTCCATTCGGAACTGACCACCACATGGCAATCTACAAAGACCTCTGCTCCAGAGGAACGCACCCGAATTTGATGACAATTGATCACACCCGGAATTTCTTCTACGGCTTTCTTAATGCTTTCCACTGCCCCCTGAGGCGCGGTGTCCATTAACCCCTTAACTGTACGAATCCCCAGTTCCATACTGATGAAGATGACAATCACCGCGACCCCAAGAGCAGCAACAGCATCGGCATGTTGAAGGAATTTCAATTGCGGCACCCGTTCACTTATCCAAACCCCAGTCAATCCAAGAATGACCACGCTCGAAGACCAGATATCCGTGGAAAAGTGCAAAGCGTCAGCTTCCAGCGCCTGACTATTATGCTTACGAGCGGCGGCATACAACATTCTGGAACGATTAACATCCACAATGATGGATACTACCATCACCACAAATGCCCAAACCGAAACTTCAATCTCTACTACTTTGAAAAACAGACGCTGAATCGCTTCGTAAATAATCCAAACGCACGTGGCTAATAACAAAAGAGTCTCAAACAAAGCAGAGAGACTTTCAACCTTACCGTGGCCGTAATGATGTTCTTCATCCGCCGGTTTTCCTGAGATTCGGACCGCAAGAAAAGTCACGAGAGCCGCCACCAAGTCCAAAGCCGAATGGGCGGCTTCGGCTAAAATTCCCAAACTGCCGGTCAGGGCTCCCACTACAATCTTAAAACTGGTCAGTCCTACTGCGGCAATTACCGAGGTCAAAGCCGCATGCTTTTTTTCCTGTTGCTGGGCAACACTTAATTCTGACATACGTCATCACTCCACAAGACGGCAGAATAAACTCCAATTGTATGCCAGATGAAAACCATTGCAACTCAAAAAAATCATCCCTGAGAGATGACATTATTCCCTGAAAAGGAACGGGAAAGTTCCCTAACCAGTCGATTCACAGAACGCTGGACAGGTAGAGTTAATGGAGAGCCAAATTCCAGAGACTGGGGCTGAATTCCCAGAGTGAAAACCTGACAATCAATTTGCTCGGTAAGGTAACGCGCAAACATCGAGGGCGGTTGGACATGCGTGGACGCGCTAAACCCCCCCATTTCCTGCCAGGGAATGACACAAATTGTTCCGGGAGCACAATCCATCCAGGCGGCGTCAATCAAAAAAACAATCTGCGGAGAAATTTGTCGGAGCAAACCCGTAAAATTCTCCGGGGCTTGATTGGCTTCGATGAGAACCATCTTTCTTTGGAAAAAAGAAGAGGCATCTCCACTGATGCCTTCCTCCGTTGCTCCTCTACGTCGCAAAACTATTCGCAACCTTTGAATGGCAACAACTCCGGCAGCGTCATCGCCATTCAGCGGATTCCCAATCCCCATGAAGACAAGAGAGGTATTATTCCTCTCCGCAGGAAGGGCCTTCTCCAGCGTTGTCGCGAGCCATTTTTTCCAGTAAAAAGGCGATATCCTCTTCTTTTCCATAGTAAACCGTGAAAGGCTCTTTCCCTGTAGAAGCCAGTTCCCACTCCTCATCGGAGAGATCCAGGCATTTGAATCGGCAACTCACCACACATTGGGCGCAATAAATACACCGATCCGCATGATAACGCATCACAAAGCGTTTATTGACCTTGTCCAGCACGATCAGTTCGATGGCATTTGCCGGACAATCTTTAACGCAAAGCATACATCCCGCGCATTTTTCCGGTTCCCAAACAAGTTTTCCACGAAAAGCAACCGGCGCAGGTTTCCGCTCAAACGGATATAACTGCGTGGCAGGTTTTTTGAAAACCGACCGCACTACATCGCCAACCATGGTACCGAGGCGCTTTCGCATGACAGCCTCCTTACACCAATTTCATGACGAATAAAATTAATAACTGTGCCACCGCCAGTAAAGCGCCAATGCGCCACCACAACCCAACAGTTTGATCAATGCGAAGGCGGGCAAACAACGTCTGGAGGACTGCGAGGAATACGAGCAACCCCAGAGTTTTCAACAGGAATTGCAATGGATTCGCCAATCCTCCCAGATAGAATGTAGCCACCAGCGTCAGGGCAATCACCAGTTCAACATTCTTTCCCAAACGGAACAGCGCATACCCGCGCCCGCTGTACTCCGTCAATGCCCCAGCGACAATTTCCGTCTCGGCTTCCGGCGCATCAAAAGGCGGGAGTTCCAATTTGCCCATCAATCCCACCAGAGCGACCAGGAAACCAATCGGCTGCGTGACCATCAACCAGAGGGGTTGTTGCTGGGTGTAGAAGTTGATCTCTGCAATCCGCCAGGAACCCGCGACAATGGCAGGTCCCAGCAACGCCAGAAGGAATGGCGCTTCATAGGAAAACAACTGAGTGAGGGTGCGGGTAGCACCAATCAGAGAGAAACGATTGGGGGTATTTGCGCCGGCTACTCCAAGCCCAATGGTCAGCATCGAAAGTAAGTAAAGCGCAACGATCAAATCCCCACGAAAACTATAAGCCGGCATAAACCCTGCCATGGGAAGATAAAGCGCGGAAGTCAGGGCGCAGGCAAGGGCTAAGACGGGTAAAAGGTAAAAAAGGGTGGGATCGCTCCCCTCGGGAACAATTTCTTCCTTAGCGAGCAGTTTAACCAAATCGGCAAGTGGCTGATACCAGCGCGGACCTACGCGATTCTGCAACCGCGCTACCAGTTTGCGGTCAATCCACTCGTAGAACAAACCCCAGAGGAACAAAAACAATCCACCCGGGAACAGGAACAAGGCAATCAGAGGGTGTACAGACCAGTTATTCATAGCACCTTTTTATAGTACTCAATTCCGTATTGGCGTAAGTCTTCCCAGGTCATCCACTGCCGGGAATCTTTCCTCTTCAACTGAATCATGCGGTCGTTACAGGAAAAACAGGGGTCAATTCCAGCCAGAATCATGGGCATATCTGCCAGTTTATGGCCTACCGCCACCTGCATCACCGAACCCCAGTTGCACAAACTGGGTGTGCGCACTTTGACCCGTTCAGGCTTTTCGCCGCCGTTACTCTTGATGAAATAGAACAACTCTCCACGCGGTGCCTCAACCCGGCTGATGACTTCGCCGGCGGGGATACGGCGAGGCATCCGCACGGTTAACTCACCTTCAGGCAAATGAGCGAGGATTTCCCGGATAAGCCGCACGGCTTCAAAGAGTTCCTTAATACGCACCACAAAGCGCGCCAGCAAATCCCCGCGCTCATCCGTGATTAACTGAACAGGCACGGTGGGATAAAAGGCATAGGGTGCATCTACACGCACATCCCTGGGAACACCAGATGCCCGCGCAGTGGGTCCAACCGCACCGAACAAATCGGCTTGCTCACGAGTCATCCTCCCAACTCCTTCCGTACGAGCAAGGAAGGTTCGATCCGTGGTGACCACATTCAAATAATGCTGGATGCGCTCTTCCAGTTGATCCATGCCACGCAGAATCTGATCGCGCAAGGTATCGGTGATATCGCACTTGACCCCGCCCAGCACGTTGGCGGAATAGTTGACCCGGTTACCTGTGAGGGCTTCCAGCAAGTCCATGACGATTTCGCGATCACGCCAGGAATACATGAAGAGGGTGTCAAAACCGCCTTCGTGCGCCGCCACGCCCAACCAGAGCATGTGGCTGTGAATGCGTTCCATTTCAGCCACCAGCGAGCGGATTGCCTGGGCACGCGGCGGCGCTTCCACCCCAGCAAGCCGTTCCACGCCCAGGGCAAATGCAGTGGCATGGACGTGGGAACAAATTCCACACACCCTCTCAAACAGGTAGAGGTCCTGAATCCATGAGCGTTCTTCTGCACCTTTTTCAATGCCTCGATGCACATATCCAAGGCGCACTGAGGCATCGGTGACAATCTCGCCATCCACCGTAAATTCAAAATGGCCGGGTTCTTTGAGCGCCGGATGCTGAGGCCCAATAGGTACGATAAATTTTCGTTCAGAGGTCATGCCTGTTCCTCCTGTGCTTTGCCACTCTGGAAGGACTTGCGCAACGGGTACACCCCCTGAGGCCAATCATCAGCGAGCAGTAATCGTTCCGTGCTGGGTGTTCCCTTCAGGACAAATCCAAACATTTCCATTAATTCCCGCTCATAAAGCGACGCCGCCGGATACACCTGGCAAACGCTCTCCAATTCCGGATGAGCATACGGGACTTTCACCCGAATGGTAAGCACTACCCCATTCATCACCAGATGATAAAGGGCTTCCAGTTGCCCCTCCTGTCCATCAGCCGGCGGGTAATCCAGCCCGGTAATCGCAGAGAGATACCCCCAATGCGCATCCTTCAATGCTTGCAGAACGGGAATCAGATTTGCAGGCAGGATTACCACATCCAATCGCCAGGGGTCAGGTGAAGCCATCTCTACGGCAAAAGGCTCGACAATTTTCTTCGCCTGTGCGAGGTGTTCTTCTACGGTCATGGTCTCTCCTCCTTTGCCGCCTGACGCAACATCTCTTTCACCTCGGGTGAAGGCTCACGTCCTCTTAAGCCTTCCAGCAACTGTACCAATCCGTAAATAATGGCTTCAGGTCGGGGTGGACATCCCGGAATGAACACATCAACCGGCAGCACCTCGTCAATCCCTCCGGCAATGTTATATAATCCATGAAACACCCCACCCGAAAGCCCACAGGAACCCACCGCCACCACAAACTTGGGCTCGGGCATTTGATGATAAATGCGCAACAGGCGGTCTCTAGATTGACGGGTTACAGGTCCGGTACAAATCAGAACATCTGCATGGCGAGGACTGCCCTCTAACTTTACCCCAAAGCGTTCCAGGTCATAGCGTGGGGTAAGAGTAGCCACAATTTCAATATCACATCCATTGCAGGAACCGCTGTTATAGTGAATTGCCCAGGGCGAATTGACACGCGCCCATAAACGCACTTTATCCAGCACTTCCTGCCACGGTGATCGTAAGGTTTGTTCCGTCATCGATAAGCCTCCTGTCTTTTACCCGAGCAATAAAACCAGCAAACCAATTGCCAGTCCAACGCCGTAAATCAGGGAAGCGGTAGAGAACTGACTCAAACCCAAAACGAGCATTCCCAAATGTAACAGAGCGAAGAACAGGGCAACCAGAAAGAAAGGACGATATCCAGGGGCCGCCAGATAAGTTGGCGCTTCTTCACCCGAGGCGTATAACTGACTCTTCAGAGGATCACGGTGGTAAATTCCCGCCAATTGCCGTCCGAACCAGACAATCAGCAGAACCACACCGATATAAATCAAGAGTGCTACCGGGGGCGTTAAGAGTATCTCCATAAGATTCTCTACCTCCTATCGAAAGCCAAATGCCGACAGAAAGCCCGATGCCGCCGATGCGTTCAAAGGCATCATCCAGCCGGGGAAGAAGCCAATCAACACAATGGCAAAGGTCAAAACCAGCAAGGGAAGGGAGATCAAAAGGGCAATAGGCTGACCATGCTGCACGACTTCAGAGGGTTGATTGCGATACATGCGGTTGATGAGCGGTGCGTAATACCCGAGAGAGAGCACACTGTTCAACCCGGCAAAGATGATCAACCACAACAATGGCGTACTGCGCACCTCGGCACCTGCCACAAAAATCTGCCATTTGGAGACAAACCCCGCCAACGGCGGCAAGCCACCCAGCGCCAGCAAAGCCACACTGAGCGCAAAGGCGGTCAGAGGGTATTTCTTGCTGGCACCATCCAGATCCGAGACCATCAACGGCGCATGGCTGCCTTTGGTAATGTAAAGCGCATACAGGAAAGCCCCAACGGCTAAGAAAGCCAGTCCTTTCATCAAGGCATGGTTGAAGAGATGGTAAAAACCGCCTTCTGCGCCATCGGCAATGCCGTATGCCATGGCTACCCCAAAACCAACCAGCATATACCCGACCTGGGCTACACTGGAATACGCCAGCATGCGCTTGACCTCTTCCTGCCGAAGCGCCATCAGGTTGCCGATGAGCATATTGATGGCCCCAAAGGCTAACAGCAACGCTCCCCATGCCGAGGAAACCTGAGAGAGCGCTCCCAATGCGCGTAATAATGCCACCAGACCGCTTTCAATGACCACTCCCGAAAGCATGGCACTGATCCCGCTGGGGGCGCGGGAGTGAGCATCGGGCAACCAGGTGTGCAACGGTGCAAGGGCAATCTTCACCCCAAACCCTACCACAAACAGCGCACCTGCCGCCAGTCCGAACAGCCCGGAGTCTGCCATCAGGGAGGGGATTTCCTGCAAATCGAGCGTCATGGTTTTGGCAAAGACCAGGGAAATCCCATGCAGAATCATGATGGAGCCGACCGCTGACTGAACCAGATATTTAACGGTCGCCTCCAACGCCCCCTTCTGATGGTGGTAAAAAGCCACCAGCAGGTACGAGGTAATTGCCATGGCTTCAAACCACACCCACAAATTGAACAGATCGCGGGTGCACCCCAAACCAATCATGGTGGCAGAAAGAGCCGGCAGAAGGGCGTAATACTTTTCCTCATCCTCCTCTCCACGAATGTAAGGGAAGGAGAAAATGGTCACCAGGGTGGAAAGCACCCAAACGGTGATCGCAAGGAATAGCCCCACCCCATCCATTTGAAGGACGATTCTGCCGATTTTCAAATCCACAGGGCCGATTTCGAGGACGTATCTTCCCAGAGTGTAAAGCGGGAAAGACATTCCCAAATACGCAATCAAAGTAAACCAGCGAGCAAACCAGAGTCCATTTCCCCGGCGCAATACACTCAGGCGTCCTATCAGATAGATGACAGGGGAAGCCGCCAGAGGAATGAGAAGGAGCAACAAAAGAGCCCGTCCAGCATCCATGATTTACGCTCCCAGCGAAAGAATGACCACGACCACCAGCAACGTCAACGCAATTGCCAGAACATTCCAGTTCAAGACACCGGTTTGCAGGTTCCGCAAATCCTCGGCAACCTGCATGGTGGTACGCACAATGGCTTGATTGAGCCATTCGAAACCGAACGATTGCCGGGCAATTTGCCCAATTCCGGCAAAGACCTCTTGCCATAGACGCAAGGCATCGCGGAATACCCAGAAGAGAATACCCAACCCCACCACGCCAAGTGCAATCCAGGTGGCTGGCGCAAGGATGACCTCTTCCAGAATTTCCACAAGCGTGAGGGCATGAATTTCATGGTAGGGCAGAGTTTTCTCCAAAAGATGCGCAAAATTACCCGCCAGAAGCCATGAGAGGAGCGTACCGGCGGCTAAGGGAGCCAACGCTGTTTTCATAGCGGGACCAGCATCATGGACATGAGAATGGCTATGGGCTTCTCCGTAAAACACCATCCAAACGCATCGGAAGGTGTACAGAGCCGTCAAACCAGCGGTGAAAAGCATTACCCCAAACATCCAGGTTGCGCCGCCCTGCAAACCCGCTTCCAGGACAAGTTCTTTGCTCCAGAAGCCATTCAGCACGGGAATGCCCGCCAAAGCCAGCGCACCGATGACAAACACCGTGCGCACAAAGGGCATTTGCTTTCCCAAACCGCCCATTTCACGCATATCTCGCGTGCCTGCGGCATGAATGACTGCACCAGCCCCCAGGAACAAGAGGGCTTTGAAAATGGCATGAGAGAACAAATGGAACTGGCTGGCAAATACTCCACCCGCCCCCACTGCATAGACCATGTAACCCAACTGACTGACCGTGGAATAAGCAAGCACTCGCTTAAGATCGGTAGCCACCAGTGCCATCAAGCCCGCCAGTAGAGCGGAAAGCATTCCCACCACCATTACCGCTTCTCGCCAACCAGGAACTCCGGCAAAGGCAGGATAAAAACGTGCCAGCAGGTACACCCCGGCATTGACCATGGTAGCGGCATGAATCAGGGCACTGACCGGGGTTGGGGCTTCCATAGCATCGGGCAACCAGGTTTGAAAGGGGAACTGCGCCGATTTCGCCGCTGCGGCGACTAGGAACCCAAAGGCAATGATGCCCAGCACATTGGAAGGCAAAGCACCAGCCTTCTCTAAAAGAACATTGACTTCCACTGTGCCGAGGTAACTGTAGGAAAGGATGGCACCAATCAACAACCCGATACCGCCTACCTGGGTCATAATCAGGGCTTTGATACCGCCGGCTACGGCTTTGGGGTCATCGTTATAAAAAGAGATCAATGCATAGGAACACAGGGCAGTCATTTCCCAGAAAGCAAACATCAGGAAAAGATTGCCCGTCAGCACCAAACCGGACATGCTCCCGATGAAGAAAAGCACCAGGGAGTAATAACGCCCTAACTGGGCTTCGTTATGCATGTAATCCACCGAGAAAATGACCGCCAGGGAACCAATCACCGTAGCAATGGCGGCAAGAAATACTCCCAAGCCATCGGGGCGGAAGGTAAAATTCCCAAATGCCCCTCCAATAGAAAGTACCACCAGTTCATCCCGAGAGGCAAACCCCAGCAAGACTAACCCGGCTACCCCGCCAGCCACCGAAAACCCCACCGCCAGGCTGTGCTGAAGGCGCGGATGGTCATTCCCCACCAGCCAGACAAAAAGTGCTCCCGCCCAGGGGAGAAGGATTGTGAGAAGCAAAATGCCCGCGGTCAACGCTCACCTCCGCAACGACATGAGTGCATGAACATCCAGCGTACCAAATTTGCGACGAATCTGCACCGCCAGCGCGAGGGCTACCACTGCCACAATGGTATCGGCAACAATTACCGTCAGGGCAATGCTCTGTCCAACATCGATCTGGCTGGCAAGTTTTCCTGCCAGCACCAGCGCCAGAAAAGCACCCTTGACGGCAATCTGTAAGCCCACCACCACCTTAATGAGATTTCGGCTGATCAGGATGCAGTAAATGCCAATTCCCAACAAAGCCAGTACTACTACCAGGACAATATTAGGCAGGTAAAACATCACTCACTCTCCTCGTGAGATTTTCTTTGTTCGCCAATCAGCCCTAACACCGCCAGCGCGCCAGCAAAGAAAAGCACCACCTGCATCAGGGTATCCACGCGGCGGTCTTCCCACAACACAGAACGAAACAGGCCTGCCAGAACTCCGGTTTGTTCCAGCACAGCGCGCATCCGTTCACTTTGCAGAGTCGGCATAATCATCCAAACCAGCAAACCCATGGAGAAAACCACCGCAAACCACGCCAGGGGGCGTGGAACCAGAGATTGGCGGGTAAGCGACTCGTCTCCGGCAATATTGATGGCAAATACGAAGAGAACCGTCACCAGTCCGGCGCCAACGCTGAGTTCGACGACAGCAACTTCTGCTGCGCCCACCCGATACATCATCCACGAGACCAGCGCACTGGTCAGTGCTAACCAAAGAGCGGAGACCAGCAAGCGGTTTTCCTGCATTGCCTTAACAGCACAGAACAGGATGCCTGCACCAATTAATAAATCCAGCATGAGGCATGCCTCCGGGGAAAAATTATGCTTCTTCGCTTATACTTCAAACGACCGGTAAATGTCATGTGATAGGTTTCCAGAAAGTAAAGGTAATTTATCATCAAATTGTATATACATATCCACAATTAAAATGAACGGGGTAGAGAAAACAAACTCTACCCCTCTGGGGAATAGAAAGGTATTAAATTCGTTCAAACCCTCTGCGAACATGGAAGTGAAGACGTTCCGGTACACTTCCCATATCGCAAAAGAGGGCTTCACACGCCTCTGTTTTCTTTTCTTCTACCGCCTTTCTAAAGGCTTTTTCACTGCGCCAGAGGGTCACAATTTGCCAGAGATTGGGCTGGTCTTCGCTCTGCAACAAAAAGGTTTCCAGCACTTCCTCCGGTTTGGAAAGAAGCAATTTTTCGTACTCGGTTTGCAAACGCCCCCAGTTTTCACGACTAACCTGTCCCCGCAAAATAGTCGCGTACATTCTTTTCACCTCCTTTCCATGGAGGACTTCTTCTATAATCATTATAGCAATCTTGCGTGTGTTTTTCTCTTGCCATTCGACTAAAACCGTCCTGCCAAAAAGCATATCTACATCTTGAGGAGGGAGTAAAGCCATGGAGATCAAGACAGGAAATCTACGGTTTGTGGATGAATACGGACGAACACTCATACTGCGCGGTGTAAATCTGGCTGGGAGCAGTAAAGTTCCCTATCCCAAAGGTGCCACCTATCGGCGGGAAGGCTTCTTTGACCATCGCAATGTGTCGTTTATCGGACGTCCTTTCCCACTGGAACAAGCCCGGGAGCACTTTCAGCGTCTTAAGACGTGGGGATTTACTTTTCTGAGATTTCTGGTCACCTGGGAAGCCATAGAACATGCAGGACCAGGAATCTACGACGAAGCCTATCTGGAATACATTCATGAGGTCCTGCGCATCGCCGCAGAGTACGAGATACGGGTTTTCATTGACCCCCATCAGGATGTCTGGTCTCGCTTTACCGGTGGAGATGGCGCCCCCGGCTGGACGCTGGAAATAGTGGGTTTTGACCTGACCCGCCTGCACGACACCGGTGCGGCGATTGTGCATGCCCTCCATGGCGATCCCTTCCCTAAAATGATCTGGCCCACCAATGCCCACAAACTGGCTGCCGCAACCATGTATGCGCTTTTCTTTGCGGGGAAGGACCTGGCGCCTCAAACGACCATTGAGGGGGAATCGGCACAGGAATTTTTACAACGGCATTATATCGCCGCCATACGAAAAGTGGCACATACTTTGAAAGATTTACCCAACGTCGTAGGCTTTGATACCATGAACGAGCCTGCAAAAGGTTATATTGGGGTCAAAGACCTGCGGAACTGTTGCGGACGCCTGCGTTTTGGAGATTTTCCCACCCCACTGCAATCCATGTTGCTGGCTTCTGGAATTCCACAGGAAGTGCACATTTGGGATATTGACCTGCGTGGAAACCGTCGTGTTGGTAAACGTTTACTCAATCCCCGAGGAGTACGTTTGTGGAAAGAAGGGTTTGAGGATATCTGGAGAATCAATGGCATTTGGGATTATGGTCCTGATGGCACACCGCGCCTACTGCGTCCACATCATTTTTACGAGAAAGACGGCCACGTCTTTGACTTCAACCAGGACTTCTATCGCCCCTTTGCCAACCGCTTTGCACGTGAAATTCGAGAAGAAATGCCAGAGGCAATCATTTTTCTTGAAACAGAACCTTCCAGCCCCGCACCGAGATGGGGAGCAGATGACGTTCAGAATATTGTCTATGCGCCACACTGGTATGATAGTATCACTCTCATTTTGAAAGAATACTACCCCTGGATTGGTGTGGATTTCTTTACTGAAAAGTTAATTTTTGGAAAAAAAGCCATCCAGCGCTCTTTCCGCCAGCAACTTCACCGGTATATCGAAGAAGCGCAACAGTACTTAATGGGTTGTCCGGTGCTGATTGGCGAAGTGGGCATTCCTTTTGATTTGTCCAGGAAACGTGCCTTTCGAACCGGGGATTACTCCGCGCAAATTCAAGCCATGAATCGTTCACTGCGAGCGCTGGAAGAGAATCTGCTATCGTACACCATCTGGAACTACACCCCGGACAACGACCGCGAACATGGAGATCAATGGAACGATGAAGACCTCTCTATCTTCAGCCGTGATGACCAGAAGAACCCCACTGACATCCATTCCGGTGGAAGAGCGCTGGAATCCGTGTTGAGGCCCTACCCAATTGCCACTGCCGGAGACCCGGTTGCTCTCTCCTTTGATATTCGCACTAAAGTGTTTGAATATACCTTCAAACCCAATGTATCTATTTCCATGCCCACCGAGTTGTATGTTCCCCAATATCAATACCCCAACGGATTTACGGTGGAAGCCCCCCATGCCCGGCTGGAGATCCTTCCTGGGGAACAAAAAGTAAAGGTATGGGTCACACAATCCGGAGAAGCCTACCGTTTGAGAATTTTCCCCATCCGTTAAGAATAAATCCGGGCTGTCCTGGAAAGAGCCACCAGACAGCCCGGAAATGTTATTTTTTACCCACTACTCAATTTTCCCGGTAATAATGGCTTTCTTGACTTCAGCAATGGCCTGGGTAATGTGAATCTCCCGCGGACAGGCTTCTGTACAGTTGAACGCCGTACGGCAGCGCCACACCCCCATTTGCTCGTTAAGGATATTCAGACGTTTTTCGGCGGCGCGATCACGACTATCAAAGATAAAACGATGCGCGTTGACGATTGCCGCCGGTCCCACATAGCGGTCATCTGCCCAGAAAGACGGGCAGGAAGTGGTGCATGCCGCGCAGAGGATGCACTTGGTGGTGTCCTCAAAGCGCAGTTGCTGTTCCGGGGATTGGAGGCGCTCTTTCCCATCCTCAGGAAGAGGCTCATCGTTGATCAGATAAGGCAAGACAGAGCGGTAATTCTCAAAGAAGGGTCCCATGTCCACAATTAAGTCTTTGATGACCCGCAATCCCAGGAGCGGTTCAACCGTGATGGTGTCGGCATTGAGGTTTTTCACCAGGACCTTACATGCCAGATAATTACGCCCGTTGACACGCATGGCATCGGAACCACACACTCCATGCGCGCATGAGCGGCGCAGGGCAAGGGTGGGGTCAAAATCGGCTTTGATGTATTCAAGCAAATCCAAAACCCGGTCATTGGGGTCCACGTCCATGATAAAGGTATCATAACGGGGCTTTTGATCCCGTTCCGGGTCGAAGCGGAAAACACGCAATTTGACCTGCATAACTCCTCCTAGTAAGTCCGCTCCTTAGGCTGGTATTTGGTAATCACCACAGGCTTGTAATCCAGGCGCACTGAGTCGCCCTCAAGCCAGGCAAGAGTGTGCTTCAACCAGTTGACATCGTCCCGCGCCGGGTAATCATCGCGGGCATGAGCGCCACGGCTTTCCCGACGTTCGAGCGCCGAACGGGTGGTCACCAGCGCCAGATCCAGCAAGTTCCCCAGTTCCCAGGTTTGCATCAATTCCATGTTGAACACCTTGCCCGAATCGGCAACCCGCACTTCGCGGAAGCGGGCACGCAGTTCCTGAATTTTCTCCATTGCCTGCGTCAGTCCTTCTTCAGTGCGGAATACACCAACCAAATCAAACATGGTCGAGCGCAGTTCCCGTCCAATCTGTGCGGCGCGTTCCTTACCGCTGCCATTGCGCAGGCGCTCAATTTGTTCCCTTACAAAAGCAGTTGGATCATCAGGTAAGGGTGTAAAATCAGCACCCAGCGCGTACTCGGCGGCGCGCAAGCCGGAATGTTTGCCAAAGACGATTAAGTCCACCAGCGAGTTCGTTCCCAGACGGTTCGCCCCATGCACTGACACACAAGCCACCTCCCCCGCGGCATACAAGCCCGGCAAGACAGTGTTGTTGGAGTCAATGACTACCTCGCCAAACTTATTGGTGGGAATGCCTCCCATAGCATAGTGGGCAGTCGGCTGTACCGGAATCGGTTGTTTGGTAGGATCAATCCCCAGGTAGGTGATGCAGAAATCGGTAATATCGGGAATCTTACTGCGGATTTCCTCGGCAGTCACCCGGTAAGGTGTGCCATCCGGGCGGGTACGCCCGTCCAGTTCAGCATACTTATTCACCGTTTCAGGGGTGACATCCAGGTAGAAGAAGCGCTGTCCGTTGACATCGTTACCGGCGCGAGTCTCCAGATACATGGCACGGCTGACCACGTCGCGGGACGCCAGATCCTTGATGCGCGGGGCGTATTTCTCCATGAAGCGTTCCCCTTTGGCGTTGAACAAAATCCCCCCTTCGCCGCGCACCGCTTCGGTGATGAGAATGCCCAGTTTATAGATGCCGGTAGGATGGAACTGGAAAAATTCCATATCCTCCAGAGGAATACCGCGGCGGGCAACCACCGCGGCGCCGTCGCCTGTGTAGGCATAAGCGTTGGAAGTGATTTCCCACATGCGCCCATGCCCGCCGGTAGCAATGATGACGGCTTTTGCCTGAAAGACGTGCAGTTCGCCGGTCGCCAGTTCCACAGCCACCACTCCCGCCACCTTGCCATCGCGGATCAGCACATCCATGACCTGAAATTCATCATAGAAGACAATCTGGTTCTTGATGCACTGCTGATAAAGGGTTTGCAGAATCATGTGTCCGGTGCGGTCAGCGGCGTAGCAGGAACGGCGCACCGGCTTGCCGGTCACGTTGTTGGTGTGTCCCCCAAAGGGACGTTGCGCAATACGTCCATCGGCGGTTCGGGAAAAAGGCAATCCCATATGCTCAAGGTCATAGACTGCCTGCACGGCTTCGTTGCACATAAACTCAATGGCATCCTGATCGCCCAGGTAGTCCGAGCCCTTGACCGTATCAAAGGTGTGCCACTCAGGGCGGTCTTCTTCCAGATTGCCCAAGGCGGCGCCAATGCCCCCTTGTGCCGCTCCCGTATGCGAACGCACCGGATAGAGTTTACTGATCACTGCCGTTTTTGCCGTGCGTGAAGCATACATCGCAGCCATTAACCCGGCACCACCACCACCCACCACAATCACATCATACTGATGAAGGTTTTCCATAGACGTTTTTTCTCCTCATCCTCCAATGGGTTGGTTAATCGCCAGCAAAGCAATGGCTCCCATCAAGGTAATGACAAACCAGACCACCAGCAAGACAATACTAACAATCTGGAAAGTTTTTGGATTGCGAATATAGTCCCGAACCACCTGCCTTACGCCATTCATGCCATGAGCAAAGGCAAACCCTAGCAGGAAAATGTCATAAATCTTCCATCCCAGGTTGGCAATACGTTGAATGGCATACTCTGAAGTTATGCTGTGGACTCCTACGACCACATCCTGGAGAATCATATGCCCCCAAGCCAACGGGATGAGCAGGAAGGCACTGTAACGCATCCACAGCCATGCGGTTTGCTCAAACGTTCGTTTGACTTTTACTGGTCGAGTCGTCGTTGTCATGGCTTCCTCCTATCCCCCGAACAACCCATAATTGTGATACAGCAACTTATACAGCATATAGCCCGCAGATGGCAGCCACAACACCAGGGTGACGATGAGGGCAACATAGGTCGATCGGCGGGTCTTCTCTATAGTCCAGTTTTGCGGGGCAAATAAGTCCAGGTAAGCAATACGCAGCCCGTTTACACCATGGAAAAAAAGGCAGAACACCAGGGCAATTTCACCCAAGCCAAAAATGGTGGAGCGATACACATTCAGCACCTCATCGTACAACTGCGGCGCAAAATAGACAAACGAAGTATCTACAATGTGAATCGCCAGGAAGAGAACGACCCCCAAACCCGTAATACGATGAAGCAGGAATGACCAGTGACCTTCCCGACCCCGGTAACTGGCATAGCCCTCCAGGGTGGTCTTCATGGATGACATAGGCACACCTCCACTCAAACAGGATGAATTTGGGCTAAATTCTTCACTTCTATTGTAGCAAGAAAAAGAAAATTCGCCAGTTTGATTATGGGGACACTTTTGGGTTAACCCGAAATCGCACTGGCAGGGGGAAGAAGGGGCTGATACTTCAAGGCAAAAAAACCATAAAGGGGAATAGTCCGCTCATTACCCACACGCTGGAAACAACGCAGTCCTTCCTTCCCCTGCCCGGCATCGACTTTGTGGGCTTCAATGAACACATCATCTCGCCCCGGGTAGTTGGGGTCGTAAATATACAGTCGAATCTGCCCGGTGGCAGGGCGTTCGTAACGCAAAGCCAGAACCTGATGATTCTGCCAGACCTGATGAGTATCACGCCACTTAACATATTGAATCCCCAGAGGAACAGGGGTAAAGTTGTTGAGGCGTGCACGGATTTTTTCAAATTCGTCCAGGGTGCGCTTGAGTGTCCCCTTCTCACCTTCATCGGGCAAGCCCATCCACTCAATGAAACGACGGATGACCTCCCCAAACCTGCCAAACGAGTCCAGTTGGCGCTGGTAAAGGTATTGATGCAGGGGGGAACCCGTTGGCGGAACCTGTGTACGGGGTGGCACAGGCAGGTTGAAGAAGAAAAAATCCAGTGCCGCGGCAGACATTCCACCGCATAAACCGTACACGCTGTTGGATTGACTTTCAGGGAAAAAGGGAATGCTGAAAGGCAGGAAAAAACCGGGAAATGAATTCACAAAGCGAAACCCATGGGTAGAGGGCTGAAATGGCTTTTGCGCCACTTCGGGAAGAACGTACGTATGATGAAGAGACTTTAAATCCGCCACTGCTTTGACTTCCTGGTCCTGAAGGGCGTATTGAAAAAGAAGATAAGGTATAAAAGTATCATTCGGATCGGGTTCAAGAATCTCGCGCTCTACAGGCGTCCAATCCCAGGGTGGATTGCGCGGTTCTACCCGCCTCACCAGGTGAACATCTCGCGCACGGGAGGGGTCGTATTCTACGGTAAAGAACCCCTGCGCATCGCTTGTTCCAGGGGTAATGGTCAGGTCATCGTCTTCGCCATCGGGCGCATCGCGGTCAAACAAGCGCACCTGCACTCCCGAAGCGGCAACCCCATTGGCAAAGATTACCCGGGCAGAATAAAATGAGGAAGGCATGGATTTTCTCCCAACCCTGTATTTTCTCCATTATCGCACAAAATTCATCTGATTAAAACAAAATCCCCCTTGCGGGCAATCTCCACACAAGGGGGAAAACGCAAATTTTATGGGGTGGCTGTCGGTGGGGTAGTTGGTGTAGGCGTGGGCGGCACATTGAGGATTCGCGGCATGAGCCAGAGGGCGCGGTCACCATCGGCAGAGCCATTCGCCAGCACTGTAAGGATGAAGCGAACATCATTGCCTGCCAGGGCATTCAAATCCACGTCCACACTGGTAAAACTGCCCTCGTAACTCTCATTCCAGAAAGCCAGTGTTTGAATCGCTCCATCCCCGATCTGGTAATCCAGTTGGAAGCGCACATTACAATTCTTGGCGTTATATTCACAGCCCACTATGGCGCGGAAACGATCTCCCGACTTGATCTTAATCGCGGGATATTTGCCACGAATGACCCCATCATTGATGTTCTGCGGGGCAGTCAGTAAGGCAGGTTCATTATCCACCTGGCCATTTTCCAGTCGCGGCTTATCCAGATAAATTACAAAGCCCTTGGCATCGCCATCTTTGCCGCCACAAGTCAGGAACCCCGCTCCACTACTCCACTCGGCATTGCAGAAGTTGTACACAAAGTTGTAGCCATCGCCGGTGGCAGGTGGAACTACTTTAATCTCCACATAAAAAGCGAACTGTCCATTTGCACCGGTACCGAAGACCACGTTATTGGGATTGCGCAGTTTGAAATTTCCCCGATATGTACCGGGTTGAGAGGGAGCGGTAAGCGGCACAGTAATATCTACCGTCTGCCCGGGTGCCACCGGACCGGTTAAATTAACCGCCGCAGAAGCCCCCATGGCATTTCCATCCACAAACACCACCGCGTAATCCTTCGTCCATGTGCACGAACCGGTGTTCTTAATGCGCCAGGTCTTGTTAAATTTCTGTCCGGGCGCCATGACCGTACCGTCCGGAATGTTCACATCTCCAACAAAAGCAGCAGCGTCACAGGGAATGGGAACAGGGGTTGCCGTAGGACTGGGCGCAGGGGTATTCGTAGGACCCGGGGTAGCCGTCGCCGGAACCAGAGTCGGAGCAGGCGTACCCTGTTCTTGGGTTGGGTTGGCGGCTACCTGCGTCATCATGGCTTCCAGGGTTTGTGCTGCCAGGGTACTGGCAAGGTTTTGAGGTGTACTGGTCGGGGCAATGGGAAGATTGCACGCTGTAAACACTAAAATGGATACTAAAATCACAGGAATTAACCAAATCCTCTTCTTCATCCTCTTTCTTCCTTTCCTTTTCTTGCTCAGAAAATAAGACGTTCAAAATATGGGAAAGTTCCAGAAGAACGTTTGTGTCTTTGATGATTATAATCATGAATATGACCCTGCATCGCATGATTGTGCCTTCATCGGGCTGTCCGGCATCCTGTCAATATTGTTTTGGACCCCATCAAAAAGACAAAACGATGAACAAACAGGTGCTGGAAAGAACTGCATCCTGGCTGGGAGAGGAAAAAGCCTCAACGCTTGAAATCACTTTTCATGGCGGCGAGCCGTTGACTGCAGGGGTAAAATTTTTTCGAAACGCATTCGATGTTCTACAAAATCAAAACCCTGAGAAGAACATTCGCTTTAATTTGCAGTCCAATCTCTGGCTGTTGAATGATGCCCTGATAGATTTATTTGCCGAGCACCGGGTCTCGATGGGAACCAGTCTGGACGGTCCTGAACACATCAACGATGCTCAGCGCGGGAAAGGGTACTTCCGCCGCACCATGCTGGGAATTGAAAAAGCCCGCCGGAAAGGGCTGGCAGTGGGATGCATTGTGACTTTTACCCGTCAAAGCGCGGAACAATGGGAAGAAATTCTTGAGTTTTTCATCCGCGAAGGGCTGAACATCTCCATTCATCCAGCCCAACCCATGCTGAACGGAGCGGGACACGTCACACCCGAATGGGTGCTTCCCCCTCAACGATATGGAGAGTTGCTGGTACAGGTGCTCCCCTATTACCTGAAGAATATCAACAGAATTCGCATTGAAACGCTGGATGCCATTGCTCGTTCAATTGCCCGGGGGAAAGGGGGAATCTGTACCTTTGGCGATTGTTTGGGTGGGTATCTTACCGTTGGTCCGGATGGGAGCGTGTATCCCTGTCAGCGGTTTATGGGAAACCCGCACTATCGCATGGGAACCATTTGGCAAAGCCAGGAGCAAATCCAGCAATCCCCGGTTTGGCAAGCCTTTTTACAACGCCAAAAAGCCATCCAGGAACGATGTGGCGATTGTCCCTTTGTGGATATTTGCCGCGGCGGGTGTCCATATAACGTTCTGGCGCAGAATCCGCAAGGATTTTCCAGTGAGATTCGCGACCCCTACTGCCCAGCCTACCAGCAAATCTTTACCGAGATCACCGAACAGGCAACCCGGGAAGCCTTTTCGGCGGAAAACCTTCAGGCAGTTGTGGACTCACCCACACCTCACCTGCTCCAAAAGGGCACTCTTCTCCATCTGATGAGCGGACGTCCGCACCCAACTGAAGCCATGACACACGCACGACAAACCCTGGCAGTGGTTGCTCTGGGTGCCTCTCAGAGTGTGGAGGAAGCCCATCAGCGGCTGAGCATGGCGGGGGTGATTGGCAACCCCGAGCGAGCCCGCAAAGCGCTGGAATCTCTGCATCAACGGCTTACTTCTCCTGAGAACTCACGCAACAATCTTTACCTCCATATCACTTTTGAGTGCCCTCTGCGTTGTAATCACTGTTATGCCAGAGGTGGACGACATTCACCCGCCTTCCCTGCAGAGAAAGCCATTGAACTGGCACAACAAGCCTCCAGGGCAGGCTTCCGCCATTTTGTCATCACCGGCGGAGAACCGCTTGTCCATCCTGAAATTTTCCCGCTACTGGAACACCTGGAAGGGTTGCAGCAGGATTTATCGCCTATGCGCATTGTTTTGCGCACCAGCCTGGTCTCTCCCCTTTCCGATGAACCAATGCGCCTTCTGGCAAATGCTCCCCATGAAGTTGTCGTCAGTCTGGATGGCGATCCGCAAACCCACAATGCCCGACGAGGGGAAAACGCTTATCAACGTACGGTGGAAAATCTTCAACGGCTTCTTTCCATGCATGGAAAAGCCGAGGTCTCTCTGGCAGCGGTTCTGCCTCTGTCCCAAGCCCGTGGCGCTGAAGGAGAACATGTTCGCGAACTGGCAAAGCGCCTGGGTATTCGGCGGGTGCGCATTCGCCCGCTCTTGCCGCTGGGCAGAGCCTCGCACACTTACCCGGATTTACCCGTTGAGGCAGTATGGTTCAGCATGACCGCTGAAGAACGACTGGCGTACGGTTTTACCCCCGCTTCTTCCTGCGGTTTGGGACAAAATCTGTATATTGAACCAGATGGCAATGTGTACCCCTGCTACGCCTTGAACTCCCCCTCATTGCGTCTTGGAAATGTGCTGGAAGTCAATGGAATAGAGAAAATTCTTTCCTCCTCTTTCTTCCAGAGTCTTTCCCATCATACGGTAGATACCCGTCAAACCTGTAAGGAATGCGCTTACCGCTATCTTTGCGGTGGAGCCTGCCGGGCATGGGATCGCAGAACTTTTCAAAGCCCTGAAGAACTGAATTCATCTCCAATGAATTGTGCATCTCTTAAGAATCGTGCGGAAACTTTACTGATTACTGCACTGAGGATTGCCGAAGTCCCGCCAGAGCGTTGGGAATTGGCAGGACTCCCTTTCCCCCATCATCTCCCAGAAAGCAGTTAAGGGTGTCTCCCAAGAACACTCCAAACGTTTGAAATTGGTTATAATCAAAAAAAGGCTTGACTCGGGGGAATCTTATGGACTCTCGAAGAGATTTTCTCAAAGCGCTCCTGGGGATGGTAGCAGGGACAATCATTGCGCCAATCGCCCGAAAAAAGATACCCAGCAGGCAGAAAATTGTATTGCTGGAAACCCACGTTGCCGGATTCCAGTATCACGAAGGGATGCGTCGAGGGGTAGCAAAAACGCTGAAGTCCGGGGTACCTCTAAAACTGGTGCGAGAACCGCAAAACCTATACGATGAAAACGCTATTGCTGTGCATACTCTGCAGGGGCAACACCTGGGATATATTCCGCGGAGTCTGAACGAAATTCCTGCCCGAATTGCTGATCAGGGCATTCCACTGGAAGCCAAAGTAGTCAAGTTTCATCCAAGAAACGAGCCCTGGGAACGCTTGCTCATTCGGGTGTATCAGGTCATTCCGGAAGAGGAAATTCTCTAGAAGTTATCCCTTGACCTCAAGCCATTCCCTGATATGATAGCCACCGACAAATGAAAAACGGAGAAACCATGAAGCAACCAGAACGTTATTCTTATCTTTCCCCCAAAGTAGAAGCCCGGCGCTGTCCCGATAAGGGTGGCTATGGAGTATTTGCACGTGAGAAAATCCACGCAGGTGAACTGATCACCGTATGGGGCGGCAGAGTAGTGACAGAAGAAGAACTGGACGAAGTTCCGATTGAACAGGCTACGCACGGCATTCAGGTAGATGAGGGAATCTACTTGATTCCACTGGGAATTGACGAACCTGCAGATATGTTCAATCATTCCTGCAATCCCAATGCCGGCTTGTTCGGGCAGATTGCACTGGTTGCCATGCGGGATATTGAACCCGATGAAGAGGTCTGCTTTGACTACGCCATGAGCGATAGCAGTCCGTATGACGAGTTTGAATGTCACTGTGGCGAGCCTACCTGCCGCGGAAAGGTCACCGGCAATGACTGGCAACTGCCCGAATTGCAAGCCCGTTACGAGGGATACTTCTCGCCCTACCTGCAACGGCGCATCCAGAAAATGCACAGTGGAAAATAATCAGAGATTGGTTAGCATGAAAAACGGAGCCTTTCTTATGGGCTCCGTTTCTTTTTCAAATCAGTAATTCCGTCGCAAGTCCATTCCCTCGTAAAGGGGGGCTACCTCATCATAACCATTGAATTTGAGCGTCGGGCGCCTGCCGGACTCCCCGATGCGGCGCTCGCTGGCTTGCGACCAGCGCGGATGTGGCACCTCAGGGTTGACATTGGCATAAAAACCGTACTCATCGGGAGAGGCTTCTGACCAGAAGGTGGGGGGCATATCGGCTTTCAGTTCAATTTTGACGATGGACTTAATGCTCTTGAAGCCATACTTCCACGGCACCACCAGGCGAATGGGAGCGCCATTTTGGGGAAGCAAATCCTTGCCATAAATGCCGGTGGCAAGGATGGTGAGGTCGTGCATGGCTTCATCCATGCGCAGTCCTTCCACATAGGGCCATTCAAACATCTTATTTTTCTGGCCCGGCATTTGCTGCGGATCGTACAAAGTGGTGAACTGCACAAAGCGAGCCTCTGAAGCAGGCTCCACTATTTTAAGAAGCTTATGCAAGGGGAAACCCACCCAGGGGATGACCATCGACCATCCCTCCACACAACGCAAACGATAAATGCGCTCTTCCTGATCGAACATCTTGCGAATTTTATCCAGGTCATATATGCCGGGATTGCGTACCAAACCTTCGACGCGCACTTCCCATGGAGAGGTTACCAGCCCGGCAGAGAGTTTGGCAACGGCTTCTTTGCTGAAACTGAACTCGTAAAAGTTGTTGTAGTTGGTAATTTCTTCGTAGGTATTGGGGCGATCCGGCATCGGTGTCGGAGTTGAAGCCGTTAAGGCACTTTCCCGGGATATCTGAGGCGCACATGCCGCCAGCAACGCCGCGCCTGCCAGCAAAGCGCCTTCCCGAAGAAAGCGCCGGCGGGAAAAATAGACATGCTCGGGGGTAATCTCAGATGATGGAATCTTTTCCATATGCACTACCTGTAAAACGACAAACTGCCTGTAAATATAACTCTTCTAGTACGGGACACCAGCCATGAAATGCAACAGCGCGCGGGTGAGTAGGGTATCTGCGGTGGCGCGGTGGGCATTAGGCAGAGTGATCCCGCAGTGCTTTCCCGCCGCATCCAGAGAGTGGTAGCGGTAAGCCCGGCGTTTCGGATCCCATTCTCCATAATATTCTGCGTACAGTTTCATCAGGTCAAAGGTTCTGAAACGGTCACGCCAGGGCAAACCGAGGCGCGCATGGGATTGCTGCATCATACGCAGGTCAAATTCCTCATTGTATATCACCACCACCCCTGCATTGAGCAGGATGGGACGGACTTCCTGCCAGACAATATGCCAGGGGCGGGCTTTCTGCACATCCTCATTGCTAATCCCATGCACGGCAATGGCATCGGGCGGGATCGGGCGGGTAGGGCGCACCAAACTCTCATAAACGACCTCTCCATTATCATTGACAATGGAGATTTCAATAATTTCATCCTGGGCACTTAATCCCGTAGTTTCCGTATCCAGGTAAATGGGATTATGCTTCAGCACTTCCCGAGCCACCTGAACGGCTCGCTGTCGTAAGGTAGGGGTAACGGTCGTACTCATCTCTCTATTCCAGTTTCCACATTGAAATTTGGTCTAAATCCACTCGAAAATTAGCGGTTTGATTCGCGGCTACAAATGCGCCAAAGTAAGGCGCGCTGTACGTTGCATCGTCAATTTCCTTAAGCAAAACTCCATTGGCATACAGGCGAAGGGTATTTCCTTTTGCCATCACTCCCAAGCGATTGGTTTGATTCGATCCAGATAAAATAGCAGGATCGGCAGTGAGGCTGACCAGTTCAGCATTCACGTTATTGTTAAAATCACGAGCATAGAGGTTATACCGCCCATCGCAGGTCACGCCAAAGAAATAAGCGCTGTTTTCTTTGCTGGCTCGGAAAACGATGCCGTACAAATCATTCCCGGCGCAATCGCGGGTGCGGAATACCTCTTCCACATACAAATTCACGGCAGGAGCGGCATAAGTTAACGTCCAGCCATGCCAGCCATTGGCGTTTCGCCCTACCAAAGCAATACTTCCCTCTTCCTCTTCAATTTTGGTGTTGTCGTTTTCGTACAGGTAGAAATTTTTGGCTGTATCCAGATTATCCTGCCAGAAAGGCGCACCTAACGCCAGCGCAGGATCGCCTGGGACGGGAGTGGGAGAAGGTGCAGGGAGAGTCGGAGAAGGCATCGAGGTGGGAGTTTGGGCAGGCGGGGCTGTATCTGTCGGCGGCAGAGTGGGCGTGGGTTGTTGGGTCATCAAAATGCTCACCTGCGTGGCAATCAGATCCACAGTGGGCGTGGGGGATTCCGCAGGAGATACCGGCAAATTACAGGCGCTCAGTCCAAGGATAAATACGAAAAAGATGGCAAGAATTTTCTTCATGTTTTTTGACCAATCTCCTCTTATTATAACCATTTCATCCCATTTCCATTTAAAATAGCATGAGAAAGGTGCTACATCATGAGGAAGAACGCAGAAAAGCAGGGAACATATCGGTATATCCTTTTTTACAAACCTTACGGGGTACTGACTGCCTTCACAGACCCCGAAGGACGTCCCACACTGAAAGACTGGATTCCCGTTCCGGATGTTTACCCCGCAGGACGGCTGGATATGGACAGCGAGGGACTGCTCTTCCTCAGCAACGATGGAGACCTGATGCACCGCATCACCGACCCGCGATATCAGCATCCCAAAACGTATCTGGTTCAGGTAGAAGGAGTTGTTTCCGGTGAAGCGCTGGCAAAACTGCGCCGAGGGGTAGAGGTAAAAGGCAGGCAAACCCAGCGCTGTCAGGTAATGGTCATTCCTGAACCGGACCTCCCACCACGCGCCAAGCCTGTAACCCCTCACGGACCCACCACCTGGCTGCGCATGGTTCTTACCGAAGGCAAAAAGCGCCAGGTACGCCACATGACCGCCGCAGTGGGACATCCCACCTTGCGGCTGGTGCGTGTGGCAATTGGTCCGCTTTCCCTGGAAGGGCTTACCCCGGGCGAGTGGCGTGACCTTACCCCTCAGGAACTGGCGCTGCTGAAGCGCAGTCTGCGTCTTACGGACGGGCGAATTCCTGCAATGTCTGCAGGTAATGCTCGGGAATCCCGATATCGAAACGCCGCCCGTCAATCATCAAACCGTGGAAGCCGTCCATCTGGCGCAGACGATCCAGTGCAGGAGTGAGCTGGAACTCTCCGCGCTCACGCAGATTGTTGCGGATGCTGGTTTCCAGAATATCGAAAATTTCCGGCTTAATGATGTACTGTCCGAATACGGTCAGGTATTCGCCTTCAGGAATGCGCGGTGTGCGTAAATTGACGCGAGCGTAGTCCAGCGTTGGCTTCTCGGCAAACTCGGTAATGTTCAGCACACGATCTTCTTCCAGCCAAACGCCGTTGACCACCCCAAAACTGCTGATATCTGCCTCAGGGGTGCGCTTCAAGCCCACAATGCTGACCCCGTACTGGTTATATGCCTCAATCATCTGGCGGGCACAGGAAACAGGTGTATTCGAGCGATAGATATGATCGCCGAGCATCAGCAGGAAAGGCTCATCCCCAATGACCTCGCGGGTCATGTACACCGCATGTCCAAAACCTTCCTGATTGTCCTGCACGACAAAGTGGACATGCTGCCCCATCTGGAGCAACCGCCGCGAGTATTCCTGAAAATGAGGGGGTAATTTGTTGAAGTTTTCAATGGAAATTTGTGAATTGAAGAAATTGCGGAAATCATCCAGGTCGCCACGCTGGACAATGATATAGACCTCTTCAATACCCGCATCCAGGGCTTCTTCGACAATGAGCAGGATGGCAGGCTTGGCAATTCCATCACGGTCAATCACAGGGAAAAGTTCTTTCTTGGTGGCTTTGGTGGCGGGGAACAGGCGCGTACCGAAACCGGCGGCAGGAATGACTGCCTTGCGCACCTTTGGACCCGCGTGCAGGGTCAGTTTGATGGCTGGCAAGCCCAATTCTTGCTCCAGAATCTGTACCACTTTTTCCTGATCTTCAGCGCTTTTACAGAGGAATTGGGCGGTGCCATCTCCCTGAGACCCCACGCCTTTACACCCGTAAATGTGCGGTTTCAGAGGCTCATATTCCAGCACGCGGTGAAGCATGGGAGCAGTTAATTCTTCAGGGCAGACGGGCATGGCATAACGGTCAAAATAAGATTGGGCTTCCACCATGATTTTGCCCAGCGTTTCGGCATCCGAACGCTGGAGAGCATCTATCGCCCGATGGATAATCTCCTTGTTGATGGGACCCAGCAATTGCTGGACATTGCGCTCCATCTCATTTTCCGCAAAGGGGTAACAACGGTTAAGACGGTTGAGAATCTCCAACGTGTCCTTCTGTGAGAGCAAATCCACCAGGACAAAGTACATGTCTTTTTCAACGCGCAGTTCTTTGGTCTCAAGGCGATCACCGTCAAAGGTCATCAAAACGGGACGGTTACCGAACGCACAGCCCTGATCCATGCGCCCACAGCGAGATGGTGTGGTGATTTCTCCCTGATATGCCAGTTCCATCTCACCCCGAATGGTCAATTTCAAGTCGTAGATGCGGTTAAACGCCCGGGCTGTAAGCACACAAATTGCCGCACTGGAAGATAAGCCTTTCTTGATAGGCAGGTCGGTTTTGTAATTGTTAATCACCAGACCACGCACATGGTAGTTAATCAACACCTGATAAGCCACCCCCGCAACATAACTCCAGAAGCCGCCCCGTTGGGCTTCCTCAAGCAGGGCTTGGGGATTCATATCAATCTCGTAGGGACCAACCACCTCGCCCTCAGGCGTGGTAGAAGTCAGCACCAGTTTATTGGGGTGCGGTTCCACTTCAGCATAAATGCCCTGGTTAGTGCCACAAATGATGGCATAGCCTTTCTCAATCTCGGCATTAATACGGCGATAGCCCCCCGCCCAATCCGAATGTTCTCCAAGCAAACAAATTCTTCCAGGTACAAACAATTTCATGGAAACAAAGCCCCATTTCAAAAGAATATAGGACGATTTTACATGTGCGCTCCAATCCCGTCAAACCTAGCCATCCATTCCAATTCGAGAATTCCCATTGACTTTCTGTTTCAAAAGGATATGATAAATAATAGATAAATTCAATAAACATATCCAAAACTTCGAATTTATGAGGTGGAAAGCAAGTAGTAACAGATGAACCAAAAAATCAGAAGTTGGGTATTCATCTTTTGTTTTTTTCTGAGCGGGTGTGAAGTTTTCCCCATAGTGCCACAACCTACCATAACAATATACCCTACTCCCACTCTGACCCAAGTTCCAAATGGGAACCTCTCTGCCACTTCAGAAACAGGGTATCAATTCACTTTTGATGACAACTTTATTGCCGAAGCCCATGTTAAAGGGGAAGGCAAAACCTGTAATGGCGTTCAGGGCCCCTGGATGATCCATGTTCAGGTGACGGGCAGTCCTGAGCCTGGCGCCACCATTCAAACAAGCGGGGAAGCAGAATTCACACTAAGGGTATTTGAAGGAACATTAATGACTCAGGTCGAAATTCTAACGACTGGAACGGGTGTTTTTCAAACTGCTGAAATCACAGGGACCGGGGATATTCAGGACCCTTTATTATTCATCTTTGAAATAAAACCTGACAGAACCACTGCTGTCGTAACAGTCACAAGCACGGGGAAAGGCTTAATTACCCTTCACACACAAGACGGTGACCGCACAATTCCATACGCCACAGTATTTACCACTCAACCTTGCTCTGTTGCAATCATGGTTGAAATGTGGTAAACATACGGTATGACCACACGAGAAAGCAGATACGTCCGAGTGGCGAGGATCGCCTACCGGCTTGCCAAACAAGCATTACCGATGTATTCACATGCCAAGAGTCCCCATCACTTCACGTTGCCGCAGTTGGGGGCCTGTGTTTTGTTGATGTTCTACCTGAATCTCAGCTATCGCGACATGGAAGAATGGCTGCTGGCAAGCGATGCGGTTGGTAAGGAGCTGGAATTACCGCGTGTTCCCGATCATACGACCCTGCAACGTACCTACGCCAAGATACGCAAAGCGGATTGGATGCGCATGAACGAGACCTTGCTCGAGGAAATCGGACGGCCTGAAGAAGAAGGGGTGGCTGCCGATAGTACCGGCTTCTCACCCGGCCCGGCCAGTTCTTACTACCAAAGCCGTTCGGGAAAAGCCTATCGCCACTGGGCGAAGGGCGTTTATGCCGTTGGAATTGTCTCGCAATTCATCCTTGCGATGCAATCCGGCTGGGGTCCAGGTAGCGATGCCCCTTATCTGGGCTATCTGCGCCGCAAAGCCAGGCGGTTTGCCAAACGTCGGGCTTGGGTCTTGCTGGCCGATTCAGGGTTCGATGGTCGGACTGTCCGGCCTCAAGACTTGATTCCACCCGTTCGGCGAGGTGGAAATTTGCTGGCCCCTGAACGACGAGCAAGAAGCGAGCTTGTCTCTGCGGCTCGCCTGGATGGTCTCTATGGTCAACGCTGGAAGACCGAAACCGTGAATTCGGTCATCAAGCGCAAATTCGGGCAAGCCATCCGCTCGCGGAAACGCAGCCTGCAAAACCGAGAACCGATTATCAAAGGACTGGTCTACAACATACACCGCTAGGTGTATCTCTTCCTAACCTATCTTTGCAACAGAGCAACTCAACCTCAATTTGAGGTAAGTCTAAACCCGAATCCTGACTGTCCGTAAACTATTTTTGAGGTACAAAAGATATGAAATGGCACACGCTTGCACTCATTTTAGGGGCAAGCCTGGGGTTATGTGCTTGCTCCCCCACGATTGTGGAAAACTCCACTCCTGCGGTGATTGCCTCGCCCCCTTCTCAGATCACTTCCTTCACCCATCCCTGTTCCAAGCCATTCGCATTACCGAGAGAGGTCAATCAGCTGGCAATCATGCCATTTGCCTTGCAGGAAAAAGAAGAACAGCCTTTCCAGTTAATTCCTTTAGGGGAAGAACAGGCAATAGCCATTGCCAATTCCCTTCAACCAACCGCCTCTTTATGTGCAGAGATGAACTCGCCGAAAATAAAAGCGATTCTCGAAACAGCCCGGCAGTTGCACCAGCAGGGAAAAGACGAAGAAGCGCGGAAACTTCTCCGCGCCTCCCCATTATCTCCAGGGGATACAGCCAACTGGCGACAAGGGGTCAGAGACAGGTTGGATCTGGCAGAAGTCATGGCAGCCGCAGGGGGAGATCCACAGGATTTCCTGACCTCTGCCCAGCAACTGGCACAAGGCGAACTGGCAAGAGAAGTCAGCGAACTTTCCACGAGTCTTGCCGGGTCTCAAAAAACCTCTTCCTCAACGCCGGATACTTCAGGGATTACTGCAGTTCTGAGTCTTGCATATGACGCCGGCATTTTGGGACTAGATGACCTTCAGACTCAAGCCAATCAACTGGCAACACAAATGGGCGAGCAAATGCTGGCGGCAGAGTTGGAAGATTTTGACCCCTGTCAATCGGATAAAAGCGCTGTTGTCCGCCTGCTGAATGCTGAAAGTCAGGCTTATCTGCTCGGCGTCCAGGGAATGGAGATGGATGAACCCTTCTACAACCAGATTCGCGCTCGCATTACCAAAGCCATGAATCATCAATATAACGACTTAATTCGTAAGCGTGGCCTATCGCCCTCTTTGATGCTCCCGGAAGAGCCGTGCCACGTCCGGGGGAGTCTTGAAGTCAGAATTTTTTCCGTTTGTTCTCGGCAGTGGTCCACCATTGGGAGAATTGAGTTTGAAGGCGATGAGGACGCCATTCCCATGACACTGACAGGGCAAGGACATATTTCCTTCTCAGAACATCGTTTGATTGAAGGGGAACTGGATTGTTCCATTTCCATTGACGCTGATGTCGCTCTTACCGGAGCATTTCGTAACGATCAGGGAGTACAACGAATTGAATTTACGCCCCAATTCTCCAGCGATGGACACTACCAGGTTACCAGCAAGACTACAGGGATGCAATCGTCCGGGGTATATCCCTTCAACGGGTTTGGCAGTTTCATCATGCCCTGGGTGGATGGAAGTGTGTTTCCTCCTTCAGAAAACCATATCATTCAGTACGCACTCTCCTTCACTACCGGCGAGTAGGGAAAAGACCGCATACTGAACGGGCTATGCCTCAGGTATAATTCATACAGGCAAACTCTGTATGAAGACTTATATTATCCAGTTGGAAGCCTATGACGATGTCATCTCCGCGCGGGATAAAATCTCCTGGAACAAATCTCCGCGGGTTCTCCTCGTCTTTCCACCCAAAGGGTCTCCCATTGAACGTCCTCTGGATTTATTGATTTTACAGAGATACACCCAATCTCTTGGGGCTACACTGGGAATTGTGAGCCGTTCTCCAACAGTTGTTCAACATGCAGAAGAATTGGGGATTCCCTGTTTTTCGAATGCTTTACAGGCACAACGTGGTTCATGGAGAAGAACAAGGGGACGTCGGCGCTTACCCTTTCGAGTTAACAAAGAACGTCCAAGAATTTTACCCCAAGAGTATCGCCAAACCCAAAAGGAGTTGCACACCCTTCCTGCCCTACCTGTATGGCAAAGGATTGGCGTATTCCTGGCTGCTATTCTCTCTATCCTGGCACTGATTGCTGTGTTCGTTCCTTCAGCGCAGGTTGTGGTTCCTATCCCCCAACAGGAACAATCCTTAATCTTTGAAACCCGCGCAGTTCCAGACTCCAACCTGGAACTTTCCACCGGTGTCCTGCCGGCACAAAAGGTCGAAACCGTAGTGGAAGGGAATCTCGAAGTTCCCTCTACGGGAAGAGCCACTCTTCCCGAAAATCCTGCCATCGGTGAAGTAGAGTTCAGAAACCTGACCGAGCAGGAGGTAACGATTCCGGCAGGTTCCACAGTCCTTTCTGGCGGAAACCCTCCAGTTGCTTTTCAAACTCTTGGGACAGTTACACTTCCTGCCGGGATTGGACAAAAGCGTTCCATTGGCATTCGTGCAGTCATTCCAGGCAGTGCCGGAAACCTGCCTGCAGGGGCTATTTTAGCCCTGGAAGGCTCAACCGGTTTGCTTGTCACAGTGACTAACCCGCAACCCACCAAAGGCGGAAGCGACCAGTTGGTTCCTGCTCCCACGCTGTGGGATTATGAACAAGCCAGAGAAAAACTTCTTGTCCTCCTTAAGGAAACTGCCCGGAAAGATGTAGCCTTTCAAATGTCTGATGGACAAATTTTTCTGGAGGGCTCGCTCCACCCTGTAGAAGTAATTGAAGAAATACGAGAGCCTGAAGCCAGCACCCCCGGGGATTTTGCCCGCTTAACTTTACGGGTGCGCTTTGCAGGTTTGAGCGTTCAACAAACGGACTTAAGCGCTCTTTGTCAGGCCATTCTCGATTTGAATCTTCCGGAAGGATATCAAGTGGTAGATGGAACCCTTGTCTGTCAACAGGAAAACACTGCCAGTTTGGCAACAGATGGTAGTGTGAAAATGAATCTCACTGCACGGAGAAGGATAGAACTTGTTTGGTCTTCTCAAACCATTGCTCGCCAAATTCTCGGTCAACCCCTGGAAACCGCAAAACAGACCATTCGAAACGCTCTGAATTTAGAGAGAGACCCAGAAATTGTCCTGATGCCCCAATGGTGGGGGCGTCTGCCGTTTTTCCCCTTCCGTATTCAGGTGATCAGACCATGAAAGGACGCATTCTGGCTGTTGATCCGGGAGATGTGCGCATTGGGCTGGCAATCAGCGATCCAACCGGCACCATTGCACGCGCGTTGGGTGTTATCCACCACGTTGCCCGCGCGATTGATGCCGCTACAATCGCACAGATTGCTACTGAACAGGGTGTTGTGCGTATCATCGTCGGGCAGGCATTAGATGATCACGGACTGCCCACTCCGCAGGGACGCAAATCCGCCCGCCTGGCTGAAGCCATTCAGCAACAAACATCCATTCCGGTAGAGTTATGGGATGAAAGCGGCAGTACTAACAAAGCCCAAGACACCAGGCGTATCATGGGAGTAAAAAGAAAACAACGCCAGGGGCATCTGGATGATTTAGCCGCCGTTATTATCCTGCAAGATTATCTGGAAGCACACTTGCCACCGGTTTCTTCCAGCACTCTAGAAGAGGATTTAAGAGAATGAAACAAGCGCGTCGAAGGCAGTCTCGTACCTGCTTAACCTTCGTGATGACCATCCTTCTTGGGACAATATGCCTGGGGGGATTGGCTATACTGGTAGGATTTGGATTGATTCCCCAAATGGCAAATGATGCTTTTGGCGCGCCAGTTAGCACTCTCTCCCCATTTCAGCGCACCTATTTATCTCTGCAACTGTTGATCCATCAGGATGCCCTGACACTCCCGGTGAATCCCGAGGCGCAACCTGTTCAATTCCTGGTGAAGGAAGGGGAAACCGCCAATTCTGTGGCTATGCGTTTATACGATCTGGGATTAATTCGGGATCGAGAAGCATTTCGAGCCTACCTGATTTACAGTGGCAGAGATACCCGTATTCGTTCCGGGACTTATACGCTTTCTGCGGCGATGAATGCCCTGGAAATTGCCGGAAAATTGCAAGATCCCTTATCTCAGGAAGTCGTCTTTAATATTCTGCCCGGATGGCGGGCTGAGGAAATTGCCGCATCCTTAGCCACTTCAGGAATAAATGTAAATGCTGAATCGTTTCTTGAAGCCGTCCGCCAGGGAAAAAAGGGAGAAGAACCGCTGGCATCGTATGAAGGCTTTCTCTTTCCAGGTTCTTATCGATTCCTGCGGGACGTAACAGCCGAAGAAATGGTACAGGCGTTTTATCACGAATTTGAACGTTCGGTCACTGAAGATTTACGCAATGCCTATGCCCAGCGCGGGTTATCTCTGGTTGAGGCAGTGACGCTGGCTTCCATCGTCCAGCGAGAGGCAGTCGTTACAGAAGAACAACCCCTGATTGCCTCAGTGTTTTACAATCGTCTGCAACAAAACATGAAACTGGACAGCGACCCCACGGTTCAATATGCGCTGGGATATGGAGAAGCCTGGGGAACCTGGTGGAAAGTGCCACTTACCCTGAATGACCTGAGTGTTGACTCACCCTACAACACCTATCTTTATCCGGGTTTACCCCCCGGGCCAATCTGCAATCCGGGATTGTCCGCCTTACAAGCAGTGGCTTATCCTGCTGAAACCCCCTATTTCTACTTTAGAGCGGCATGTGATGGTTCAGGGAGGCACCTGTTTGCCCGCACCTTTGAAGAGCATTTACAAAATGCCTGTCCGTGATTAATCCGCGCCAAAAACGAAGCCCGACCTGCCGGCAATAAAACGCTCAACAGCATGAACGTCTAGCGGCTCGGAGATGTAAAATCCCTGCATGAATTCGCACTGCAGCCGTTTCAGTTCACGGTGTTGTTCGAAGGTCTCTACCCCTTCTGCAACAACTTCGATGTTTAATTCGTGGGCTAACTGGATAATGGCTTGCACCACACCCTGACTGCTCTTGGCTTTTCCAAGATTGCTCACAAAGGAACGGTCAATCTTAATCGCATCCACAGGTAGACGGTCCAGATATCCCAGGGAGGAATAGCCCGTGCCAAAATCATCAATGTACAATTGCACCCCAAGCATACGCAGAGAATCCAGGGCTTCAATCAGCGCACCACTTCGCTGGACAACCGTATGCTCGGTAATTTCCAGTCGTAAAGATGAAGGCGGCAACCCGGTCTCTTCCAGAATCTTTTTCACCTGCTCACTGAAATCTGCTTCTTCCAACTGACGCGGGCTGATATTCACGCTGATCATCAAGGGGGGGGTAACAGGAAAACGCTCCTGCCAGAGCCGCATCTGCCAGCAGGCTTGTCGCAGCACCCATAAACCTAATGGGACAATCAAACCTGTTTTTTCGGAGATTTCGATAAATTCGGTGGGCCAGATCATCCCTCGCCTGGGATGAATCCAGCGCACCAGTGCCTCAAAGCCAATTAACTTTCCGGATTTCAATTCGGTGATGGGTTGATAGTGCAGGACAAGGCGATTTTCTTCCAGAGACCGGCGTAAGTCATTTTCTACTTCCATGCGGCGAATCAACTCGTCGCGCATACTCTCATCAAAGACTAACCACTTCCCCCGGCCGGATTGCTTGGCTTCCAGCAGGGCAATCCCCGCTTCCTGGAGCATTTCCTCAGGTGTACGGAGATGTCCATTTCGCAGGGCAATTCCGATACTGGCAGTAACAGCCACTTCATTTCCCTCAATGACAAAGGGCTCACGAACCCGTTCGAGAATGCGCGTGGCAACCATTTCTACCACAGAACGATCCTGAACGTCCTCAATCAAAATACCAAACTGGTCATCGCCCAACCTTGCCATGGTATCTTCCACACGCAGATTCAGGCGAATTTTGTTCACTGCGGCTTGAAGCAAGCGCTCGGCAATGGCTCTGCCGAAACGCTCGTGAACCAACTGGTAGTAGTCAACATCAACCACCAGCACGGCAAAAAGCAAATTGGAATGCCCCTCAAAAGCCCGTTGAATTCTTTCCAAAAACAGGGTACGGTTGGGTAACCCTGTCAGATCATCGTATTCCTGATGATAAACCATGCGCGCACGATCCCGGCGCAATTCTCCCAAATCGTGAGCCAGGGAAAGCATGCGCACAATCAATTGCGCCGAGATGTGCAACAAAGAGATTTCAACTTCCTGCAAGGAAAGTTCTAAAGCCACATTTTCCAGCCGAATCATGCCTGCCAGACGTTTGCCATCATATACGGGCAGAATCAAAAGGTTGTTCACTCCAAAGTCCCTTAAGATTCGGCAATCTGAGACAATTTCTTCCGGTAAAAGACTCAAATCCTCAATTTTCAAGAAATCCTGAGCGCGTAAATGCTTCAACCACCAGGGATGATCCAGACGAATACCTGTCATCTCAGAGCATTCCAGCAATCCTTCTGGAGAGTCCGCCCAGAAATAGACTTCTTTTTCGAATTTCCGTTCCTGTGATAAAAAATGAAGGTGGGCGCGTTGAGCCCCCGTAAGCCTTGCCATTACCTGTAAGCATTCCTGCACGAGGACTTCATTTTCAGTATCCGCAAACTGCTGGCTTTTTTCCATGAGACTTGATCCTCACACTGCAAAACGGGACAGAGTTGCCTACCGGCAGGTACTCCCTTTACCTGTGCAAGGAGTATGCCAATCAGAAAGTTTTTCATAAAAAGAAACCGGCGTCTTTGCGCCGGTCTCTCTCCAACAAAATTCAGAACTATCCCAATTGCTCTTTTTTCTTTAGGTGAAGTTCAAGCACCGCCTGCTGGATTTTTTTCAAATACTCCCCACGCAACGGGAAGAAGGCTAGTAAGCCTGCACCTACGAGCAGGGCAACCCCGGGAATCAATCCGCCCAGCAGGCGAATCCCGAACAAAGCACTTTCCGGTTGATTGAGGAAAATTTCCCCGGCATTTTGTCCCCGGCTGACAAAGTTGGTGGCTTCGAGGATACGCGGGAAAAGATAAAGCGCTACCGATTGAGCGGGCTTGGTAATCAGCGCATTGACGCCAAAGAAAGCCCCCTCACGGCGCACCCCGGAGCGCAGTTCGTCTTCATCTGCCACCTGAGCAAAAAGGACATTGGTCAGCGTTTGCGGTCCGCTTAAACCGAAGCCAGCCACCGCAATGCATATCGGAATCAGGAATGTTGGCGCGATGGTAATCAGCACCAGTCCCACACCGGCAATGATTAACAGCAATTGTTGAGCACCCACCACGCCAAAGCGTTCGCGGATGGGACGGGTGAGCGGCACACCGATAATCAGCGGGATGAAAATACAAGCCAGCAAGATGAGCGTGTTCATCTGTAGCAGGTAATCTGCCATGTAATAAATGGCGCCCAGCAACAGGGATTGCATCAAAATAGACATGAAATTTGCCGCCACCAGCACCAGAAACGAGCGGTTCACCAGAGTAAAGCGGATGGCTTCACCCAGCGGAATGGGCTGATCTACCCGGGTAAATTCGGGGCGTTCTTTGACCTTCAGGGTCGTGGCTATGATTAAGAGCATTGCAATCACCGCTACCGCGACCATGCTCATCTGAAGCGGAAGGAAATCGGCGCTCCCGCCTGCCTTGGGGCGGAAGAAATCGGGAATCATGAAACCCAGCAATGTTCCCAGCAAACCAAACAAAGAGGAAGAAACCTGCAGGTCATTGCGCTCAGCATCAGATTCGGTCACCTCAGGGAGCAAAGCCGAATAGACCAGACCCACGATGGTGTAACAGGTATCGTACAGGAGCATGGTCACCAGCATCCACCAGAACAGGGCGCTTTCGCGCGCCTGAGCAGGGGGCAGCCACACCAGCACAAAGGTCAACGCCAGGAATGGCGCGGTAAAGCGCATGTAGGGGATGCGCCTTCCCCAGCGGGAACGGGTGTTATCGGTAATATATCCAAACAGGGGGTCATTGAGGGCATTCCAGATGGCATAAATAAACGAAGCCATCCCAATCCAGCGGGAAGACAAGCCCAGATAATCCTGATAGAAAATGGGCAGTAAAGCGCCATAAATACCCGAGAGCAGAGAAGTGCCCAGCGCGGCGATGCCCCAGACAAACTTATACGAACGGGAAAGTTTTACAGGTTGCAGGGTCATAGGGGTTACCTCATCAAGGACTGGATGGCACGATAGCCAATGATCTGGATGCCTTCGGCTTGCAGGAATTGGCGCAGTTCCTGACTCTGGAACACCTGCCAGTCTGCCACACGTGCCCGCCAGTCAGGAGCAATCGCGCGAATCTCAGGCGAATCAACCGCTGGATGGATGATGAAGTGGGTCAACCCCGGCTTTACGGCTTTAAAGACTTCCTTAGCCACTTCCAGGCGGTTTTCCCACTGACCCAGCGGCATCATCACAATATCATCAAGCATGGGGAAGCCTTCGCGCTCCAGACGCTCAATCCAGCGGGCGGCAATCTTTGCCGTGAGGGCATTCAAGCCCATTTGCCGCAGAGAGGCTTCGTCCTGGCGCACAATCATCGCCGGCAGGCGATTCTTGCGCGCCGTGCCAATGTAGGCGTCCAGAAATTTGGGATGAATAACTGTACCCATGTGAGTATCCACATGAGAAGGATTTATCCCCAATCGCCGGGCATGTTCCAGTTGCACTTCAATTTCCCGCCGGACAGCCCGGGGATTGCCCTTCGCCTGCACCGGCTCCACCGTACGAGGGAAGTAACCCTCTTCATCCAGCAAGCCCGAACGCGGATCCCGGGTGGATAGAGGACCCCAGCGGTAATTCTGCCACTCGCTGGTCAGGGTCAGGTGTACACCCAAATCGGCTTCAGGATGCTCCCGGGCATACGCACCCGCCAGCGGCGCCCAGGAACAGGGCACCATCACCGCTCCACAGGAAACCAGCCCAAAGGCTGTCAAATCGGCAAAGGCTTGCACGCTTGCCTGGCACATACCGACATCATCAGCATGAATCAACACCACGCGATCCGAATCCGAAAAGCCCAGTTTTTTCAGCAGAGGATTGGGTTTCATATTTCTCATCCTGTAAAAGAAAATGGGGAAAACCAGATTCAGTTTAGCATAGAATGAAAACTCCGCTAAAGTCAAAAAGAGTTGAAATTTGTATTCTTCAGGGACTTGACGAGAAAAAAGAGTTCGGGTATAAATACGCACACAACAGACATGCGGGCGTGGTTCAGTTGGTAGAATGCTTCCTTGCCAAGGAAGAGGTCGTGGGTTCGAGTCCCATCGCCCGCTCTGAGCCGCCAGAATCAAGGCGGCTTTTTATCAGGCGACGTGGCCAAGTGGCAAGGCAAGGGTCTGCAAAACCCTGATCATGGGTTCAAATCCCATCGTCGCCTCTTCGTTTTTAATCGCCAGGTGGCACCCCATCGAGGGACACGAGGCAAGGGTCTGCAAAACCCTGATCATGGGTTCAAATCCCATCGTCGCCTCTTCGTTTTTAATCGCCAGGCGGCACCCCATCGAGGGACACGAGGCAAGGGTCTGCAAAACCCTGATCATGGGTTCAAATCCCATCGTCGCCTCTTCGTTTTTTTAATCGCCAGGTGGCACCCCATCGAGGGACACGAGGCAAGGGTCTGCAAAACCCTGATCATGGGTTCAAATCCCATCGTCGCCTCTTCGTTTTTAATCGCCAGGTGGCACCCCATCGAGGGACACGAGGCAAGGGTCTGCAAAACCCTGATCATGGGTTCAAATCCCATCGTCGCCTCTTTATTCTCAATTTTCAATATTGACACAAACACATGTGTAGATGTAATATAAAAGAAAAGGAGTGCGCAAACATGAGAGAGCGAATGGTTCGCGCCCAGTTATTACTCCAGCCCGACCTGCACCGCCGTCTCCGAAAGATTGCCGAACAGGAAAATCGCAGCATTTCCGATGTAACCCGTGACCTGCTGGAAATTGCCCTCAATCAGAGAGAAAAACTACAAGCGACCAAACTGGAACAGGTACGCGCTTTACAACAAATTGCTGAGCGTATCCTGCAGGAACGAGTCGGTAAACCGCTGGAAATCGATGTAGCCCAGTTAATTGTTGAAGAAAGAGAGGAACGCACTCGTGAGATCGGCAGTGATTGACGCCAATCTGGCAATCTACGCAATCATCCCCTCTTCAAAACACGAACAGGCGTTGAACCTGCTGGAAACGTTGGCTGAGCGAAATATTCCTGTGTATGTTCCCCAATTGTGGGTATCTGAAGTGACCACCGGTATTCGCAAAAGCATGGTTATGGGGAGTGTCTCGACGGAAACCGCCCTGCTTGCCCTGCAAGCGGTGTTAGCATTACCTATTGAAAAGGTCAGCGAAGACCCTGACCTGTGCATTCAGGCATATCACTGGGCAGAACGTCTTGGGCAACTTGCCGTTTATGATGCCATGTACCTTGCCCTCGCTGAGCGTATGCAGGCAGATTTTTACACTGCCGATCAGCGGTTGTTCAACCGCTGTCAACAACTTGGAGCAGAGTTCGTCAAATGGGTGTCGTAAGATACCCTTCACCAGCGGGCGTGGTGTTCCTCGGCAAAGCCGATAAGATCGTGAATGAGGACTTCCTCGCCATCATCGGTGACGGCTTTGCCCTGATAACGCCCGAACATCTGATGCACTTCACTGAAGATGATGCCCAGGTTGGTACGGGCAACCCGTTCCTTGAATGGGGTAAACACCAGATCCAGCCGCCCCTGCGCATCACGGAAACGCCACGGCTTCATGTAATCGCCTGAAGTGTATTCAAAACGCACCCCTTCCAGTTTATGGATGCGGTTCTGCAAAATCAGGGCGTTTTCGTCGGCGCGGGAGAGATCGCCAAAGCCACAACCCAGATTTAGCCCCACCGTGCGTCCATCCGGCAGAAAGCCTGACGCGGATGCCCAGTTCCAGTACGAGCGGTACTCCCACACCCCGCAACCCCAGTCCAGTGACCCCAGGCAGATGTGCGGATCGAGCGTCTCGCTGACTCCGCCGTAGCGCAGGATGCCCTCCGCCGGCAGGCAGTTAATCTTGCGGTTGAAGTAAAAGCGCCGCCTGCCGATGGGGATGACGATATTCATGGACTCGTACTCCGGCAGGCACTGCAGACGGATATCGGCATGGATGCCACGCCCCTCATGGAAAGCCCCCCAGTTCACCTTCACCCGCCGTTCGTTGGGCAGGACTTCAAAGGTCATCTGCAGGCGGTCATCGGCAAAGGCGCTGACTCCCTCGGTGCTGTTGCGCGGCAGAGAAACACCCCGCGCCAGCGGCACAACGATGCCCTCTTCGTGCAACTCGCCGGTCTCAAAATCCAGGGTATAGACGAACAGGTTACCGGCATAACCCAGGTCGGCAATGGTAGCGGAGAAGAAGCGCCGAGGGGTAAACACAGCGTAGTAATCCCAGCGCTTCAGGCGAAAACGCTGGAGAGGTTTCAACGCGTAGAAGCGAGCCTGCTCCAAATTGCAGTCCAGCAGGGGTTGACGCGACCAACCAACCTGCGCAAGATTTCCATCGGGATTGAGCAAAACCCCCGGCTGAGTAAGTTCAACCTGCATGATACCCTCCTCAAATTATTTTCCGGTATCATTCTACCCGCGAATTGAGAAGAGGATTTTGGAAGCAGGGTAGGATTTTTCTCAGCGGGGCGTGTCCAGCAGTTCCAATTCGATGAAGTACATGGGGGCGCCGGTCTGGCGGGCGCGCAGATTGGCAACCAGAGAAATGATTTTGCGCTGGATGCCATATTTACGGTCAAAAGCCGCATCCAGCGCCCGGCGCAGGGATTCGTCCTCCACAGGTCGGGCGCGGACTTCGACAAACTCTCCCAGCGGATTGCCGTGCACATCGCTGGGCGCCACCCTGGCTTTACCGGTGGCGCGGATGCGCTTGGCTTTGCCCGATTGAATATTGGTCATCACGTACAGACGCCCTTCATGGGCTACAAACCACACCGGCGTAGGCACGGCCTGCCCGTTGCGCCGAAAAGTGGTCAGGTTAATGAATTGGGCTTTTTGCGCCCATGGCGGCAAGGTTACGGGTGTATGTTCCATGTTTCATCCCTCTCTTGTTTTTCAGTACTTCCATCATACCCCCATCCCCGCCGCAGCGATAGCCAGCGTGCAACCTTTTGCGAGGCATTTCCAACCCTCCCTCAGATAATTCCGGTATAAGATTAAAGCAATTCCCTGTGCTGTGGAGGAAAAATGATGAAAGGCGCTGTCATCACCCGCGGATTCTGGCACGAACGGCTGGAAGTCAACGCCCATCAAGCCATCTATCACCAGTGGGAGCAGTTGCAAGCCTCCGGATGCATCCACAACTTCCGCATTGCCGCCGGAGAATCCGAGGGGGTGCATGAGGGCTGGTTTTTCGCCGATTCGGACGCCTACAAATGGCTGGAAGCCGCCGCCCGCATTCTTCAGCATCACCCTGACGGCAAACTGGAAGAACTGGTGGACGGATTCATCGCCCTGCTGGGACGCGCCCAAATGCCCGACGGTTACCTCTTCACCTACAACCAGATTTTCTTCCCCGGCACGCGCTGGAAAAATTTGCAAATCGAACATGAACTGTACTGCCACGGGCACCTGATTGAGGCAGGGGTATCGCACTATCTGGCAACCGGCAAGACCACTATGCTGGAAATTGCCCGCCGCGCCGCTGACCGCATCGTTGCCGACTTCCGCGACAAGGGAGCCCTGCACACCTGCGGACACGAAGAGATTGAACTGGCGCTCCTGCGCCTCTACGAAGTCACCGGCGAGCGCGCCTATCTGGAGATGGCACAATCCTTCCTGGAACGCCGTGGGCGGGCTCCCTTCTTTGGACTGGCGCTTTTCGCCCAGAATACCAGCGTCAACCGCCGCGCCCGCCTGGTGCAAGAGAAGCGGCAAGCCTACCGCGCCGCACATCCAGACGCCCACCCCTATGTCCTGCCGCCGGGAAACGTGTCCAAAAAGCCCTGGAACACCACCCTGCGCTGGTACCTGAGCGCGCTCTCGGGCAAGTACTTCCAACAGCACGCTCCCCTGGAAAAACAGACCGTGCCGGTGGGACATGCCGTGCGCTTCGGCTACCTGCAGACGGCGGCGGCGCGCTGGATGCGCCTGACCGGCGATGAACGCTGGCTGGAAGTGCAGGAACAAGCCTGGGAGCGCATGGTCCTGCGGCGCATGTACCTCACTGGCGGACTGGGCGCAGTGCCGGGCATTGAGGGCTTTGGCAGGGACGACGAACTCGACCCCGAACTGGCATACGCCGAAACCTGCGCCGCACTGGCAAGCATGTTCTGGAATTGGGAACTGGCGCAAATTACCGGCAAAGCCCGCTACAGCGAGCTGTTTGAGTGGCAGTTGTACAACGCCGCCAGCGTGGGCATGGGACTGGACGGCACCACCTACCTCTACAACAACCCGCTGACCTGCCGCGGCGGGGTGGAGCGCCGCCCCTGGTACGCCGTGCCCTGCTGTCCTTCCAACCTCTCGCGCACCTTTGCCTGGCTGGGCGACTACCTCTACTCTGCCAAGCCGGGGCGGCTGTACGTGCACCAGTACCTTTCCAGCGACCTGCCCGCCCAGGAAATCCCCTGCGCCAACGGCAACCGCGTGCGCCTCTCCCTGCAAATGGACTCGCAACTGCCCTGGCACGGACACGTGGTCCTGCGTCTGCGCCGCTGGGAAGTGCTTGACCCCGACCAGCCCGCTCCGCTGGAGATTCTCCTGCGCCTGCCCTCCTGGGCGGAGAATCCGCGCCTGACTCTCAACGGTCAACCGCTCTTCCTGCAGATTCCCCAACCCCAACAGGACGGCGAGCCTCCCGCCGACGGATACGACCCGCGCCAGGCGGTCTTCCTGCCCCTCTCCCAACCCTGGGCGGAAGGTGACACCCTGGAACTGCGCTTTGACCTGCCCATCCGCCTGCGGCATGCCGCCCCGCGCCTGCGCTCGCGGCGCGGCAAAGTGGCGGTGACGCGCGGTCCGCTGGTGTACTGCGCCGAAAGCCTGGACCATCCCGGGCTGGACCTCTTCCGCCTGCACCTTGAGCCGGACTCGCTCGAACCGGTGTGGGAAGACTCGGTTCTCGGGCGCATCATCCAGATTCAGGGCAGGGACGAGCGCGGTAACCCGCTCACCCTCATCCCCTACTTTCTGTGGGGCAACCGCGGTCCCTCCCAAATGACCGTGTGGCTGAACGGGTAAAACACAAAATGAAAGAAGTCAATTTTTCAAATTTGCGATTCTGTGATACAATTGCGCCCTGCAAACCGCGTTGTTACTTTCCGCCCTCTCCGCGCCTACGGTTGTGAGGGAGGGCAAACCCGAGGAAAGGAGGATTTCCAACACATGCGTAACTACGAGGTTATCTTTATTATCCATCCTGAACTGGATGAAACCGCCAGCACTGCCCTCATTGAGAAGGTGCAGGGATGGATTACCGGAGCAGGCGGCACGGTGGAAAAAACCGACGTCTGGGGCAAGCGAACGATGGCGTACAGCATCCGCAAACAGCGTGAGGGCAATTACGTCTATATGCAGGTCGCCATGCCTCCCGCGTTCGTCAACGAACTGTCCACCAATCTGCGCCTGACCGAACCCGTCTTGCGCTATCTGATTACAGCCATCGGATAAGCCAGCGGAGTGGGAGAGGACTGATTCAAAAGAGGTAGTTGTATGAGTCGGGGACTGAACAAAGTGATGATCATTGGTCATCTGGGACGCGACCCGGAAATGCGCTATACGCCCTCCGGCAAACCGGTGACCACGTTTCCCGTGGCAACCAGCCGCACCTGGAATTCGGTGGACGGCGAACGCCACACCGAAACCGAATGGTTCAATGTGGTTGCCTGGGGTCAACTGGCGGAAATCTGCAAACAGTACCTTGCCAAAGGTCAGCAGGTGTACGTCGAGGGGCGTCTGCAAACGCGCCGCTGGGAAGACAGCGAAGGCGTCAAGCACGTGACGGTGGAAATCGTTGCCAGCGAGATGATGATGCTGGGAGACCGCCGTGACGTCAATCAAGCCGTGGAAACAGCCCTCTCCGAAGAAGAAGAAACTGATGAAGAATATCCCTTCTAAAATGGAGTAAGACCCATGAGCGATGAAATGATGATGGATATGGAACAACCGCAGATGCGGCGCTACGTGGCGCGCCCGAAAATCTGCCAGTTCTGCGTGGATAAGAACATTAAAATTGACTACAAAGCGGTGGATTTACTGCGCCGCTACGTCACCGAAGAGGGCAAGATTCGCCCGCGCCGCCAAACCGGCACCTGCGCCAAGCATCAGCGCGAACTGGCAACCGCCATCAAACGCGCCCGCCATCTGGCGTTCCTGCCCTTCGTGGCATCGGATGAACAGGAGTAAAGCCTAGACTCTTCCATCCCGGGGCAGGGGTCACGCCGACCCTTGCCCTATTTTTGTATTGAGGTATCCATGGCAAAGCAACCCGAGAAGAAGGTCATTACCAACAAGAAACACCTTGCCCGCATTGAACGGGAACAGCTGCAGAGGCGCTACTTACTGCTCGGCACAGCCATTGTGCTGATTGCGGTCATCGGCTTGATCGTGTACGGCATTCTTGACCAATCCGTGCTCAAGCAGAACCGTGCCGTCGCCCAGGTAGGCAATGAAAAGATTACCGTCAAGGAATTCCAGACCGAAGCCAAGTTCTGGCGTTACCTCCAGGTTCAGCAGTACAACAACCTTGCCAGCAACCCTCTGCTGGTGCAGTTCTACGGTTCGTATCTGCAGGAACTGGAAACCTCGCTGGCTGACCCGCAGACCATCGGCAAGCAGGTGCTGGATGCGATGATTGAAGATGCCCTGGTGGCGCAGGAAGCCGCCAAACGCGGCATCACCGTGAGCGAAGAGGAAATTGACAAAGAGATGCAGGAAGCCTTTGGCTTCTACATCAACGGCACGCCTACCCCCACCCTCACCGCCACGCCGTTCGCCACCGCCACCCTCACCACCCAGCAGTTGACCTGGCTGCCGCCGACAGACACGCCTGAGCCTACCGCCACGCCCGAACCGGCAACGCCAACCCCGGAGGTCACCCCCACGCCGCAGCCCACCGCCACGCCCACCCCGGAAGGTCCTACCCCCACGGCAACGGCTTCCCCCACCCCTCTGCCCACAGCGACCCCCTATACACTGGAAGGTTACAAGCAAACCTACAGCGACTTCCTCGCCAAGGTACAGGTGTACGGATATGACGAAGCCCACCTGCGGGATTACATCAAGCGCCTGATTCTGAAGCGCAAACTGGCAGATGCGCTGAGCGCCGACCTGCCACGCGAAGAAGAAAAGGTGTGGGCGCGCCACATCCTGGTGGAAACCGAGGAAACCGCCAAAGAGGTGCTGGATCGCCTCAACAAGGGTGAGGACTGGGTGAAACTGGCGGCAGAGTACTCCAAAGACACCAGTAACGCCAACAAAGGCGGCGACCTGGGTTGGTTTGGCAAAGGTACCATGGTCAAAGAGTTTGAGGACGCCGTCTATGCTCTCAAGGTGGGGGAAATCAGCCAGCCGGTGCAGACCACCTTTGGCTATCACATTATCCAGTTGCTGGGGCGCGAGGTACGTCCGCTGACCGACAGCGAATTCAACCAGAAGAAGCAGGCGGCATACGATGAGTGGCTGACGCAAGCCAAATCCGCAGACACGGTCAAAACCTTTGACTTGTGGATGGAAGTAGCCCCCAGCGTACCCGCCATCACACCGGTTGCCCTGCCTTCTACCGGGCAATAAAGACAACCAGTTTACTCAAAAGGCTGTCCTTTCGCAGGACAGCCTTTTTATTTACTTGACCATTTCCTCGCTGAGTTCGTCCAGACGCAGGCTAATCACCTGGCTGGCAGAGTCGCGTCCCATGGTGACGCCGTAAATCACGTTTGCCGCCTGTACAGTATTGCGGTTGTGGGTGATGAGGATAAACTGCGTCTTCTGCGCCAGTTCGAGAAGCAAATCGCGGAAGCGCCCCACGTTGGCTTCATCGAGCATGGCGTCCACCTCATCCATGATGCAGAAAGGCGTAGGCGAGACCTTAAGCAGGGAGAAAATCAGTGCCACGGCGGTCAAACTGCGCTCACCGCCAGAAAGCAGAGAAAGCCCCTGATCGCGGCGCCCGGGCAGGCGGGCTTCAATGTCAATGCCCATGTCGGCGGTGCTTTCGCCTTCGGTAAGAATCAGGCGAGCAGTGCCGCCCCCGAACAGGCGGGTGAACATGTGTCGGAACTCGTATGCAACGGCATCGAAGGTCTTGCGGAACTCGCGTTTCATCAGTTCGTCCAGTTCGGCAATCACCTTGCGCAGGTCTTCATCGGCTTTGTGCAGGTCTGTCACCTGCTGTTTGAGGAAGTCGTAGCGTTCCTTGACCGCGCGGTACTCGCTGGCGACTTCAGGATTGATGGGTCCCATGCGGCGCAACAGCGCACGCTGGCGGTTAATATTCTCTTCCAGTTCAGCGGGCAGTTCAGTCAGGCGTGGCAGTTGTTCCACCATACCTTCCAGCGGCAGTGGCGCCTGCCCGGCTTCTCCCTGGTACTCGAAGGCAACGATACCGAAATCATCTTCCACCTTACGGCGCAGGGAGTCCAGCGCCTCGCGCTGTCGGGAGAGTTCCAGTTGCGCCTGATTCACATGCCGTTCCGCCACTGCCGTAGCCTGCTGGGCGGCAATCAGGCGGTTTTGCTGTTCGGCGGCTTCCTGTTCCAGTTGACGTACATGGGCTTCGGCGGGTTCAATCTGCAGGCGCAGGGCTTCAATGCGGGTGTGAATTTCGGCAGATTGTTCCTGCACCTGGGCTTTTTCAGCGTCCAGTTCATTCAGGCTGGCTTCCATCTCTGCCAGGCGCTGAATCAGGGCGTCGTGCTGTCGGCGAGCGCTTTCCTCTGCCTGTTTATGTTCTTCCAAACGCCGCTGGGCTTCGTTCACCGCGCGCTGAGTCACCGCCAGACGGGTGTTCCAGTGAGCCACCTCGGATTGCAGTTCTTCCAGAGGCAGTCCGGAGAGAGAACGATTCAGCAGGCGCACCTGCTCGGCGGTTTGCTCCACCGTCCTGCCAATTTCCTGCAGGGCATGGGCTTCCTGTGCGGCTTCAGTCTGGGCTTTCTCAATCTGCGCTTCCAGTCCAGCTAATTGCTTTTTCTGGTATTCCTGCCGCTGTTTGACCTGTTCTACTTCCAGCGCGGCTTGTTGCAGGCTCTGGGTTGCGCGGGTCAGTGCCTGTTGGGCTTCGCGCACCTGCTTCTCCTGTTCCTTTTCCTGCTCGCGCAGGCGGGCAATCTCGCTTTCCAGAGCGTGCAGTTCGGATTGCACCCGTTCGAGGTGGGTTTGTTTCTCTTCCAGCGCCGAGCGCAGTTCCTGCAATCGGCGAGCGCGTCCGATGGGCGTACTGGCATTTTTGGATTCGCGCCCGGCGATGATGATGCCGTTGCCCAGGAAGACTTCTCCCTGCAGAGTGACCACACGGGCTTGCGGTGGAAGGCTCTCCACCATCCGCTGAGCGACAGTGCGGTTCTCCACCAGCAACACCTGACCGAGCAAGAGATCTACCACTGCCTGCAAAGCGGGCATCACCCGCACCAGGCGCGAGGCAATTCCAATCACGCCGGGTTCACTCTCCGCCGCCTGCAGACTTTCCCCCACCCGGGCGCGTTCCAGCGGAACAAGCACCGCGCGCCCTTTTTCCCCTTGAAGCAAAGCGGTAAGGGCGGCATCCAGATCCCCCGTACCTTCCACCAGCACGGCATTGACCAGTTCGCCCAGCGCGGCGGCAACGGCTTGCTCGTATTCCGCAGGGACAATGAGATGACTGCTCAACGCCTGATACGTCCCTTGCAGGCGTTTCTGGCGTGCTTCCTGAAGCAGGAAGCGCGCGCCTTCGGCTAAACCGGAATAACTGCGTTCCGCCTGTTCCAGCACTTCCAGTTGAGCGCGCAGACGTGTGGCTTCGGCTTCCAGACGATTGCGTTCTTCCTGTAAAGCCCGGCGCTCTTCTTCACGTGTGCGCAGAGTCTGTTGATGCGTGCGCAGAGTTTCTTCGAGTTTCTTCCAGGTATCTTCTGCCTGCGTGCGGTTGCGTTCCCATTGAGCATGGCGGCTCTGGGCACGCTGTAAGTCTTCCTGCTCGCGCTTTAGTGCTTGCTGAAGGGATTGCACACTGCTCTGCAGGTTCTCGATGCGATGCAACAGTTCAGTGTGATGTGCGCGCACCTGCACCTGGCGGGTTTCAGATTGCGTTTGCAGACGGCGGGCATCGCGCAGTTGGGCTTCCAGTTTACTGCGCTCCGCCTGACGGGCTTCCAGCGCCTTGCGGGCATCGCGCAGGCGTTCTTCGGCTTCTTTCTGCTCTTCCAGAAGGCGCTGGATTTCCTCTTCCAGGGTTTGGCGCTTGTCCAGCCGCGCCTGATTTTCTTCCGCCATGCGTTCGAGGTCATTTTGCGTGCGCTGACGCTGATCCACAAGGGCTCGCTGACGTTCTTCCAGCACTGCCATGCGCTTGCTGACTTCCTCCCAGCGGGCATGGGCTTCGGCAGACTGACGATGAAGCACCCCCAGGCTTTCGCGCAGTTCGTTCAAACGCTGACGGATCTCCACACTGCGCTGTTCTTCCTCGAGAAGGTGATCGCGGGCTTGCTGGAAGCGCTCTTCCTGAGCCAGCAGGGCTTCGCGCGCCAGAGTCAGTTCCCGCTGAACGCGATGCCAGTGATACCCATACCAGTCCCGTAAAAGCAAGCGCAAATCGGCACGGATTTGTTCGTACTCCATTGCACGTTTGGCTTGTTTTTCCAAACTGTGAAGGCGCGGTTCCAGTTCAGAGAGGATATCCAGCACACGCTCCAGATTGCGCCGGGTAGTATCCAAGCGGTGCAGGGCTTCTTCCCGGCGACTGCGGTAAAGCCCAATGCCTGCGGCTTCCTCGAAAAATCGCCGGCGTTCCTCCGGCTTGAGCGAGAGAGCCGCATCCACCAATCCTTGCCCGATGATGGTATAGGTGCGCTCCGCCAGACCGGATTGCGCCAGTAATTCGTTGATTTCTTTCAGACGAACCCGCTGCCCATTCAGAAGATACTCGTTGGAGCCATCGCGGTAAGCGCGGCGGGTAATCAGCACTTCAGAATAATCGATGGGCAACCAGCCGCTCTCATTGTCAAACAGGATAGACGCCGAAGCCATCCCCGCGCGCGGGCGCAACTCCGAGCCAGAGAAAATCATGTCCTCGGTCTTGCGTCCCCGCAACAGACTGAAAGATTGTTCTCCCAACACCCAACGCACAGCATCGGCAATATTGGACTTTCCCGAGCCGTTAGGCCCCACAATCGCGGTGACCATACCGGGAAACTCGAAGAGGGTACGGCTGGCAAAGGTTTTATACCCATGCAGTTCCAGCGATTTCAGTAAAGGCATAATGTTATGACTTCATCCCCTATCCAGAATGGGATTTCATTCTTCCAGCAAACCAAGGCGTTTGAGCGCATCAGCGGCGGCGGCTTTGGTCGCGGCTTGCTTGCTCGACCCAATCCCCGAGCCGTAAATCTGCCCGTTAATCAGCACATCCACCTCAAACTGTTTGGAATGCTCTGGACCGCTGGACGAACGGACAATGTAGCGCGGTGCCTGAAAACCCTGTCCCTGCGCCCATTCCTGCAACATGCTCTTGGGGTCTTCAATGGTTTGCCGGGCAAGGATTTCATCCGCCGCTTTTTCCAGCATAGGCTCAATAAAGCGGCGCACCCCCTCAATACCAGAATCGAGGTAAATAGCTCCAATGACGGCTTCAAAAGCGTCGCATAATAACGCCGGGCGGTCTCGTCCACCCGCCTGCGTTTCGCCTTTGCCCAAGCGCAAGGCCCGTCCCAGGTCCACCTTGCGGGCAAACTCCGACAACTGCTCGGTGGAAACCAGCACCGAACGCATACGGGTTAAATCCCCCTCAGGCATATCGGGATAGCGATTGTACAGCCACGCGCCGACAACGAAATCCAGTACTGCATCTCCCAAAAATTCCAGGCGTTCGTTGTCTTCAATGGCTTCGGGGTGCTCATTGAGATATGAGCGATGGGTCAACGCGCGACTCAACAGGAAGAAACTCTTAAATGAAAGACCTAAACGGTTGGCAAATTCCTGTGGCGATTCTGCCAGAGCATTCTCGTTCACCGGTTTTTCCTCCCCGGAACCGGAGGAACGCAAACCGCCCGGACGACCACCTTCTATCCCGGCGGTTTGCGATCCCTCAGTTCTCCATCTGTTCAGAATTTTTTTAATCACCCCGTTTCGGGTGGTATTCCCCTTCAACCCAAACTTCGCCATGTGGGCCAATCTCTTTCTTCCAGATTGGAACAATTTCCTTCAGACGGTCAATACCGTAACGTGCCGCCTCAAAAACGCCGGTATCACGATGTGCCGCCGTGCAGGCAATCAACACGGTGGGTGTACCTGCATCCAGCAAGCCAATACGCTGAACGATGGCGATACCCTCGACTGAGGGCCAGCGCTGGCGGATTTCCTCCGCCACCTGCCTCATTTTGGCTTCCGCCATGGGCACATAGGCTTCGTACTCTAACCGCACCGTCTCGTGGGGGGCACCCCGTTCGGTTTTTGCCCGCACCATCCCGGTAAAGAAACACGCCGCGCCAGTGGTGGGCAGGGTAATCCGCGCAAGAAGGTCATCCAAATCCAGCACGTCCGTGGTCACCCTCACTATCGTAGGAAACTCTGCTCCCCCGCTTACCGGCGGGAACAGAGCCACCTCAGCCTGATCGGGAATAAGATCCTCGTCGAAAGCGAACTGCCGATTCACCGCCACAATCACATTTTCCATTGTTCCCGCCAGGTTGGGTAACGATTGACTCAGCAGTTGCTTGAGATCGCGAACACGGCTTTCCGCCGGCAGTTCTAATTCTTTACGGGAAAAACCTGCCCGTTCTTTCAGCGAAGCAAACATTAAGACAACAACCTTCATGCTTCCTCGTTAATCACGTCTCCGCTCAAGCCGCCATGTTTTTCCACCAAACGGATATTGTGGATGCGCGCCCCTTTTTCCACGGCTTTGACCATATCATACACCGTCAAAGCGGCAACGGCTACCGCAGTGAGGGCTTCCATTTCCACACCGGTTTTTCCGGTGGTACGTGCCAGGGCTGTAATACGGACTCCCGGAAGGGCATCATCCAATTCCAGTTTTACATCCACCTGATGCAGAGGCAAGGGATGACACAGCGGAATTAACTCGCTAGTCTTTTTTGCCCCCAAAATACCGGCAATTTGTGCTACGCCCAGCACATCCCCTTTCTTCATCAGCCCTTGACGGATAAGTGCCAGGGTTTCGGGACGTAAAACCACCTCTCCACGGGCAATGGCAGTACGTTCGGTGTCTGGCTTGCCGCTCACATCCACCATGTGCGCCGAACCGCTTTCATCTATATGGGTAAGACCGCCTTTATCCACTGAGAAATGCACACCTTGAAGAGGTTTTTGTATCAGGGGGTATTATAACCGAGTTTTCTCAGATACCCGTCTATCTGCTATAATACCCCTCGTGAGTTTTCAGGTAGCAGGTTTTCAGACAGAAGGGTATCGGGTACAAACCCCTGTATATGAAGGTCCGCTGGACCTTCTGCTGGAATTAATCGAGCGCGCCGAACTGGACATCACCACCCTGGCGCTTGCGCAGGTGACCGACCAGTATCTCGCTTACCTGAGCCAACTGGAAGACCGGGATGCCGCAGAAGTTTCCGCGTTTCTGGTGATTGCCGCAAGACTGGTGCAAATTAAATCTGCCGCATTACTCCCCCGTCCTACTGTAGAATCCCACACCAGCGAGGAGGAAAATCCCGGCGAAGCCCTGGCACGCCAGTTAATCATTTACAAGCGCTTCAAAGAACTGGCAGAAATTCTTGGTGACCGCGAAGCCAGAAATTTGCGCACCTACCTGCGTTTGAGTCAGCCTTCTGTTAAAGTGGAAGCCAAACTGGACCTGAGCGGCGTTTCCCTGGAAGACCTGGTACAAGCCGCGCGCGGGATTTTTATCAGTCAGCCCGACCTGCCTGCCTTGAGCAAGGTGGTTTCCAAACCACGCATTACCATCCGCGAGAAGATTCAAAATATTCTGGAGCGCCTGAAAAAAGCAGGCAAGACCACCTTCCGCTCGCTGATTTCTATTCGAAACGACCGTTTGGAATGGGTGGTGACGTTCCTTGCCATGCTGGAACTGGTCAAGCGCCACATCATTCAAGCCACCCAACAGGAACTTTTCGGCGAAATTGAACTCTCATCCAACAGCGAGGGGGTAAGCGCCGAAAACATTGAGACTGAGTTCATTGATTCGTAATCCCCTTAAATATGGAGCGTTTTGTCCAATCAATTGACGCAGTCCAACCTTTGGGGGTATGATTAAACTGGATAAAATCAGGTGAAATTATGCCCGTAGGTGTATTGTCCATTCACATTCGTCTGCCGGGGTGCACCTCGCTCAAAGAAAAACGCGGGCGCATCAAACCCGTGCTGGCACGTTTACACCGCGAGTTTAACGTCTCTGCCGCCGAAATGGACCTGCAGGATCACTGGCAGGAAGCCCTGCTCGCCTGCGCCGCATTGAGCAACGATCGCGTACAGGTACAACGTCTGCTCCAAAAAGCGCTGGAAGATGTTCACGACCACTTTTTGGATATTGAAGTACTGGATCATCACATTGAATTGATATAGAGGGAACGCATGGATTTGGGTCTTCGGGGAAAAATTGCAGTGGTAACCGGCGCAAGCCGCGGCTTGGGCTTTGCCACCGCCCGCCTGTTGGCGCAGGAAGGCGCGCAGGTTGTTATCAACAGCCGTAATTCCGAGCGTTTGAACCGCGCCGCCGAGCAAATTTCCCGCGAAAGCGGATCGGAAGTACTGGCTATTGCCGGAGATGTTACCAATGCAGAATTTCCCTCAGCCCTGGTACAACGCACCGTCGAACGCTTTGGCGGACTGGATTTGCTGGTCACCAATACTGGCGGTCCAAAGCCCGGGGCTTTTGAAGACCTGAACGAAGAAGACTGGCAACGGGCTGTTGATTTGTGCCTGATGGCGCATGTACGGCTCATCCGCGCGGCATTGCCAATTTTGAAGCGAAGTTCATCCCCCGCTATTCTTACCATTACCTCGATTTCAGTCAAGCAACCCATCCCCAACCTGATTCTTTCCAATGCAGTCCGCGCCGCTACGGTAGGGTTAACCAAATCGCTGGCGCTGGAATTGGGACAATACAACATCCGGGTAAACTCTATCCTGCCGGCATGGGTGGAAACGGAACGCATTGCCGAACTGCTGGAAGCCCGCGCGAAAGCCAACCAGACCCGTATTGAAGAAGAAATGGCGAAGCAGGCGCTCGAATCACCCTTTGGGCGCATTGCCCAGCCCGAAGAATTTGCCCGCGCGGCAGTGTTCCTGCTTTCTCCAGCAGCATCTTACCTTACAGGTGTCATGTTACCGGTAGATGGCGGTATGTACAAAGGAGTGTTTTAATGGCTATCTGGACTCCCGAACAAATCGAAACCGTTCTGGATCGTATTCTTCTTAAAGTGCAGAAACCCGGTCGTTATACCGGGGGCGAACTGAATCAGATTGTGAAGGCATGGGAACAGGTAAAAACAAAGATTGCTCTGATCTTCCCCGATATTTACGACCTGGGCCTGCCCAATCTGGGTTTGACGATTCTTTACGATGAAATCAACCGCCGGGAAGATGCCCTGGCAGAACGCGCTTACGCTCCCTGGACAGACATGGAAAACCAGATGCGTTCGCTGGGCATGCCCCTTTACTCGCTGGAAAGCAAACACCCGCTGCAGGAATTCGACATCCTGGCGTTTACCCTGCCGTACGAAAGTCTTTATACCAATGTGTTAAATATCCTTGACCTGGCAGGGTTGCCTGTACTGGCAGAAGAGCGCGATGAACGCCATCCGCTGGTGATTGCCGGCGGACATGCCGCGTTCAATCCTGAACCCATGTCACCCTTCATTGACGCCTTCGCCATCGGAGAGGGCGAGGAAATCATTCACGATATTATTGAGGTTTATCGGGCATGGAAACAAAGCGGGCAGAGCCGCGAGACCTTGTGGCTGAGCCTGGCAGGCATCCCCGGCATGTATGTTCCACGATTGTATGAGGTGGAATATCATCCTGATGGAACAGTCAAACGGATTGCTCCCAAATCAAAGGAAGCTCCCCTGCCCATCGTCAAACGAATAGTGGCTCAATTACCCCCGCCTGTCACCCGTTTCATTGTGCCTTCGATTGACATCGTCCACAACCGTATTCCCATTGAAATCATGCGTGGATGTACCCGGGGATGCCGCTTCTGCCACGCCGGTATGGTTACCCGCCCGGTGCGAGAGCGTCCGGTAGAAGAAATTCTTCAAGCCATTGAGACAGCCCTGGAAGCCACCGGATATGAAGAAGTAGGACTACTCTCGCTGGCATCTTCAGACTATACGCATATTCAGGAACTGGTGGAAGCGGTTACCCAACAATTCGGCGATCAGAAAATCACCGTTTCCCTGCCTTCTTTGCGCATTGAATCCTTTTCGGTGGAACTGATGAAAGGGTTAAAGTCTCTGAAACCCAGCGGCGGTTTCACGCTTGCGCCCGAAGCCGCCTCTGAACGCATGCGGCGGGTGATTAACAAGTTCATTCCGCATGAGCAAATTCTGGAAACCGCCCGCGAGATTTTCGCTCATGGGTGGACAACCATCAAACTGTATTTCATGATTGGACACCCCGAGGAAACCCTGGAAGATGTACAAGCCATCATCGACTTGTGTCATGCCGTTTTACGCGAAGGGAGAAGAATTTGCGGCGGGCGCGCCAAAGTTCATGCCGGGGTCAGTACTTTCATTCCAAAGCCACACACTCCCTTTCAGTGGGTTTCTGCTGACACCATGGAGCAAATCCAAGCCAAACAAGCCCTACTGCAACAAGGATTGCGCGGACAGGGTTTCAAACTGAATTGGGTAGACCCCAAAGTGACCCTGCACGAAGCCTGGCTATCCCGTGGCGACCGCCGTATTGGTCAGGTGATTCTGCGCGCCTGGCAACTGGGGGCTAAATTTGACGCCTGGCAGGAACATTTCAACTTCGACCTGTGGCTTCAGGCTTTTGCAGAATGCCACCTCGATCCGGCGTTTTACAGCCACCGTAAACGCGACCTCGATGAAGTGCTCCCCTGGTCGCACATCAGCATCGCCGTACGTCCATCGTATCTGAAACAGGAATATCAGAACAGTCTGACCGGTACCCTGCGAGATGACTGCCGGGGGCATTGCTATGCTTGTGGGATTCTACCAACCTTCAATGACCTGAGGGCCAAGACACCCGACGAAGCCTGGAAATGCCCGCCAGTGCGCCGAAAAACCCCGATTAGAGAGAAAGCAACGGCATGAGCGCATTAACCCGCTATCGGTTGTGGTATGCCCGCGGCGCTGAACTGCGCTATGTGAGTCATCTGGATATGATGCTGGTGTGGGAGCGCACCTTCCGCCGCGCTCGATTGCCCCTGGCTTTTTCTCAAGGCTTCAACCCACGCCCGCGTTTTCACCTGGCAAGTGCTTTGCCTTTGGGCTTCACTTCACTTTGTGAAGTCGCAGATGTCTGGCTGGTCGAACCGCTTCCCCCCAAGGATGTACAGATACGAGTGCAAAGAGCGGCACCGCCCGGATTATCCCTTCAGCGGGTAGAAATCATTCCCTTACAACATCCCGCTTTGCAAACGCTGGTACTTTCGGCAGAATACCTCGTGAAATTCCGGGAAGGATGCCCCGCCGATATTGCCGAGCGGATCGAAAATCTGCTCAACCAAAAAGAAATTATTCGGGTCAGGCGGGAAAAGTCTTACGACTTACGCCCTTTAATTGAGGCGCTTCATCTGGTGACACTGCCCGAATCAGATTTACCCGCGCTTGCCATGCGCCTTTCAGCCAAGGAAAGCGCCACCGCACGCCCGGAAGAAGTTTTGCTGGCGCTGGGAATCGATCCCATTACCGCACGCATGGAGCGCACCCGTCTGATTTTTCAAGAGCCTGTCTCGACAAGTTAATCCATGCCACCCAGTACAGTCATCCTTTCAGGACTTTTTCAGACCGTGCTATAATCCGTCTCAATGAACCTGGATATTAAGACAGGCGTGGTTGTTGCCTCGTTCACCTTCCTGTTCTTATCGTTCTTTTCCTTCTGGACAGGATGGCGAACGATTCAAGCAGGGCGGCGACTGACCTACTTCCAAAAACGGCGTCAACGCCTCAGCCAGGGATGGCGGTTAGTATTCTTCTCCCTGATCTTTTTTGCCATGGGAGTAATCATCAATCGATTCGCTGAACCAGTGGCTTACCGGTATTTTCCCCCCACCCCAACCGTGACACTGACCCCTACAGTGACTCTAACCCCCACCATTACCCTGACGCCTACCATTACCCTGACGCCTACCATTACCAATACTCCTTCGATTACCAATACCCCCGCTATGCCCTCTGTGGTAGCGACGCAATTCCTCTCCACCATCACCCCCAATCCTTCTGCCGTGTTCAGTCCCCTGGTGTTTGCCACCAAACTGGATAAGAGTTTTCAACCCGTTGATCCGGCAGATATTTTCAAGAACCCGGTTCCGCAAATCTATGCCATCTTCAGTTATGATCAGATGACCGTGGGGTCGCAATGGAGTGCTCTCTGGTATCGGGGTAGCGAACTGGTATGCTTTGAAACCCTGCCCTGGAACGGTGGTACGGGCGGTTTTGGATATTCCGAGTGTATAGATCCCTTGGGCGGCTGGCTGCCGGGCGAATACGAAGTGCAGATCTTTGTCGGTACAGAATGGAAACGCTCCGGACGGTTTACCGTAGAAGGTGAACCGCCTACGCCACAACCCAGCCGTACGCCAACCCGCACGCCCGTCCCTACTGCTACGCCGGGTCCAAGCCCTACCCGTCCATCACCCACGCCATCTTTCACCGGGACTGCAACCAACACGCCCACGGTGACGCGCACTCCCACCATCACCAATACCCGCCGACCAACGGATACGCGCTGGCCCACAGCCACGGCAACTTCCACCCCTCGACCATAGTCTTAAGGGGCACCTCAAGGGTAGATTTCCAAAGTTAGAGGATACACCTGTGAAAATCGGCAAGCGCGCCAGCAATTTGTGCCCCGACGCGGGCATTCTGACGCAAGAGAGCAAGATTTGCCTGTAAACTGGTACCGCCGCTCAATTCTGCCATACGCGCCAGCAAGAATGGTGTTACCCCAGCCCCATGAATACCGCGCTGATTGGCTTCCTGAACGGCTTGCTCAATCCAGCGTTCTACCTGCTCTCGAGGTAAAGCCGCTTCCACCGGCGGCGGCACAACAACCAGCACGGCGCTGGAATTCCCCATCTGCCAGTGTGTTTGGGCAATCTTCGCCACTTCTTCGGGACTGTCCGCACGGACATCTACAGGCAAACCGCTTTCGCGTGAATAAAAGGCGGGGAATTCATCCGTCTGATACCCAACCACAGGAACGCCGTGCGTTTCCAGTACCTCACGAGTCGCCGGTAAGTCCAGAATGGCTTTGGCACCCGCACAAACAACCACCAGTGGAGAACGTCCCAATTCGAATAAATCGGCGCTAACGTCAAACGGGGCATGACGATGTACCCCGCCAATACCACCAGTAGCAAACACCCGGATTCCCACTTGGCGCGCTACCACCAGCGTACCGGCAACGGTGGTCCCGCCGCTTTCTCCCCGTGCCAGGGCAATGCCGAAATCTCTGGCACTGATCTTGCGCACCGCAGATTCCTGCGCCAAACTCTCCAGGGCTTCCGCCGACACCCCCACATAAACCGCCCCACGAAGCACACCAATAGTTGCCGGGGTTGCTCCCTGTTCCTGTACTTCCTGCTCCAGGGCATGCGCCAGTTGTACATTTACAGGATAGGGCAAACCATGCGTGACCACCGCAGTTTCCAGGGCTACCAGAGGAGTTTTTGCATCTAATGCCTTTTGTACAGCGGGGGAAAGGACTATCTTTTCCATACTTTCATCCAATCAATTGGTCGTAAAGGCTTTCCAGAGAAATCCCTGGGTACACCGGCCCGGTATGCCTCAACACTAGAGAGGCAGCAGTCACTCCAAGACGGACACTATCATCCAGCGGAATATTGTTGAGCAAACCAAATAGTGTGGTGGCTGTCAATGCATCCCCTGCACCGGTTGGGTCAACCACCTTTGTACGCACCGCGGGGACATGTCCACTGGTTTCAGAGGTAGCATACACTACTCCAAACGCCGCCAAAGCAATGATCACCACTTCAACCCCCTGGTTAATAAGAAACCGGGAGACTTCCAGGGCACTGGCTCGACCGGTTACATCGGGGGTATGATTGGTCAACACAGAAGCCTCTTTACTGTTGGTAGATAACAGGAAGAGATGCTTCAGGTAAGGCAACAAGCGCTCAGCGAGAACAACAGAGGTCGTATCGGCGCAAACAGGGACTTTCAAACGCCGCGCTTGCTGAACCACCACCTTCAGGGTCTTCGGTGGTAGATTCGCATCCACGAAAATCACGCTGGACTCGGCAAACAACGGTTCCAGTTCGCGGATATACGCAGGCGTCAACGCTTGAAGCACCTGCATATCCTCCAGCGCCATTTTCAAAGTTCCATCGGACTCATATACCGCCAGATAAGACCCCGTGTCGTACCCCTTGACATGGAGGCTGGGAGAAACATCTACCCCGCAGGAAGCCGTGTGTTCGAGTAAATCCGAACCAAAGGGGTCTTCTCCCACAGCGGTAGCCAACCGCACTGCTTGCCCTAAACGCGCCAGGTTTTCCGCCACATTGCGGGCTACCCCGCCGAAGGAAAATCGAATGCTTGCAGGATTAGCCAGGCGCTCGGTGACCGGCTCAGTAATTACGCCTACCATATCCAGCCCGGCGGCACCAATTGCCAGCACGGGACGATCAGCACGTTCCTGTAAACTTTCGAGGGACATATGTTGATTGTATTACAGATTTACCTGACAGAATTGAAAACTTTAAGTTAACAACCCTGTAAGGAAATCCTTGACAATTCTCAGTATAATCCCTTTAGAGGGATATCCATGAGTGTGACCAATCGTTCATTGTTTCGCTCGCTCTTACCAGGTGTTTTTCTGGGCTTTGTAGTGTTATTGGGACTGGCATTCCTGGGCGATTTACAGCACGTCAGTTCCACGATATTGGAATTCAAGGTGCAGTACTTTGGGATTGCCCTGGCATTTACCCTGCTGAATTATGCTTTACGTTTTGTGAAGTGGCATATTTACCTGAAGCAAATTGGCGTCCACCGACTTAAAATAGGGACAAGCCTGCGCATCTTTGTAGCGGGGTTTCCACTTGCCGTCACCCCAGGAAAAGTTGGTGAGGTATTAAAGGGGGTCTGGCTGATGCGGAAAACCTCCGTGCCAGTAGGACGGGGCGTTTCCGTGGTATTAGCAGAGCGGCTCAGCGACGGATTGGCTGTGGCTCTTCTTTCTACTATTGGCATTCTGGCTTTCCCCCAATACTGGATAGGTTTTGCCATCCTTCTGGCAGGCTTGATTGGGGTGATGATTCTCTCCCAAATCCGCCCTGCTGCATTATGGGTTTTAGATCAAATTGAAAGAGTTGGCTTTCTCAGGCGCTTTTCTCAGAATATTCGCGAGTTTTACGAAGGGAGTTTTACTCTGTTTCAACCGGGTGTAGCGATTCTGGCAGTCGGTTTAGGACTGATTTCCTGGTTGGGAGAAGGAATTGGTTTTTATTTTATCCTCAGAGGCTTGGGGTTAGAACCGACATCTCATCTCCTCCACACCGCTGTCTTTATTCTGGCTTTCTCCACGATCATCGGCGCGGTCTCGGCTCTGCCAGGCGGGTTAGGCGCGGCAGAAATTTCGATTGCCGGGCTGTTGACCCTGACGCTTCACCTCTCTCCAGACATCGCCTCTACAGCCACGGTATTGATTCGGCTGGCAACCTTATGGTTTGGAGTCTTCCTAGGGGTAATCACCTGGTCGTTCTCGCCCGACTTAACAGGTTTGGAGATGGCAAAAAGGCTCATCATCGAACCCAACACCCAACCTGAAAAACTGCTAAAATAAACACATTGCAGTGAATTTATTCGTCAGGTAAAATCAAGCCATGCCTTTAGCCGCGGGAACACTTCTCAATCACCGCTATCGAATTGTGTCCATCCTCGGACAGGGGGGGATGGGGGCTGTGTATCGAGCGGTGGATGAGCACCTGGGGGTTCATGTTGCAGTAAAGGAAAACCTGTTCCTTACCGATGAATACAGCCGTCAGTTTGAACGTGAAGCCCGTATCCTTGCCGGCTTAAGACATCCTGGACTGCCTCATGTGACCGACTACTTTGTCCTCCCCGGGCAGGGGCAGTATCTGGTCATGGATTACATTGAGGGAGAAGACCTGCGCCAGCGCATGGAACGTGCTGGGGTTCTACCGGAAAACGAGGTCATTCTGATTGGGATCTCTGTTTGCGAAGCGTTGAATTACCTGCACACCCGCCCCCAGCCCATCATCCATCGAGATTTGAAACCCGGAAATATCAAGGTCACTCCGGAAGGGCAAGCCGTACTGGTAGATTTCGGGCTGGCAAAGATCATGGAAGGGAATCAGGTGACCATGACCGGCGCACGTGCCATGACACCAGGTTATTCCCCCCCAGAGCAGTACGGCACCTCTCACACCGATGAGCGCAGTGATGTGTATTCTCTTGGGGCAACCCTCTACGCCGCACTTACCGGCTCCATTCCTGAAGATGGGCTGAACCGTCTAACAGGAAAGGAACAGTTAACCGACATCCGCAAATTGCGCCCCAAAATCAACCGCCGTTTGGCAGAAGTCATTGAAAAAGCCCTGGAAGTAGATCCCGATGATCGTTTTCAGAGTGTCGAGGAGTTCCGTCAAGCCCTGATTGAATGCAGTGAGGTGGGCGCATTCTTCAAAGAGCGTCCTACCATTTCCCCGCCTCCCCCGGAATTACTGGCAGAGGAACTGGCTCAAAATGGTAATGTACAACCCTCAACCAACGGCAAACAGAAATCCAAGCGCAATTTCAGGAAACGCCGTCGATTCCAACCCGGTGTACTGATTCCCGTTTTTGCCTTGCTGGTGGGACTTTCATACCTGTTGTTCACCCTTCGTCCTGACCTTTCCCAAAGCCTTTTTGCCGGTTTTTACCCCTCTACCCCCTTTGTTGCCACTGAATCTGCCTCTGCAACACCTTCCTTAGAGGTTAATCAGGAAGACACTCCCATCCCTCCTGTGGAACAAACCCCGTCTGTCGAAGGGAATCAATCAACCGCCCCTACTGCCACAGAAAACGCCCGTCCGGTCATTCCGCCAACCTCCACAGAAACCCCTACACCGGTTTTCACCCCTACTGCCACTCCCCTGGGAGGTGGCGCCTCAGAAATTGCTTTTGTTTCTGAACGTACCGGACAAATGCAAATCTGGATGATGAGTGCGGATGGGAAAAACCTGAGGCAACTGACCAACATGCGCAACGGTGCTTGCCAACCTGCGTGGTCGCCCGATGGCAGTAAACTGGCGTTTATTTCACCATGTCCGGGTAAACGGGAAATCTACGAAGGAAGTGCCATTTACCTGCTGGCGATGGATGGTTCAGAACCCATTCCGCTTCCCTCCAGCCCGGAGGGGGATTTTGACCCAGCATGGTCGCCGGATGGCAAGAAACTGGCGTTTACCTCGCTCCGCACCGGGCGTCCCAGCATTTTCGTTATGGATTTGCAGACCCTGGTGGCTCGGGAAATCTCCGAGTCGCGTTATTCTGACCTCCAACCGTCCTGGTCACCCATCAGCCGGCAAATCGCCTTTGTCCGGCGTATCTCGAATAGCCAAATCTGGATTATGAGCGAGGATGGGGAAAATCAGGTACGCTTTAGCCCACCGGGAGATGTCACCAATTTCTTCCCCACCTGGTCCTGGGATGGTCAGGCAATTCTTTACAACCAAATTGTGGGTGGCTCCAAAGTTCCACGACTCGTCGGGATGCGTTATGAAGACCGCCAGAGTCCGCGGGAATTCCGCATCCCCGCCAGTGGCACAGTGGACATTGGTCCTGTAGGCAGTTTTACCCTCTCGCCAGATGGCTTCTGGGTGGCTTATGAAGGCTGGCCAGACGGCACCAACCATGATATTTATCTGATGACCATGAACGGTGCGACAAACATTCGCTTGACGACGGATCCTTCGTTTGACTATTCCCCTGTCTGGCGCCCGGTCATTCGCTGAGCAATTGATTTTGATATTTATCGGCAAAAAGTGCCGGGGTTCCTCCGGTATGCCAGAACAAAATGGTTTCACCGCGGTGAAAGAAGCCTTTGCGTGCCAGATCAATCAATCCAGCCGCCGCCCTTCCCGTGTAGACCGGATCGAGCAACACCCCTTCCAGTTGTGCAAACAGGGTAATGGCTTCTCGTTCCGCCTCACCCATCACCCCATAACCACCCCCCAAATAATCGGCATTGACAAACACATCCTCTGGATGAATAGTCATGGCTTTTCCCAAACGATCGGAGGCTTCACGTGCCAGAAACGCAACCACCTCCTTCAACTCTCGCTCGGGTTCATCGATGCTGATGCCCAAAATGCGTCCATGAAAGTGGCGTCGATGCGCACCCAAGACCAGACCCGCCTGCGTACCTCCAGACGAAGAAGCCACAACAATCCAATCAACGCGCTCAGACTGGATTTGCTGCAGCATTTCATCAAATGCCAGTGCATATGCCGCAGCCCCTAAAGGGTTGGATGCGCCTAACGGGATGAGGTATGGGCGCTCTCCCCGTGCCCAGGACTCGCCAAACACCTCGTTCAAAGTTTCATTGCGGGCGTCCTTGCTCGTCCAGAAAATTTCTGCACCAAACAGGCGGTCTAAAAACAGGTTACCTGAAGCCCGCGACGGGATCTCTCCATAAAGGACCAGTTTACACTTCAATCCCATCCGCGCGGCAAGCGCCGCTACCTGGCGACAATGATTGGATTGTACAGCCCCCACCGTAATTAACGTATGTGCCCCTACACTTTGGGCTTCTGCCAGCACCAGTTCCAATTTGCGGGTTTTGTTGCCTCCAAAGGCAACACCGGTCAGGTCATCTCGTTTAATCAGAATACGCAACCCACCCAGATAAGCACCCAATCGAGGCAGGAACTCGATGGGGGTAGGCAAAGCAGCCAGTTTCAATCGGGGAATCATACAGAAACCTCCCGGCGTAATTTTCGCCGTGCACGCCAGCGCATCACATCCAGCAAACGCGGAATGACCCGGGTAAACAGGCGATATCCCAGCGGAGCGACCGGATAATCCCAGGCTCCCAGAGTGCGCACCACCTGCGCTCCCAGTCCTTCCTTGAATCGAAAGACCCCCCACATGGAGTCAGACTCATCAAACACTTCAGGCGCCCCCCACAAATCGTACTCCCTGGCACCCAGTTGGCGTGCCAGACGCATGGCTTCCCATTGAAGCAGGTAATTGGGCATTTTTTCGCGATGGACATCCCGCGACATGCCATACAGGTACCAGGCTCGTCCAGCAAAGACAAACAAAACCAACCCGGCTACCGCTTCCCCTTCTACCTCCGCAATCAGCGGGTAAGCCATGCCTTTTTGCATGAACGTTGACCATACCTGCCGGTAGTAAGATTCCGGACGAATAATAAAACCATCCCGTACAGAAGTTTCAGCATACATGCGATACAGCAGTCCTAAATCGTGTTCGGAAGCCTGCCGTATCTTTACTCCTTTGCGCTCGGCAAGTCGAAGATTGTAACGGGTTTTGGGCTTCATCCTGGTTAGCCAGCCTTCTTCATCCCCTGAGAGATCCAAGATCGCAGTGTTGCGGAACTGGATTTGTTCCACGGCATACTGCCATCCCCGAAGGTTTAATTGGGATTGTACCCACTGCCCATCGGGATTTTCCCGCGCCTCTTCTCTGCCAGGAACTCCCCATCCTAAAACCACCTCAGGGTCAATCTTGATAAACAGCGCCTTTTGGGTTTTTGCCAACCCCTCCAGATCGGCAATAACCCGAACCGCCAATGCTTTATCCGACCAGTTCAACAAGGGACCGCGAGGCACGTACAAAAGGCTTACCGGTAAAGCAATTCCGCGCAGTTGGAACCTTCTGCGAAGTATCATTGCCGCGGCAAGAAGTTCTCCCTGAGGCGATTTCCAAACCCGAGGGATGGGTTCCCAGCCATACGCTGACTTAATCTGCGCCCATTCCTGCGTTTGCAAAATCGATGCGCCCGGCAGATGCGCAATAGTCTCATTCCAGTTTTCGATGGAATTCATGCTCGACGCTCCCGCCCTTCCAACCAGCGATACAGAGGAAACAGAGGTTTCCAGAGTGGATATTCGCGGGTTGCGGCGGAGCGCCGCAACACCCCCCCAAAGCCACGCTTGAAGCGATAGACACCCCACAGCCCATCGTGGCGGGACTCAAACTGGGCTTCCAGCACCTCTTCCGATTCATCCGGCACACCCCACAAATCGTACCAGCGACATCCACGGGATGCAGCCCAGCGCATGGCTTCCCATTGCAAAAGATAGGTGGGCATGCGGTTACGCTCTTCGTCGGTGGAAGCACCATAAAAATACCACGCCCGCTCCCCGCGGGCAAAAACCATTAAACCCGCCAGGGGTTTTCCATCATACAACGCTACCAGCAATTCTGCCATTCCCAGAGGATGAAATAAGTCGTAAGCACGCTGATAATACTCGCGGGAATGCACCCCAAAGCCATCCCGCGCACCGGTCAGCGTCATCATGCGGTGAAACCCCTCAATGTCTTGAGAGGGTTGGACAATGACCCCTTTGCGCTCTGCCAGGCGGATATTGTAGCGAGTCTTTTGCTTCATGCGCGCCAGCCAGTCTTCTTCGCTACCTTCCAGGCTGACCACCAATGTTCTACGCGGTTGCACCGGTATGCCCTCCGGAATAAAGCCCGGCATTTGCAGGGTGAGATGATCTTCCTCTTCTTCCCAGGCATCGGGTTCAACTTTGAGAACAACCGCTCCATGCTTTCGGCAGTAAGGAAGGATTTCCCGCCACAAGGGAAGCCAATCCTTGCCTACAGGTCCACGGGGAACATACGCAATGCTCAATCCAGCCGGTAAGCGACGGAACAGCACCTGGGCGCCAGCGTCTCCGGAAATGAAATACACTGGCTGCCACCCAAATGCCAACTTCAGCGCCCCCCATGCACCGGTTTGCAAAATGTGCGCCTGAGGATGAGCCTGTAGAAATTTCTCCCACTCTGAAACGTTGACAATAGCCATCAGTAAATTGAGGTGAACTCCGTTGGCGGGGTGCTGCGAATAGCCGCACCGGGGATAGTTTCGTCCAGGAGATTAATCAGGGTATGCGTATCCCCTTCCTGAGCAAGTCTTAAGACCTGTTCCACCAGGCTGCGTAATTCCTCCCCGCTCAATTCAGGGGTCTCGCTGTTGACCCGGAAAATTTCGGGATGTTCTGTCCTTTCAATGGGAACCCCTTCATCCCACAAGTCTTCGCTCAATTTCTCGCCCGGGCGGATACCGGTAAAGACAATTTCGATATCCTTTCCCGGTTCCAATCCTGAGAGGCGAATTAAGTCCTCTGCCAGATCGAGAATTCGAATCTGTTCTCCCATATTGAGGACAAACGTCTCGCCACCTTCTCCCATTGCCGAGGCTTGCAGGACCAGATGCACCGCTTCCGGAATGGTCATGAAATACCGTCGCATCTCTGGATGGGTGACCGTGACCGGACCTCCACGGGCGATTTGGCGCTTGAACAGAGGCACCACACTCCCACGACTTCCCAGTACGTTGCCAAAACGCACGACGGAATACGACCTCCCGGAACGACGCGCCGCATCCAGCACAATCATCTCAGCCAAGCGCTTGGTGGCACCCATGATATTGGCAGGGCGAATCGCCTTATCTGTAGAAACCATCACCAAGCGCTCCACGCCGCTTTCCAGGGCAGCGCTGACTACATTCATGGTACCCAGCACATTATTGGTCACGGCTTCTTCCACATTTAATTCCATCAAAGGCACATGCTTATGCGCAGCGGCGTGAAAGACAATCTCGGGACGATGACGCAGGAAAACATTCCGAATACGCCCATAATCGCGCACATCGGCAATCACAGGGCGAAAGAGCAGGGACGGAAAATTCTCCCGCAGTTCCATGAGGGCTTCAAAGATGCTGTTTTCGCCATGACCAAGCAGAATTAACTCGCTGGGTCCCCAACGGGCAACCTGCCGACACAGTTCCCGACCAATGGAACCACCAGCGCCGGTAATCAGTACCACTTTCCCCGAAAGGGTTGCGCCGACAAGGGATTCGTCTATCTGCACAGGGTTACGCCGCAAGAGGTCGGTAATGTCTACTTCGCGGAGACGGCTGACACTTACCGTTCCTCCCAGCAATTCATAAATTCCGGGCATGGTGCGGAAAGGCACCCCTTTGGCGCGGCAGGCATCCGCTACCAGACGCACCACCCGCCCTGCCGCCGAAGGAATAGCAATGATAACCTGTTGAGCCCGGGTTTGATCGATGACCTTTTCCAGATCGCTCAAAGTGCCAACAACCGGCACACCATAAATTTGCTGTCGTTGTTTGGCTGGATTGTCATCCAGGAAGCCTATCGGGATCAAATTCAGTTGAGGATTTTTCTGCAATTCCCGCACCACCAGCGCGCCGGCATCCCCAGCGCCAACAATTAACACCTTCTGAGGTTGACGAAGTCCCGCGCCTTCCTGAATTGCCTGGTTAATGCGACTTTCTGCTAATAAACGCAGGGTAAAACGCAATCCACCTGCTGCAAACACGGAAAGGAAGAAATCAATAATCAGCACCGAACGGGGGAAGCCCACAAAAAGGCGGAAGGAAGTCAGAGCAATCATGGTAGCCGCAAGCAACGCCGAAGCGGTTACTGAGGCAGCCACCACCATCAGGGCTTCGCGGATGCTGGCATAAATCCACATGCGGCGGTATAAACCAAAGAAGTAATACACCAGAGGTTTGATGATTAACGCCGCTCCCGCCATCCAGTAAGCCGAGGGAAGGTAAAAGAAAAAGAAATTTCCCAGTTCAAAGCGAAGCGCGTAACTTCCCAAAACAGAAAGCACGATCAATAGTAGATCGCCTATCAAGAGGTAACGGTTTCTTACACTGGGTACAGGTTTGGAGCGCATCTTACTGTCCCTTGAATCCAACCACCGTGCCTACTGTGCGAAGAAGAATGAGTAAGTCGAGCAGAAGGTTACGATGCATGATGTAATACAAATCATACTCCAGTTTTATAGCCGTATCTTCTACCGTAGCGGCATAGCCAAAATTGACCTGCGCCCAGCCAGTAATGCCGGGCTTGACCAGCAAACGCGCCCGATAAAAAGGCACTTTCTTCTGAAGAGACTGTACCAATTCCAGTCGCTCTGCGCGGGGACCCACCAGGCTCATCTCACCCCGCAGGACATTGATGAATTGCGGAAGTTCATCCAGGTGGCTCTTGCGTAAAATTTTGCCCACGCGGGTGATGCGTTCATCGTTCTCCACCGTTACCCGGGCTTTTCCATCTTTCTCGGCATCCTGACGCATGGTACGGAATTTGTAAATGGTATATTCCTTCCCGTTTTTTCCTACGCGAGTCTGGGTAAATACCACCGGAGAGCCGCTATCCAGCCAGATTGCCAGGGCAATGAAGGGGTAAAGAACAAGGGTGATGAGCGTGCCCACCAGGCCACCCAAAATGTCCAGAATACGCTTGCTCATCTCATAGAAAGAATCGGTATGGGCATAGTCCACAAAACTGCGCAAAATCCACTCGGTTGGCAGGAGAAAGATGGGAACACGCCCCAACAAACGTTCATAGGCTGAGATCATGGTGGTAATTTGCACACCTCGTTCCTGCGCGTCCACCAGAACACGGAATGTCTCGGGACGTAAATCTCCGGAAATGGCAAAGATAAGATCCGTAATCTGGTATTTCTCGATCAATTCCAGAAGCCGAGAAGAATCTCCAATGACAGGCAAGCCAGCAATCTCTGTACCTACCTTCTCCGGATCGTCATCAATAAAGCCAATGATCTGAAAAGGTTGAGGACGAATGCTGTTCACCACATTCGCTAAAGTAGTACCGGCCACCCCGGCGCCCACAATAAGAACCCGGCGCAAAAATTCAGGAGCCGTGAAAACACGGATGTATAAGAAACGCCATCCGAGGGTTAGAAGAGTCACCGCGGCAATATACACCGCCACACCCACGCGGGGCATATCCCCCGGAGTGGAAAAGAAAAAGACAAAAAGGTAAAGCATCAACCCCACACCGGCGGCGATCAAAATCCCTTTGACCGTTTCATCCTTCCGTCCGGCGCGGCGAATGTCGTACATCTCAATATTTAAGAGCAGCCAACCTAACGGAAGCAGGAAAAACCATCGCGGGATACGCTGCATGAGAAGTTGGGAGAAGTCCAGCCAGTCCCGCTGTCCCCAGGCAACCAGCGCAATTACCAGAGCCAGCAGGGCTACAATGAAATCTCCAATCACAAGAATAGTTCGTCGTTCCTCAGGACGAAGCCGCCAGCGCGAGTATTCTCTTTCCATCATTTCCTCATCATGCTCCAGAGAAATCCACTCCCCCAGGATACATGCATGACCATAATCGCCAGGGGGATGCCAATTCCAAGCCACACATCTTTTTTACGCCATGCAACCGGCAGAGCGCCCAACCAGAGCGCAAGCAAGTATACCCCGATTTCCGCCACCAAAAAAAGCCATAGCGGACGAAAGAAAACACCGGAAATCAAAAGGACCAGAAGACTAAGCACAAATAATGGGGGTAATGCCTGACGCCAGCGCAGGGTTTCCGGATAGCGGCGCAACATGCGCCACTTCCAGTATCCGTAACGAAAATACTGTTTTGCCAGCGCAGATAATGTATTACGGGCAAAATAAATGGAGCGAATCGCAGGGTCAAGATAAATTTTGCCTCCCTGTTTCCGAATACGGGCATTCAACTCGTAATCTTCATTGGTGAGAAGCGTTTCGTCATAAAATCCAACGCGTGCAAGTGTTTCCCGGCGAAAGGCACCAAAGGGAACCGTATCCACCAAAGCCGGTTGGGACGTAAAACGATATAACGCATCCCCAACTCCCAAGGGATGGCCTGCTGCCGCGGCAATGGCACGGGCAATCCAGCCTTCTCCACTGGGCTGGATTTGCCAAACGCCCCCCACATTTTCCCCTTTGCCTGCCTGCAGGGCTTCTACACAGCGTTCAAGGTAATCTGGCGCGGGGATACAATGAGCATCCAGACGGACAATGATCTCTCCGGTAGACACTTCAAGGGCACGGTTCAACCCTGAAGGAATGTGCCGTTTGGGATTATCCACCACTCGCACGGTCAGTTCAGCGTGTTCTTGAAGATAGTTCTGGATAACCTGACGGGTGGCATCGGTGGACATGCCATCGGCAATGATGACTTCAAAAGCCTTTGTTCCAACTGTTTGCTGGCGCAAAGCCTCCAAAAGATGGGCAATGGTTCGTTCCTCGTTGTAGCAGGGCACAATGACAGAAATTTTCACTCCCGCTTCCCTCCCTGATGTTCTCGGTGCACCTCGCTCCCCTGCAGAGGTAAAACCAGAGTAAAACAACTCCCCTTCCCTACTTCACTGTACAAACGCACCTCTCCCCCATGCGCGCGAAGAATTTCCCGCACGATAGGAAGCCCCAAGCCAGAACTCTGTTCGCCATCCTGACTGCGGGAAGGATTGCCGCGATAAAAGCGCTCGAAAATCCGCGTTTGCTCTTCGGGGGAAATCCCCTTGCCGGTGTCCTGAACTTCCAGAAGCAAATGACCTTCCTCTACTTTCCCGCGCAACACAATCGTTCCACCTGCAGGTGTATATTTCAAGGCATTATCCATCAAGTTAGCAAGAGCCTGCATCAAACGCTCGCCATCAGCGAACAACACAGGCAAGGAAGCATCTTCCAGGCGTAATATCACCCCTGCTTTCTGTGCCAGCGGGGAAAACCGGCGCACTGTTTCCCTTAACAAATCCTGGGGATCTACCTTTTCAAATACCAGATCGGCAGTGCCAGCGTCAAAACGCGCCAGGGTCAATAAGTCCAGCACCAAACGGTACATTCTTGAGGCTTCGTTGTAAATCACAGTGGCTGCATTCCTGAGGGTTTCGGGGCTTTGGGCGGTACCATCCAGAATGGCTTGGGCAAACCCCTGAATTGCGGTAAGCGGGGTCTTCAAATCATGGGATACGTTGGCAATGAAATCCCGCTGAGCCCGCTGACCCGCCTGGACTTTGCGCATCATTTCATTTAAGGAATGCGCCAGTTCGCGCACTTCCTGAGGTCCTTCTTCAGATACCCCAACGGCTTTCCCTTCTGCCAGTTGAGCGGCTTCTTTCTGCATCTTTTGCAATGGTCGGGCAATCCAGGCACCCATGGCTAATGCCAGAACCACCGAAAGGCCCAACCCGCAAAGCCCTGCCAGCACTACCGGCATCACCATTTCGTTGCGTATCAGGGTATTGAGCGGAAGGTCCCGGGTTGGCATGGCAACAACCAGAATCATTCCTTCTGGTAAGCGCTGGGAAAGGTACAGCCAGCGTTTTCCATTCTGATCACGATATAACCCTGAAGGGACCTCGTTCTCATTCAGGATGATCCTTCGCAAAGCCAGAAGGGCAATGCCACCTTCCTGGCCTTTTCCCGAATCATAAAACAATTTTCCAGATGGTGAAATAAGAAAATATCGCAAGCCTGTACGCCGGCTTGCCATTTGAAGTTCTTCTTCAACAGCCTTCATTCCCTGCGGAATTGCCTTCTCCAACTGCGGCGTGGCAGTATTGATTGCTTCTCTTAAGCGAGGTAAACCTGAGCGATACACCAGTGGGTTGCGCAAAAACGCCACCAGCAAGGTCACCGCCACCACACCAATGGATACACCAATGAGCAGAGCATAACTCAACCATAAACGGGAACGCAGGGATGAAAACATGTCCTCAACCCACCAGTTTATAGCCAACACCGGTAACCGTTTCAATCGTCACCCCGGAATCGGCTAATTTGCGACGCAACTGGGCAATATGCACATCCACGGTGCGGGTTTGCCCGTAAAAATCAAAACCCCAGGCTTTTTCGAGCAATTGTTCGCGGCTTAAAACTCTGCCTGCATTGCGGGCAAGGACACAAAGCACCTCAAATTCCTGCGCTCTCAAAGGAATGAGGTAATCTCCATTGCGGACTTCATACCTTGCTGGATCAACGACGATATTACCTATACGAATAACATTCTGGTCTTCGTGAGTCTGATGGCGGGTACGCCGCAAAATGGCTTTGACCCGTGCAACCAGTTCCCGTGGATTGAAAGGCTTGGTCATGTAATCATCCGCGCCCAGTTCCAAGCCCAAAATTTTATCGTAATCTTCGTCCCGCGCGGTCAGCATCAAAATGGGCAAAGGGTCGTTCTGGGCGCGGAGTTGTTTACAAACTTCAAAACCATCCAATTCTGGCAACATGACATCCAGAATCATCAGGTCGGGAGGGGATTTTTTGAGCATCTCCAGAGCAGTCACGCCATCTCCCGCCGATTGCACCCGGAATCCTTCGCGCTCCAGGTACATCCGACACAGCGAGACGATGCTGGGCTCATCATCCACCAGAAGGATTAACTCGCTCGTCATGAGTTAGTCGCAGCAGTCCTGATGACAACAACAGCACTCGGGTGCCAGGGCAATGGCTTCGATCTCTATCGCGGCATTTTTGGGAAGTGCCGCCACCTGAAATGCAGAGCGGGCAGGCGGATTGACGGTGAAATACTCGGCATAAATCGAATTCAAGCGGGCAAAATCATTGATGTCCTTCAGGAAAACCGTCACTTTCACCACCTGGTCCAGCGTGGAGCCAGCCGCTTCAACCAGATTCTTCAAATTGTTCAACGCCTGACGGCATTCGGCTTCAAATCCACCTTCCACCAGTTGATTGGTCGCCGGATCCAGTCCTAACTGACCGGAAATAAAAATCAACCCTCCCCCTTTCACTGCCGGAGAATACGGAGCCAGGGCTTTGGGGGCTTTTTCTGAAGTGTAAATGCGTTTCTCGTCACTGCAACACATAGCATACTCCCTTGAAAGAAAATCTTTCTTTGATTCTAATCTATTTTGGAATATGGAAGGAAAAGCAAAGCGCCCTGGTTTGTGGCTCGAATATTGGATTCGCAGATTGACGCTGTAACAAACTTGGTGGAGAAAGGGAAAAAAAGGAAGGGATCCTGTAAGATATTGATATCACAACTCCAGGAGCCCTTCCATGAAGATTATACTCCAACTGCCACAGGTAAAACGAAAAAAGCCTGCTCGTCCGAAGCGCTGTCCATATTGTCAGGGGGAGACATTCCAGCGATGGGGAGTGGAGAAAAGGCGCATCGAGGATGTCAAAGTTCGTCATGTCGAGGTGGTGAGGTATCGATGCACACGGTGCAGGCGCACCTTTCGGGACTATCCGGAGGGGGTAGGCAATGGACGGCACAGTGAACGGTTGAAGAAATTGAGTGTGATCCTGTGGTCACTGGGATTGAGTTATCGCAGGGTAGCCGGGGTGTTGAGGATCTTTGGGCTGAGGCTCAGTCATATGAGCGGGTGGCGGCATGTACAGGCAGAGGGGGAAAAGTTGATGGGGGAATTGAAATGGAAAAGCGTGCGGGTGGTGGGGGTAGATGGAGCCTGGGTGGGAGGCAAAGGAGTGATGGTGGCGGTGGATCTGGGAGATGGTAGTCTGCTGGAGGTTGCCGAGGTAGACGAGAAAGACAGCCGGGCTCTGTTCACCTGGCTGAAACGGTTGAAAGAGATGCATGACATCGGCGCCATCGTGAGCGATGATCTGGCGATCTACAAGCAACTGACCGATGAACTGGAGATAGGGCATCAGGTCTGTCAGTTTCATGTGCGGCGCTGGGTAAAGCATGCTTTGAAGGGGTTACAGGCTGAGTTGGATCCAGCCTGGCAGGGGGTGCTTGAAAAGGTCGAGGAAATCCTGCGCGACCTGCCATTGCATGGAGACCGCCTCTTACACCGCCTGTGGAAATCCCTGCCGGGCAGGAGTACACCACCGGAAGGAAAACGCACGCCCCTGGAAAAACTCCGCGACCTGATCCTGCGCTTATCGCGTGATTGGCAACGCTATGTGGCTTTCTATGCTGATGTGGGTATTCCCTGGACCAATAATCGCACGGAACAGATGATTGGCAGGCTCAAGAGCCGCGCCCAGCAAGCCAGGCGATATAAAACCACCGCCGGGTTGCTCCGCGGAAGCACAGTTGCCTGTCAGTTCTGGGCATGAGCCCTCCCGTAATTCCCTCCTCTCCCCCCGTCTTCTCTCTTCCTTCCTTTTTTCGAAAATTCGCCCACCAATTTTGTTACAGTCTCCGCAGATTAACAAAATTTTTATTCTCTCTTTTCCGTGATAAAATTTCAGTTTGCGCTCTTTGCCGTATAAGGTATACTTGGTGTTTTACAAACGGTCTGAAAGACCGGGAGGAGTTGTTAACGTGTCCATCTCTGCTTCATCACAGTCCTACGACCTTAAAAACGCATTGACTCCCAATCGCCTTCTGGGACTGTGGCGCCTGATGACCGGTTATCACTGGCATTATCTGGGTGCCACGTTAGGAGTGGGGTTAGCGGCGCTTGCCAAAGCCGCTACATCCTTTTTACTGCGCTTCTTTGTGGATCATTACTTTCAGCCTGGACCGCATCCATACCCGCTGGTCATGGTAGCCTCAGGCTTCGTTGTGCTGGCAGCCTTTGAGGGATTACTGAGTTTCCTCAGCGGCAGACTGACTGCTCAAACCGCAGAGGGCGCAACCCGCCGCCTGCGCAACTACCTGTTTGACCACATCCAGCGCTTGCCTTTTTCCTATCACCGCAAGATGCAAACCGGTGAGTTGATTCAGCGCTGTACCTCGGACGTGGACGCAGTACGCCGTTTCTTTGCCGATCAGGCTATCGGTATTGGACGGATTGTCCTGCTCTTTGTCATCAACTTTGTCGCCATTTTGCAGTTAAACGTCAAACTGGGACTGATTTCCATTGTGGTCATCCCGTTTGTCCTGCTGACTTCAGCGTTCTTTTTCAAGCGTGTTTCCAAAGCCTATGAGGATTTTCAGGAACAGGATGCCGTGCTGACCACTGCCCTGCAGGAAAATCTGACTGGCGTTCGGGTGGTGAAAGCTTTTGCCCGTCAACAGTACGAAATTCAAAAATTCGAGCGGGAAAACCGGGAAAAGTTTCAGCGCGGTAAGAAGTTAACCCTCATGCATTCTTTCTTCTGGCCCGCCTCGGATGTTCTTTGCGGAGCGCAAACGCTGATTGGCTATCTGGTCGGCGCGCTGATGGTAATCAACGGTGAAATCACCATTGGAACCTACCTGGCTTATATGGGGCTGGTGGTGTACATCATCTGGCCCATGCGCAACCTGGGGCGCTTGATTGTGCAAACCTCGACGGGACTGGTCTCTTTCAACCGTGTGATGGAGATTATCAAGGAAGAGCGCGAATCGCTGGATGAGGGAGATTACCTTCCCGAGGGCAATCTACGCGGGGAAGTGGTTTTTGACCATGTGGGCTTTCACTACGAAGACCGCGTGGATATCCTCAAGGATGTCACTTTTTCCGTCCAGCCCGGTGAGGTTGTGGCACTGCTGGGTTCCACCGGCTCGGGAAAAACCACGCTGGTGAATCTCTTGCCGCGCTTCTACGACCCCACCGAAGGGCGCATCCTGCTGGATGGGGTGGACATCACCCGATATCCCCGGCGCTACCTGCGCCAGCAGATTGGTATTGTGGAGCAAGAGCCATTCTTGTTCTCGCGCTCCATTCTGGAGAACATCACTTACGGCGTGGGGCGGGAAGTCCCCATGGAAGAGGTTGAAGCCGCCGCCCGCGCCGCCGCTATCCATGATGTCATCATGAGTTTCCCCAAGGGCTATCACACGCTGGTGGGAGAAAAAGGGGTGACGCTCTCCGGCGGTCAAAAGCAACGGGTTGCCATCGCGCGAACGTTGTTGAAGAACCCACGCATCCTGATTCTTGACGACTCCACCTCTTCGGTAGATACCGAAACCGAAGCCGAGATTCGCGCTGCCTTGCAGGCATTGATGAAAAACCGCACAACTTTCATTATTGCCCACCGCATTCAAAGCGTCATGGAAGCAGATCAAATCCTGGTGATGGATCAGGGCAGAATCGTCCAGCGTGGCAAGCACGAAGATTTGCTGGCGCAGGAAGATGGCTTTTACCGCAAGATTTACGACATCCAAACCCGCATCGAAGCCGAACTGGAAAAGGAGATTGCCAATGCCGCCTGATTACTTTGAGGAAGAAGAGTTCGAGACCCGCTTTACCGGAAAAACCCTGCGGCGCATACTGGGATTGCTTGCCGCACATAAAGGCACGGTAGCGGCATTTCTGGTCATGATTGCCTTTGTGTCCGGATTTGACGCACTGTTTACCTACATCAGCAAACTGGCAATTGACCAGGGAATTTTAAAAAGCGATTTGCCGTTCCTTTACCGCATGCTGGCGCTCTACGGCGGCTTAACCATCGTCCAAGCCCTGTTTGTCTTTGGTTTCATCTACACCGTAGGCATCCTGGGCGAGCGCATCCGCTACGAGTTGCGTCAGAAAATGTTCAACCATCTGCAAAACCTCTCGCTTTCGTATTACAGCCGCACTCCGGTAGGCTGGATCATGGCGAGGGTGACCTCTGACTCTGACCGCGTGGCGGATCTGGTCACCTGGGGATTACTGGACGTCACCTGGGCGGCGACAAACATTCTGACCTCGCTGGCTTTCATGCTGTACATCAACTGGCGTCTGGCGCTGGTTGTGATTCTCATGGTGCCTGTCATGGCTTACGTTGCCACCGAGTTCCGCAAGCGCATCCTTAAAGAGTACCGCAATGTGCGCAAGATTAACTCCAAAATCACCGGACAGTACAACGAGAACATCACCGGTGTGCGGGTGGTCAAAGCGCTGGTGCGCGAGGAAGCCAATGCCGCCGAGTTTGCCGTCCTGACCGGCGACATGTACAAAGCGGCTTATCGAGCCGCCTGGCTCAGTGCGCTGTTTCTTCCATCGGTGCAGTTGATTTCTGCCATGGCGGTCGGCTTCATCGCCTGGTATGCCGGCTGGAGTTTCGAGGTAGCCGGGCTGACCATTGGCGGAATTCAGGCGTTCATTTCTTACGTCACTTTCATGATGTGGCCCATTCAGGATATGGCGCGCGTCTTTGCCGAACTTCAGCATGCCACGGCTTCGGCTGAGCGCATCTTCTCCCTGCTGGATTCTGTCCCGGAAGTCGCAGACCGCGAGGGAGCATATGATCCGGGGAGTATTCGTGGAGATATCGAATTTGACCACGTGACCTTTTATTACGAAGATGGTGTGCCGGTGCTGAAAGATTTCACCCTCAAGGTTAAACAGGGTGAGACAATTGCCCTGGTAGGTCCTACCGGCGGCGGCAAAAGCACCATCGTCAACCTGTTGTGCCGTTTTTACGAACCCAAAGAGGGGACGATTCGCATTGGCGGAGTGGATTATACAAAGTTCTCCCTGCACGCTATCCATTCGAGAATCGGGGTGGTTTTGCAAACCCCGCACCTGTTCTCCGGCACCATCCGCGAAAATTTGCGCTATGGCAAACTGGACGCTACCGATGAAGAAATTGAACGGGCGGCAAAACTTGCCGGAGCCCATGAGTTTATTATGCGTCTGGACAAGGGCTACGATGAGCCGGTGGGAGAAGGCGGCAACAACCTCTCCGTTGGACAAAAGCAGTTAATCAGCCTGACCCGCGCCATTCTGGCAGACCCGGAAATTTTTGTCATGGATGAAGCCACGTCCTCGGTGGACACGCTCACCGAGTCGCTCATCCAGAAGGGCATGGAGCAGATGATGAAAGGGCGCACCAGTTTTGTGATCGCCCATCGTCTGTCCACCATCAAACGCGCCGACCGCATTCTGGTCATTGAAGACGGGCAAATTGTGGAAATGGGCACGCACGCTGAACTGCTTCGCCAGAGAGGCAAGTACTATAATCTTTACACCCGTCAGTTCCGTCAGGAAATGGAAGAGGTGTTCGACCCATTTGGGGAAACCCAACAGGCGGCGCAACCCGCCGATTAGGGCAAGTGTTAGTCCACAGGGACGGTTTGCAAAACGGGCAAGCCGTCCTTTTTTTCTACCCGCATGGCAAAGGGAAAGCGGTTGACCGCCAGCGCCATGTCCAGGTCGGGGGGTGGAAAAGCCTCTCGAGTGCCGTCATAATGCTTCCCGGAGCGGGAATGGCGCACCCGCTGGTCGATTTCTTGCCAGTCAATGGGACGGTTTTGCAAATAGGCTTCCAGAACATCGGCGCAGGCAACATCTTCATCCCCCCACCCCTCATCGGGAAAGTAGCCCGTCAGGACAAAGGTAATTTCTCGCGGAGCCAGCCGCTCAAGGTAGGTGGCGGTGGCGCGTGCATTGGTCAACGCCGCGGTGAGGATATTCTCGGCGTGCAAACAGCGGATGACTCCCTGCGTGCCGGCAGTGGTGCGCTGAATCACCGTCTTGCCACGCAGATCGTAGCGGGAAAGTTCGCTGGGAGAATTGCCCAAATCAAACCCCGGAATGGGAATACCGTCAATTTCGCCCAACAGCAGGCTCCCCGGCATTTGCTGGCGCAACTTCAGGGCTTCTTCGACCGTGGAGGTCAAAACAATTTCTTTTACCCCTGCCTCAAAGAGATACCCCGCGGTGGTGAAAGCCCGCAAAACATCAATAACCACTACAACTCCCCGGGCTTGAGCGCAGGTGTTCAGATTTACGCGGTAAAACTGCATCATACTTTGATTATATAGCAACGCAGATTGCCCCTGATCAGTAACACCCTCAGAGGCGGTATGGTTTTCGCAACGTAATGTACAATCATCAAAGATTGTTTGAAGGGAGGGATATTCTGATGAGTACCTTAGCCGAGAAAGCCTTCCAGCAGGGAGAGGGCATTTTGCGCATGGCACCTAATTGGGTACCCCGTTCGTTTTGTATCCCCGGAGGCAGGTTGAAACTGCATCCGGCGGATCTGTACGCCTTTGGTACTCATCGCGGTGGGATTGACGAACGCTGGTTTGCCTCAACGGTCAAAGCGGATAATGGGACGCTGACTCTGCCGGATGAAGGCTTGAGTTATGTGGTTTGTGGAAAAGGGGATACGGCAGAGAAAATCCTCTTTAAGGACGTAGTCGCAGAATTAGGGGCTTTGCTTCTCGGTGAAGATTTATGGCAACGCTTTGGGACTTTTCCGGTATTTGCCAAGTTTTTCGATAACCGCCAAGCCCTGCCTTTTCATTTACATCACCGCAAAGAACACGCCGACCTGGTCGGACAGCCGCCCAAGCCAGAAGCCTACTATTTTCCCCCACAAATGAACAATCATTTGGGGGAATTCCCCTATACATTCTTTGGTCTGGAACCCGGTACAACCCCGGAAGATATCAAAACCTGCCTGCGCCGCTGGAACAGCGGAGATAACGGTATTCTGGATTTCTCTCGAGCCTACCGGTTGACCCTGGGAACGGGATGGAACATCCCCGCCGGTATCCTTCATGCGCCAGGAAGTCTGTGCACCTATGAACCCCAGTGGGCAAGTGACATCTATGCCATGTTTCAATCCCTGGTTAACGATGTGCCTTTTGGATGGGACATGCTCACCCATTATGTTCCGGAAGAACGCAAGCAGGATTTGGATTTTATCGCCTCGTTGATTGACTGGGATGCCAATACCGATCCGCAGTTCCGCCGCCATCATCTGCTTCTTCCCCAACCTGTCAAACCGGTTGAAGAAATGCAGGCAGAAGGCGCTCTGCAGTACCGGGTTGTGTATGGCTCGCCGCTCTTTTCGTCTAAAGAGGTGCAGGTTTTACCCGGACGATCGGTCATCCTTAAGGACGAAGGGGCTTACAGTGCCGTTGTCATTCAGGGGTACGGCACCATGGGGGTATGGGAAGTAGAATCCCCCGCGCTGATTCGATTTGGACAATTGACGAACGATGAATTCTTCGTTTCGGAAACCGCCGCCAGGCTAGGGGTCAGAGTGGAAAATCGCAGTGCCTCGGAACCACTGGTGATATTACAGACTTTTGGACCACAACCTTTAACCAGTCAGGAAAGGTGAGAAACTTGTCCCTGCGCAACCCTCATCCTGCTTTGCGTTTCGCCCTTCTGCTTTTTGGGGTGATGTGCGGCTCGACCGCCGTGATTCTGATCAAAGCCAGTAATGAACATCCTTTTCTGGTAGCCTCATACCGTTTACTGCTGGCTTCTGTTATCCTTTTCCCGTTTTTCCTGCGGGATTTGAAAGAAGAGCCCTTCTATGGCTGGCGTCAGGTCTCATGGACTCTTCTTCCTGCGCTGGCTTTAGCCATTCATTTCATGTCCTGGGTGGTTGGCGCACGCATGACCCCGGTTGCCAATGCCAGTCTTATTGCCAACCTGACGCCGGTTGCTATGCCGTTTTTCGTCTGGCTGTTCTTTCGGGAGCGGGTTAATCGCATTGAGGTGCTGGGAACTCTGCTGACACTGCTCGGGCTGATCCTGCTAACTGGTTTCACCTTTCGGGTAAACCCGGCACACTTCAAAGGGAATCTGATTTGTTTTGGTTCCATGCTGGCATTTGCCATGTATCTGGCACTGGGCAGGCGCAACGGGGGACGCATTCGATTGTGGCTGTACATGGTCCCCCTGTACTTCTTTGCCGGGTTGATCAGCCTGATTACAGCGACTTTCTGGATCAATCCAATCAAACCCTATACCCTGAGCAATATTCTGTACATCCTTGCTCTGGCGGCCATTCCCACGGTAGGCGGACACACGATTTTGAATTACTCTCTCAAGTTTTTCCGTGGACAGGTCGTCAGTGTCACCAATTTGAGCCAGCCCATCTTTGCTACGTTTTTAGGGTATCTCGTATTTAAAGAGAAGCCCGCGGCACTGTTTTATCTGGCGGCGGGAATCATGATGGCAGGTATCTTAATGGTATTGCACGGCAGCCGTTTGCATCAAGCCGCGCGTTGACGGTTCTGAATAGCCATGGTTGAGGATTCAAAGGTCATTACCTGCTGTAGTTGTGTAAGCAGTCGTTCTTTTCGGATAACCCCGTGGTTAACAAAACGTGGCACACCGGCACTATCGAAAATGAAGGTGGTTGGGATGGAGAGAATGCCGTACTGTTTGACCAGATCAGGATGTTCATAAGCGTTAATTTCCACAATTCTAAACTGTTCTCCCAGCGTGGTTTTGAGGGACTGCAGCGCCGGCCGCTGAATCGTGCGGCAGGGAACACAATCCGGGGTGGTAAAGTAAAGGATAAAAGGCTCCCCAGTTGGGAAAGACATAGAAGTCGATATCTTACGGGCTTGCTTCAAAGATCGGGATTTCAAAAAACTATACACTCCCCAACCTGAAAGCCCAGCAATTAGAGCAAACAGAGCACGAGTCAGAATATCATCCATGGTTTACCTCTTTACGCGGTCGGAAGCCAGGCAACGTACCCTCAGGGGGTGATTGAGTAAATCCAGGGATACCCAACCGATGGAACCAGTAATACATGGCGCAACCAAGGCAGAAACCGCCAAACAGGTTGAGCGCCGCCAGGACAATCACGATCCAGGTCAGAATCCAACCAGCCACGAACCATCCGCTCAAAAGGCATACCGTAGCAATCGCGAGAAAAGTACCGCCTACCCCCTGCGCAAAAAGGTGCGGCTCACGGTGATCGGGAATCAAATCAGGCTTAATCCATCCCAGCGGTTTGAGGAAAAGGTGATAAACCCACCCAAAAGCCGCGCGTTTCAACAAGAGACTTGCGCTCAACATCAACAGCGCAACCAGCGCCACCAGCAACGGCACATTCAGGATGAAAGCAAGCAGGGAAAGCAAAATTATGAGCAATTGATTGACTTTCAAAGCCGAGTGATCAACAGGTTCCAGAGGATTCATCATAAGACTCCTGAGGCTTAAAAAAATACGGGTGGCTCAGGCTGTAACTTCTTGCTCAGCGAACCACCCGGACAGATACCTGGAAAATGCACTATCCGTCTGAAGGCGGTACGCCGCTCAGACAACAACCCATACAGAAACAAACGACATGCAAAATCCTAATCATTACGGACAATTTTAGTCTAATTTAAACGACTGTCAACCTTTTATGCAAAGTTTGTCTATTCCTCATCTTTTTTGTATTACGTTTTACACTGGAGGGTCTATCATAAAGGTGTAAAACCATTTGGAATAAAAATACCCATCTATGGAGGTCACATGGCGCAGGAAATCAGTGCTCCTAAGACAAAAATAGGACGTCTTCCCAGAAACATCTGGGCAGTCAGTCTGACCAGTTTTTTCATGGATATTTCAAGTGAAATGGTGTTGAATATCCTTCCCCTGTTTTTAGCCAATGTCCTTGGGATCAGAACCAGTTTGATTGGGCTGATTGAAGGCATTGCCGAAGCCACATCCAGTTTGTTAAAGGTATTTTCCGGATGGCTCTCGGATCGTCTGAAAGGACGAAAATGGATTGCTGTAGTGGGATACGGTTTATCGGCGATTTCCAAACCGTTTTTCTATTTTGCCTCCACCTGGGAAGCCGTTGCGGCTATCCGCTGGACAGACCGGGTAGGGAAAGGGGTACGCACTGCCCCGCGTGATGCCCTGGTGGCCGATTCGGTTGAGCCAGAAGTACGCGGATTGGCTTTTGGTGTTCAGCGCGCCGCTGATACCGCCGGGGCTTTACTGGGTATTCTCATTGCGGCTGGAGTGGTCTGGTGGGCACAGTCCAATCAGGTTGCCCTGGGGGCTGAGACGTTCCGCACTGTGGTTCTCATCAGCATCATTCCGGGGGTACTGGCAGTTCTCTCCCTGGCAATTGGGGCAAAGGATGTCCCTTTGAAGAATCGCGGCGAAGCCCCTCGTCTGGCTTTCCGTTCGCTGGGTAAACCCTTCATGGTATTCATGATTATTGTGGGGATTTTCGACATCGGAAATTCCTCGGATGCGTTTCTGGTTTTGCGCGCTCAGGAACGCGGGCTGAGCACACTGGGAATTTTGTTGATGCTCGCGGCGTTTAACCTGGTCTATACCTTGCTTTCGGCTCCAGCGGGCTCTTTCTCTGACCGGATTGGACGGCGTAAAGTCATCATTGGGGGATGGCTGGTGTATAGCGCGATTTACTTTGGCTTTGCATTTGCTCAACAAGCCTGGCACGTGGTAGTCTTTTACATCCTGTACGGGGTGTATTACGGGTTAGCCTTCGGGACGACCAAAGCCATGGTTGCCGATCTGGTGCCAGAAGCCCTGCGCGGCACAGCCTATGGGACATACAATGCCATCCTGGGCATTCTGGACTTCCCCGCCTCCCTCATCGCCGGCATTCTCTGGCAAGGAGTAGGTCACTGGCAAGGGTTTGGAGCCTCTGCACCATTCTTCTTCGGCGCTCTGATGAGCATTCTTGCAGCAATCCTCATGATGCTGTGGAAACCCGCTTCAAGCGAAACACAGAATATCTAAAAAAGAGAGATTTTGCACAAAAACAATGCGGGGATGCTGAACATCTTCCGCATTGTTTTTTTTTCTGAAAAACCTTTTAAGGCTCAGGAAAGTTTTGCCAGAAGTGCAGCTTTCTTCTCTATAAATTCTTCTTCGGTGATCAACCCCTTCTGCCTTAATTCACCTAACTGTTCAATCAGCTGTGGAATGGAATAAATTGAAGCCTCTGCCGTGGCTTCACGTGTCTGGTCTTCCAGACGAATCTTTGCGTTCAACATTGTGGTTTTGAAGCGGATGGGGTTGGCAATGCGGGTAAAGCGGTTGATTCCCATTTCGCTGGCAGTAAGCACTTCCAAATCGCCAAAGTCCAGGAACCTCCCGATAACCGATTGTACCATTTTCACATCGTTCACTTTCTCCAGGGACGAGTCCGTGACGTTTTTATTCAAAATTCCGGTAATCTGAATCACCCGAAGATTGGTCACAATGTACTGGTGATTCCACCACTTTAGTACATCTCGAACCAGACTAACCAGAGGGATAATCAACAACAAATAGCCCAGGGCAATTCCGGGATTGCCCCCTCCGGTAATCAGGAAAATGGTCACCAGCAAAATGGTCACTGCAGCAAGAATGATTTCCACCAGGATTTGTTCCACCAGCACAATCCAGTGCTGATGAGTGGTAAGCAAAATTTGTTCATTTTCTCCCAGCAGTCGTTTCAGGTAGGCAGGACTCATGGCAACACCTCATTTCTTCATATAATAGTATAGCCGAATCAAAAAACGGATGGCTCAAAAAAGCCACCCGTTTTGCACTCAGAAAATTGCGGGGATTAGTTATTTTTACCCGTTTCTTCTTCGTCCTCGTCTTCGAAATCTTCGTCGAAATCGAATTCGAGTTCTTCTTCTTCAAACTCATCGTGAACATGCCCGTGAGCCAGTTCTTCCGGTTCAGCATTGCGCAAATCCACGACAGTCACCTCAAAGTTGAGGTCTTTCCCAGCCAGGGGATGATTGAAGTCCAGTTGTACCATGTCTTTGCCCACGCTGGCAATGCGGGCATCCAGCAGTTCACCGGACTCATTGCGAACAGTCAAATCCACACCCACGCGCAACGGGATATCGGGAGGGAACTCACTGCGGGGCACATCAATCACGGCTTCGGGGTCGTACTCCCCATACCCTTCGGCAGCTTTAACCAGCACATTGCGGGTATCGCCAATTTTCATACCATACAGTTCACGTTCCAGCCCGGGGATGATATTTTGATGTCCCTGCAGGAATTGAATGGGTTCACTCCCCTCAGTGGTATCCAGCACTTCACCGTTCACAGTGAGCGTATAATCCAGGGTGACGACCACATCGTCTGCAACAACAGTTGGCTTTTCGGTATTTGCCATAGAAACAGAAACCTTCTTTCTTAACAATTTAAGTCGCTCCGCGGTACAGAACAGGAGCGACCCTGATCTTCCCCAAACGTATGCGCTTTTCAATTGAGATTATATCATAAGAATACCGAATGAACTGCAATTTTGCGCAAAGTTTTTATCTTTCTATAAATTAGGTCAACAAGAGGATTATTGTCATAATTTTTGGTGATTTTTGACGCTATGTCATAATCTTTATTGTCAATTATTGTGTGCTATAAATATGAACAGCCTTCAAGTTCTGTCTTTATTTCCAGGAGGTTGGTGTATGAGTGTATTAACCCTTTCGCAGTGGCAGTTCGCCATCACCTCTGTCTACCATTTTTTCTTTGTGCCTCTAACTCTGGGGCTATCCGTCCTCACCGCCATCATGGAAACCATTTATGTGCGTTCAGGGCAGGAAGTGTACAAACGCATGGCAAAGTTTTGGGGAACGCTGTTTGTCATCAACTTTGCCATGGGAGTAGTGACCGGCATCGTCCAGGAATTTCAGTTTGGTATGAACTGGTCGGAGTATTCTCGCTTTGTCGGAGATATTTTTGGCGCCCCCCTTGCAATTGAAGCCTTGCTGGCTTTCTTCCTTGAGTCTACTTTCCTTGGGCTGTGGCTGTTTGGCTGGAATAAACTGTCCAAAGGATTACACGCCTTCACCATGTGGATGGTAGCCCTTGGCTCCAACATTTCCGCGCTGTGGATTTTAATTGCCAATTCCTTCATGCAACATCCGGTGGGATACACCCTGGAGGGTGGCAGAGCCGTCATGACCAACTTCGGCGCGCTTCTCACCAATCCCTATGTTTGGACCCAGTTCCCTCACACGGTTCTGTCTGGTTTCACAACAGCCGCGTTTTTCGTTGCAGGAATCAGTGCTTATCATCTCTTCCGCAAGAATGAGGAAGATTTATTCCGCCGCTCATTCAATCTGGCAGCCGTTTTCGGGATGATTTCGATTTTCCTGGTCATCCTGGTGGGGCATAGCCAGGCACAACGCATGGTACAGGTTCAACCCATGAAAATGGCTGCCGTCGAAGCCCTCTGGGAAACTGAAAACCCGGCTTCTTTTTCCCTGTTTACGATAGGGGATGAAAAGAACCTCAAAGATCGTTTTGCTTTGCGAATCCCTTATTTGCTTTCTATTCTAGCGTACAACCAGCCGACAGGCGAGGTAAAGGGCATTCGTAATCTTCAAGCAGAATATGAACAGTTATACGGTCCTGGGTATTATGTGCCATCCGTCTTCACCGCCTACTGGACTTTCCGCATCATGGTAGGTTCAGGATTCCTCATGTTCGCCCTGATGGCGGTGGCATTATGGTTCGTGCTGAAGAATAAACCCCTGGCAGGTACCCGCTTTGGAAAATGGCTGCCTTTTGCCATTGCCCTGCCCTATCTTGCCAACAGCACCGGCTGGATTTTGACCGAGATGGGACGTCAGCCCTGGGTAGTATATGGAGTGATGAAGACCGAGCAAGCCTTCTCCCCTAACCTGACACCCGGGATGGTGTTGACCACCCTGATTCTCTTTACCATCGTGTATGGGGTTTTGATGGCAGCAGATATTTACCTGCTGGCAAAATACGCTCGTAAGGTGCCTGCTGAAGGCGAAGAACAGGCTTTGCAGGAAGCCTATGCGGAGTAGGAGGGAAGAAACATGGATCTCAATACGGTTTGGTTTATCCTAATTGCAGTGCTCTATCTTGGCTTTTTCGTGCTGGAAGGCTTTGACTTTGGCGTGGGGATTCTGCTTCCTTTCCTTGGCAAAACCGATCAAGAACGCCGGGTGATTATCAATACCATTGGTCCGCACTGGGATGGGAATGAAGTCTGGCTCATTACGGCAGGTGGAGCAACCTTTGCGGCTTTCCCGCACTGGTACGCCACTCTTTTCAGCGGGTTTTACCTGCCGCTGTTCCTCATCCTGCTGGCGCTCATCCTGCGTGGAGTAGCATTTGAATTCCGCAGTAAAGACGAGAATCCCAAATGGCGCACCTTCTGGGATTGGGCAATTTTCGGGGGCAGCCTGGTACCCGCGTTGCTTTTTGGGGTGGCTTTTACCAATATCATGGCAGGTGTGCCCATTGACGCCAACATGACCTACGTAGGTGGTTTCTGGAATCTACTCAACCCCTATGCACTCATTGGCGGTCTCACCTCGTTGCTGGGATTCATCCTTCACGGGGCGGTGTTTCTCAGTTTGAAGACGGATGGAGAAATGATGACGCGCGCTCAAGATGCCGCCCGCAAGGTCTGGTTGCCTGCTACGCTTGTCCTGGTAGTATTTATCATCGCTACCTATTTCTTCACCGACGTTCTGCAACAATTGGGGATTAATCCCGGTCCTATTCCCATTGGGGCTTTCTTCACCATGCTGGCGGCGGGGTATTTCGTCTATACACGTCGCAGTGGCTGGGCATTTTTCATGACTACCCTGACCATCCTTTTCGCGACCGCCACCATTTTCATGATCCTTTATCCGCGGGTAATGGTTTCCTCACTGGACCCGGCTTACAGCCTCACCATCTATAACGCTGCTTCCAGTCCTTACACCCTGCGGGTGATGAGCATCATTGCGCTCATCTTTGTTCCTATCGTGCTGGCATACCAGGCCTGGTCTTACTGGGTGTTCCGCAAACGAATTACCGCTAAACAGGAACTGCACTATTAAGAAACCGTGTGCTTGAACCCCAGAGGGTAAAAAGAGGAGCGGAATGAGGGTAAACAGTTTCTCGTTCCGCTCCCATTTATGTGTTCCTCGCTGCAATTCCGGGTTATAATACGCAAAACTTTTTGTGGGGTTTTGCACATCCTGTGCTTTTAATCTAAGGAGATGGGACTATGATTAAACTCGTTTTACTGCGCCACGGACAAAGTACGTGGAACCTTGAAAACCGCTTTACCGGATGGACAGATGTGGACCTGTCCGAACAGGGTATCCAGGAAGCCCATGAAGCCGGGCGTCTTTTGCGGGAAGCCGGTTATACCTTCGATATTGCCTTCACCTCGGTTCTGAAACGCGCCATCCGCACCCTGTGGATTGCTCTTGATGAATTGGATCAAATGTACATTCCCATCGAGAATGCCTGGCAATTGAACGAACGACATTATGGCGCTCTGCAAGGGCTGAACAAAGCCGAAATGGCTGAGAAGTACGGCAAGGAACAGGTGCACCTCTGGCGCCGCAGTTATAACGTACCCCCACCGCCCCTGGATTGGGATGATCCTCGCCACCCACGCTTTGACCCACGCTACGCCAAAGTGGATCCGGCTCTTTTACCCGCCTGCGAATCGCTGGAACTAACCCTGAAGCGTGTTATGCCCTACTGGGAAAGTGAAATTGTCCCGCGCCTTAAAGCCGGAGAAAAAGTGCTCATTGCCGCTCATGGCAACAGCCTGCGCGCTCTGGTCAAACATCTGGATAATATGTCCGATGAGGACATTGTGGAACTGAACATTCCCACCGGCATCCCGCTGGTGTACGAACTGGATGACAACCTGAAACCCATCACCCACTACTATCTGGGCGATCCAGAAAAAGCCAAGGCCGCCGCTGAAGCCGTTGCCAAGCAAGCCGAGAAGAAATAAAACTGACTGTCAAATTGTCTAATGGGGCGTTTAACGCCCCATTTTTTATTTCTGCTCAACTCTTTGCAGATCCAGCCACACCGTGACGATAATCACCAGTTCCGCCAGTTTGGCGCTGATGCTGGCAACATCCAGTTCACCGTTCAATACTGCCCAGAGCAGAATGGTTATTGCACTGTACCCCATCAAAACAAAGCCTACCCATCGCCGGTAAGGACGTAAAAATGCCATAGGCAGTAAAAATAGCCCCCATAACCCGAGAAAACCTATCCCGTTGAGGATGAAAATGAACGCATCATAAACCATACCCAGGTAAAGATGAATCACAGCGGTTATCAATACAGCCATGGAAAGAAGTATCCGAGTAACCATTTTTGAGTTCATCATTCCACTACCTCCCGTTTCAAATCTTGAGAATCGAACCATCTGGTCATGGCACCTCTACCGGAGATGAATACCCCGATTAGCGCAAGCAGGACATCGCGAAGGCGAACGGTTAATCCCAGGGCAATCCCACTCAGCGGCGACAATCCAAGGGAAACAGCGGCAAATACCATTGCCGATTCAAACACCCCCGTAGCGGCAGGGATGGGGAGAAGAAAAGAAAGACGTGCCAGCACCAGAAAACAGAGCACCTGGAGAGGAGAAAGCGATTCGCTCAAGCCACTGAGTAACCAGGAAAACTCCAGCACTGAGAGCAACCAGGCAAAGATGGAAAGAAGAAAGGATTTGACCAGCGCAAAGAAGTGCTGCTGGGCAAAATTGCTCAAATACGATTCTGCCAGGGACACCTGAAGGAGAACCTTTTTCCCAAACGTCCCCCTTTTTCCAGAAAATGCCATAACCGCGGCGGTCAACGGCAATCTTCCCTTCTTCAACAGCATCAAATGCAGGGCAGGGATAATCAACAATCCTCCCGTCACCACACCGAACCAGCGAATCCCGCCCATCCATTCCACATCCAGAAATAACATCGCCATCACACCCAATAAAAGGACAGCAAAGTTTGTCAATCCATCCACTACCCGCTCCAAATAAACTGAAGTCGCCGCAAGTGGTAAAGGGACTCTGGCGTATCTTGAAATCAGATAAACCTGTACCGGTTCACCTCCCACCTGGGGACCAGGGGTGAAGTAACTCCAGCCAAAACCAGCGAGGCGGGCAAACACACGATTCTTGAGAGAAGCCTGGATACCCAACGGCTGGAGAATCACGCCCCAGCGCCATGCCCATACGAGAATCACCACCAGATTTAGCCCAATCCAAATTCCCCAGAATTCTGCTGGAAGACGTGCCCAAAGAGTTGTCAATCCGCTAAGGGAGACGCCCTTAAGGCCATCCTTAAGGGTATACATTCCCAAGCCCACCAGTCCAAGGCTGAGGACAATGAATCCTGCTTTCAGGATGTTTCGCCAGCGCGGTGATAAATCAACCATTCTTCCGGACTCCATACCGATAATCTGCCCGTGCCCAACATCAGTAATCCAAACCCGCCCACCAGCGCTCCCCAGGCGACTGGATGATTTGAGGAGAAGGAAAGTACAAACCCTGCTATCATCATCCAGGCTATACCGGTAACTCTTCCCATGAGTCCCAGGAGAACCATTAACCCTAATCCTGCCAGAGTCGTTCTCGCCCAAAACAGATAGGGGGTGTCAGGAAAAGCAAACAGAAGACCAATACCCGAAATCAAGGTCAAGAGACGGAACAACCAGGGTCCAACACGCGTAAGAGATGCCAGAACACCCCAGCGCAACAGAGGATCTGTTTGTTCATCCATCGCCGTGCTGACGTACAATCCATCTCGCAGGAAGGCTGTCAGGAAAGGAATCATCCATAACCATGCGGCTATGGTTGTGGCTGGAGGAGAAAATACGGGAAAGAGGAGTACGGCAATCAATCCCATTTGTATCCCCGCCATGAAGCGGCGGTATGGGTTGGAGGGAAGCGGTGCAAGCGGTAATCCCCGGCGCTCACGCCACTGAATAACTGCTACGTATAGAAAGCGTGCAAGCCCTACAAGAACGAACAGGGGGGAAACCTGGCCCATACGCACCAGCAGAACAGAAGCAATGAGCACACCCAAACTATCCCAGTGCATGTCCAGCGTTTCGCCCAATCTGCTGGAACGATGTGTCCGGCGCGCGACCCAGCCATCCACAAAATCCAGAAGAGCCACCAGGGAATACAGAACCCCAGCCAGCCAACGGACAGTTTCCTGCAAAGAGATGAGAAAAATCAACCCGAACAACCCGCCAAGCAAACCAGCGCGCCACATGGTGATGCGATTCGCCCACCCTAGATCGGGGTAACGGGTATCACCCCCTGGGGGGACATTAAGCTCCAGGTGATAGACCAGGTAACCGAACGCATATCCCAGAAATGCCAGCGAAGAGACTGCCCAGGCAATCCACTCTTCTCCAGTAGAGAGGCTGGACAACATCCAGATTCCTGCACCCCACAACCCCAGATATGTGACTCCCAGCACAATCAGGTCAAGCCCCTGCGAACGCACGTTTTCGAGGATGGAACGCCCCTGAAAAATCATACAAAAATTGTAATCTTTTTAGAGCGGAAATGAAAGCATCCTTGTAGGGTTTATCCCATTATCCGATTAAAGAAAACCTGCCCGGATTCTCCGGGCAGGTTTACCGGTATAAATAAGGTTAGCGGGCAACTTTACGCAAGCCGATTTTCACCGTCTCGCCGTCAAAGGAATCTTCGGTAGTTGCCATCTCTGCCGGGACAACCCCAGCATTGAGCGAAAGCGTGAGCGTTTCGTTCATGATGTACTCACGGAAGGCTTCAATTGCTTGCGCCAGCCCATCCGATGCCTGATAGACCACTTCAATCCGGTCGGCGATATCCAAGCCGGCGTTTTTGCGCAAATCCTGAACACGGCGCACAAATTCTCGCGCCAACCCCTCACGAATCAACTCGGGGGTGAGTTCAGTGGTCAGCGCCGCCAGATAAGCCCCTTCGGAAGCCACTGCGTAGCCACTGCGCGCCTGCATGCGCACTTCCACTTCTTCAGGGAGAATTTCGTAAGTTTCTCCATTGGCTTCAACAGGCAAGGATTGCCCGGCAAGCAGTTTCTGTGCCGCCTGGGCAGCATCCAGCGCCAGCAAAGCCTGCCGGATGGCCGGGAAGCGGTTGCCGTATTTCTGCCCCAATTGCTTGGGAAGCGGATTCAGACTGTACGACACGGCTTCTCCAGCGGCATTGAGCATGCGCACCTGCTTGACATTCAACTCATCTTCCAGTAAGTCTGCATACTTAAGCGGGATATCCTGCTCATCCGCAGTACCAACGGCAAAGGCAACTTCCTGCAAGGGTTGGCGCACCTTGCGGTTGGCTTTGTTGCGCGCGGCATGTCCCAGTGACGCCAGTTTCATCACCAGCGCCATTTCGCGATTGAGTTCTTCATCTATGCGAGCAGGGTCATACGAGGGCCAGTCGGACATGTGCACCGAAAGCGGAGCGTTTTCGTCTACCGAACGCACCAGATTCTGATAGAGTTCCTCGGCAAGGAAAGGCATGGTTGGAGCAAGCAGTTTGCTCAACGTGACCAGGGCCTCGTAAAGCGTAGCATAAGCGGCTTTCTTATCGGCATCAGAACCACTCTTCCAGAAGCGGCGGCGGGAACGTCGCAGATACCAGTTGGAGAGTTGATCCACGAAGGTTTCAATCGGACGGGTAGCCCCCAGCACATCATACGTTTCCAACGCGTTGGTCACATCGCGCACCAGCGCATGGAGCGCCGAAAGCAGCCAGCGATCGAGCGAGTTATACTGCACCTGCGCACCGGGTTCGGGCTTCCAACCATCCAGGTTGGCGTAGGTGACAAAGAACGAGTAAGTATTCCACAGTGTCAGGGTGAAGTTGCTGACCACCTCTCCCACCAGTTCGGCGGAGAAGCGGCGTTCCTGTCCAGGGGGAGTTGCGGTGTAAAGATACCAGCGCATCGCATCGGCGCCGTGCTGGCGGATGACATCCCATGGATCAACGATATTGCCACGAGACTTGCTCATCTTCTGTCCGTTCTTGTCAAGAATCAACCCCAGACAGATAACATTCTTGTAGCACTCCGAATCGAATAACAGCGTACTGATCGCATGCAGTGAGTAGAACCACCCGCGGGTTTGATCCACCGCTTCACAGATGAAATCGGCGGGGAACTGTTTCTTGAAAATGTCCTGATTTTCGAAGGGGTAGTGCCACTGCGCCACCGGCATCGAACCGGAGTCGAACCACACATCAATCAATTCCGGCACGCGGGTCATTCTGCCACCGCACTCCGGGCATTTGAGAACAACTTCATCCACATGCGGGCGGTGCAAATCCAGTCCGGAGAGATCCCGCCCTGCCATCTCGGAGAGTTCCTTTACCGAGCCCACCATGTGTTCATGGTGGCAGGATTCACACTCCCACACCGGCAAAGGTGTACCCCAGTAGCGTTCACGCCCCAGCGCCCAGTCAATGTTATTCTCCAGCCAGTTCCCAAAACGTCCGTTCTTGATATGGGAAGGATACCAGTTAATGCGCTCATTCAGTTCCACCAGGCGGTTGCGGTACTGACTGGTGCGGATGTACCAGGTCGGACGAGCATAATACAGCAACGGAGTCGAACATCGCCAGCAGAAAGGATAGGTGTGAGTATAAGTGCCGGCGCGGAAAAGTAACCCGCGGGCATCCAGGTCCCGGGTGATAAGCGGGTCGGCGTCCTTGACAAACATACCGCTCCATGGGCGCACCTCGGCAATGAATGTTCCGTCTGATGCCACCGTGTGGATGATGGGCAAATCCTCTTCCAGGGCTACGTTCATATCTTCAGCGCCAAAAGCGGGAGCGATATGCACCAGGCCGGTACCGTCTTCAATGGTGACAAATTCTGCCAGCACCACTCGATGAGCCGGCTTTTCCGGCGGGATGAAGGTGAATAGCGGCTTATAACGCTTTCCACGCAGGGCAGTGCCTTTGAAACGCTCCACCACACGCACTTCTTCCTCGCCAAAGACGGCTTTCAGCAAAGGTTCAGCAAGGATGAGGTACTCTTTACCACCTTCCGGTAAAGCACGCTCCACCTTCACATAGTCCACTTCAGGGTGAGCGGCAACGGCTACGTTGGCAGGCAAGGTCCAGGGCGTGGTGGTCCATACCAGCAGGGAGGTGTCGGGAGTATCCACCAGCGGCATTCGCACAAATACCGACGGATCGGTGGCTTCGTCGTACCCCAATGCCACTTCGTGGTCAGAAAGCGGTGTGCCACAACGCGGGCAGTAAGGCACGACTTTATAACCGCGGTAAATCAGCCCTTCATCCCAGAAATTCTTCAGAATCCACCAAACCGACTCAATATAGTCATTGGTATAGGTAATATAGGCTTTTTCTAGATCCACCCAGAAGGCAATGCGCTCGGTCAGCCGTTCCCAATCCTGAATGTAGGTAAAAGCCGACTCGCGGCACAGTTCATTGAAGCGGGCAATACCGAAATCTTCAATTTGTTGTTTGTTGGTGAAGCCGAGTTTCTTTTCGACTTCAATCTCCACCGGTAAGCCGTGTGTATCCCAGCCGCCACGGCGAATAACATGATAACCGCGCATGGTCTTGTAGCGGGGGAAAACATCCTTGAAAGCCCGCGCCAGCACATGATGGACACCCGGTTTGCCGTTGGCAGTAGGAGGACCTTCAAAGAAAACATATTCAGGCGCGCCTTCCCGTAATTGAGTCGATTGATGGAAGATGTCATGGCTCTTCCAGAAACGCAAAACCCCTTCCTCCATGACAGGTACGTTAACTCTGGGTGAAACAGGTTTAAACATACACCTCCTCCAAAACTTAACAAAAAAGCCCACCTCGCCACAGGGACGAGATGGGACTCGCGGTACCACCCTGTTTCCCGTCATATGACAGGCTCTCTTTTCGGGTACATCTTTTCGAGATACCCGCGCTCCGGCTAACGGCGAGCGATTCCGGCTTCCCTACTGGCAAGGCTTTTCACACCTTACGTTCAGGTCGCGGCTCCGGAAGGATTTTCCGCCTTCCCCTCTGCCCCGGCTCACACCACTCCCGGGTTCGCTGTCAGACGGCTGGAGAGCGTACTCGTTTCCATCATCGCCTTTCGGCGCTAATTATATCAGTCTCAAGAACATCCGTCAATCTAAAATTTTTCTACTGTCTTGCTATACGGTTTCCCATTCCACACAATTTCTCCCATTGCTCTTGGCACGGTACAAAGCCAGATCAGCCCGTTTGAGCAGGGAAAAAATAGTATCGTCCTCCTGGCTCAGGGTAACCCCAAAGGATGCCGTTACAGACAGATTGACTTCCAGTTTGAAGTTTTCCAGGGCCTTCCGGAGACGCTGGGCTAATTGCAATGCCGACTGTGCCTCCTCTTCAGAAGCCAGGATAAGAAATTCCTCCCCACCCCATCGTCCAATCACATCTCCCGCGCGAATCTGGTGATGCAAACAATCACTGACCTCGCGCAAAACAGCATCGCCCGTATCATGCCCAAAGGTATCATTAATTTGCTTAAAATGGTCAATATCTACAAGTATTAAGGTGAAGCGTTTCTTTCGGGAAAGACGTTGTTCGAGCGTTTGGGTCAGCCATCGGCGATTAGGCAGAAAAGTCAGGGGGTCGGTATATGCCATCTGATGCATAGCATGGGCGGTTGTCAACGTGCGGATGAATTCATCTTTGGTTCGCGCGAGGATGAACAACAGGAATGAGGTTGTGGCAATGCGTGCTTCCAGCCGAATGTACTCCACGAGAAGTGGTTCCGCTATGCCCCAGAATCGGAAGATCCCGACTCCCACGGTCACTGCCAGCACGAGCAGGTTGAAAAGAAGCGCCCATTTGCGCTCCATGGCAATGTAACTCAGGATAAAAATCAGAGCCATCACCCAATAGACGGCTTCTACTTCTTTCCAGGCAGTTTCAAGATCGCCGAAAAAGAACAGCAGATAAATCAATTTGCCCAGAAAAAGTGCACTGATCGAGAAGAGTACAATTTTCTCCACCCAGTGCAATGGAATGCGCTTCCAGAGTAGAGCAAGGCTCCACAAGATTCCCGAGAGAATAAGCACGGGATAGGTCACAGCAATGAAAGGATTATCCAGGCGATGTTGAAGCCAAACCACCACAATGGAAGGGATGCCAGCCAGAGAGCCTAAAAGGTAAAAGAGCCTTCGACGGCGATTCCACTGCTCGTGAAGGCTCTGAAAATCATCGGGGAAGGAATTTTCTGAAGAAGAACGGGAGAACATTTTCTAAAGCACTTCTAAAACCAACCTCACCCCAATTCTCGGAACAGACTTACTGTTTAAGTTATTCAATCACCCCGTAGAAGAGCGGTAAGGGCGACACAGAGTGCTCGCTCCACGTCAACGCATCCAGCAAACGGGCTTCTGCCATACGGGCATCTGCTTCGGTGCGGGCATGCACAGTAAACAGGGGCTGGCCCTTTTCGACCCTATCCCCCACCTTAACGTGGACAATGATACCCACACCATGATCAATGGGGTCTTCCTTCTTCGATCGTCCTGCCCCCAGAACAACGGCTGTCTCCCCTACCATGCGGGCATGCACCTGTGCGAGGTAACCACTGTGTTGCGCCAGAACCGGGTACACAACCGGAGCAGCGGGAAGTTTCTCAGGATGATCCACATAACTGACATCTCCACCCTGCGCAGCCACCAGTTGGCGGAATTTTTCCCATGCCTTTCCTTCCGCAATCACCCGCTCCACCATTTGACGGGCTTCTTCCAGCGAAGCGGCTTTGCCGCCCACCTTCAGCATATGGCTGGCAACTACCAGGCAGTGCTCACGGAAATCTTCCGGACCACCACCGTGCAGGGTATCGATGGCTTCCTTGAGTTCCAGGGCGTTCCCCACGGCTTGCCCTAAAGGCTGATTCATGTCCGAAAGCAATGCCACTACCTTGCGACCGCTCAGGCGTCCAATGTCCACCATCAGCCGCGAGAGTTCCCGAGCGCTTTCCAGCGTTTCCATGAACGCTCCCAAGCCCACCTTGACATCCAGGACAATGGCATGGGCTCCACCGGCAATCTTCTTGCTCATCACCGAAGAGGCAATCAATGGAATGGAAGGCACAGTGCCGGTTACATCGCGCAGGGCATAGAGTTTTCCATCGGCCGGCGACAGGTCCTTACTCTGACCGGTCAGCACCAAACCAATTTCTTTCAACTGCTGGATAAACTCTTCAGTGGAGAGGTCGGTACGGTAACCGGGAATGGACTCCAGTTTATCCAGCGTACCGCCGGTGAATCCCAGCCCGCGTCCGGACATCTTGCCTACCGGCAACCCACAAGTGGCTACCGCAGGCTCGACAACCAGCGTGGTTTTATCCCCAACCCCACCAGTGGAATGCTTATCCACCACAAAATCCACCACGCCGGTAAGGTCCAGCACCTCACCAGAGCGAGCCATGGCAAGCGTGAGGTAAGTGGTCTCTTCAGCATTCATGCCGTTGAGCATCACCGCCATAGCAAATGCGGCTGCCTGATAGTCGGGAATATCACCGCGGGTGAAACCTTCCACAAAGAAATCAATTTCTTCTCTGGTCAGCACCCCTTTATCGCGCTTCTTAATGATGATATCAACTGCTCGCATACGCTCCTCTAGATCCAACGAATTTTAGGACGAAGTACCTTCCGCCCTTTCCATTCAGCCTGTCCTCGCAGGGTTAACCAGAAAGAGTTTCCGGCAACAATCAAAGCAAGCAAAAAGACCACTGGATAGAGCAACGCCCACCCCACTGGCATACGCAGGCGGGAATATGCCAGTCCCCAGATAAACAGCACCACCATCCAATGTAAAAGTGCCAGATCCACACGGAAATAAGGCGAACTCCAGCCCAAGCCAGCCCCAATCAACACCACCAGCGGTTCCAGGAACAACACCGCCGACCAGAGCCAGATGAACAGGTACACAGCCACATTATACCCAAAAGCCGCAAACATATTCTTGGAGAATCCCTGCCATGCCTCACGAAAGCCGTAATACATGCGGCAGGTAATGCGGTTACGTCCATCGACAATACGCCAGCGCAATCCCATGGCTACGGCACGTTTTCCTAAAGCCAGGTCATCCACCGCATTATCTCGAACGGCTTGATGCCCACCGATTAGCCGGTACGCCTGCGCTCGAACAAAAATAAACTGTCCAATGGTAAACGTGAATACCGGTAATTTAATCCAGCGGGAAAGAAACACGGGGATAAAAGACAGCGCAGAGATCAGGAAATACGGAACCAGCAGACGTTCCCCCAAAGTCACCATTTGTTCGTGAGGTACAGCGGTGAGGAAATCGGCTTGTTCTTCCTCTACTGCCGCTACCGCATCGCTCACCGTTTGAGGATGAAATACCGTATCTGCATCGGCGAATAACAACCACTCGCCCTGTGCCACCTGCGCCAGTTGATGACAAGCCCAGTGCTTCCCAAGCCAGCCATCAGGAATGTCCAAGCCCTGAAGGACGCGAAGGCGGGAATCCCGGGCAGAAAACTGCGCCAGAATCTGGGGCGTGGCATCGCTGGAATGGTCATCCAGCACCAGTACTTCATACGCCGGATAATCCTGGTTTAACAACCCATTCAGGCAGGCTTCCAGGTTACGCGCCTCATTCCTTGCGGGGATGAGAATGGAAACAAATGGGAATGTTTTTGCCCGCGGATACTTTTCCAGGCGTCGGGTCATCACTCCATTAAGCCAGGCAATCAGAAACACCAGAAAGGCAAAAATCAGGGTTGATATCTGATGCGTCCGCAGAATCCCATCCAGCATAGAAATAAAAGCCGGACCGAAGTCCGGCTCACTCCTTCTTGGCTAATTTAACGGCGCTTGGGGGTAATGGTCACCTTGCGGTGAGGATCTTCGCCAATGCTTTCTGTAATCACCAGCGGATGATCGCGCAATTCCAGATGAATCACACGGCGCTCGTTGGGTGGCATGGGTTCCAGAACCTGACGGCGCCCCGTATGCACAGCCTGATCTGCCATACGGCGCGCCAGCATGCGCAGTTGGCGTTCGCGGCGCTGACGGTAGCCCTGCACATCAATAATCATCGGTGTCCAGCGGTTCAAGCGCCTGCCGACAATTAAACTGGCAATATACTGGAGAGCATTGAGCGTCTCAGAGCGTCTGCCAATTAAAATGCTCAGATCTTCGCCTTCAATGTTGACCAGCACCGTTTCCTCTTCATCCTTTGAAGATGGCGGTCGAATACTGGCTTTGACACGCGCCTTAATACGCATGCGCTCAAGCAGGTCGCTGACCACCTTTTCTGAAATCCAGATAATTTCCTCGTGATTGGGCACATCCTCTTCAATCACGGAAGCGGGCTTTTCCTCAGAAGGTTGTGATGCCCTGACAACCAGACGCACGCGTGCCTGTCGGCTGCCAATGCCAAACAAACCACGACTACCCGAATCCAGCACTTCCACATCTACAGCATCGGCGCTGAGATTCAGTTGTTCCAGTCCTTTTTGAATGGCTTCTTCAACCGTGGGAGCAATGACTTCCAATGTCGTTCGTTGTTGTTCCTGGTTCATTTCTTCTTTCCACCCTTTCTGGAAGATGCAACAGATTTTGCGGGGGAAACCGGTGTTTCTCCGGAAATTTTACGAGCCGGAAGGATATTTCTCCAGTTCACCTTGCCAAGCAGAGCATATTGCAAAATACCAATGACGTTGGACACAATGAAATAGAGGGACAGACCGGATGCAAGGGTCAAACCCATGTATCCCATCAGAAAGGGCATGTAGAGGTTCATCATGCCGCTCATCATAGCCGTCTGATCATTGGGATTGGACGGCGGAGGGGTAATCAGTCTTCCCTGGATGTAGGTGGTCAGCGCCACAACGATTGCCAGCACCGGAATACCAAAAGGTAAAAACGGTAAGTACAACCGTTCAGGTTGACTCAAATCCATCCATAAAAACTGGTTGTTAATGGGCAAAATCGCATTGATATCCACAAAGGAATACAAAATGCGGGTCAGGTTCAACAGGTCATGGGGAGTATTGGGCATCGCCTTGTACAGGCTCTGATACAACCCGATAATGATGGGGAATTGAATAAGCAAAGGGAGACAGGACGCAAACGGATTAATTTTGAGTTCCTGAATTAATTTGGCTTGTTCTTCCTGCAACTTCTGGCGGTCATTTTTATATTTTTCCTGCAGTTCTTTGTACCGCGGATGATTTTGCAGTTCCATCATCTTTTGCGATCCCTTGATCTGTGACACCATCAAGGGATGGGTAATCAAGCGAATCAGCAATGTGAAGAGAATGATGGCAATGCCAAAGTTCTGTCCCAGATAAGAATAAATCAATAACAGAACATTGGTAAATGGCTGAATGATGAGTAAATCCCACATGTTTTTCTACTCCTACTTAGAAGCCGCCAGGCTCCAATCCTCTGTGCCATCTGGACGGAAAGTCACAATGAGGTTCTTCATTTGCAAACCCGAAACCACCAGACGTCCATCACTGATTACAGGCGTGGTCCCCAATTGCCCTTCGATAGTACGCGTCCATCCGCGCGTTCCATCCCATTTGAACTGGAAGACCTCGCCACCCTCTGTGACCAGCACCGGCACACCCTCAAATAAAGCCGGTCCGCCGATGATGCCCGCCGCCACATCCAGGGACGCCAGCACCTGGCCATTTTCAGCATTCAAAATGTAGGCTTTCTTTTGATCCGTGCCAAACACAACTTTCCCCTCAGCCACCAGCGGAGCCGCCCAGGAACTTCCGGTGAGAGGGGTACGCCAGAGAATCCTGCCATCCTGTTTATCAATGGCAAGGGCTTCCCGCTTTAATGTGGTCATATAGAGGCGCCCATTGCCGTCTGACCCCGGAGCATGGATGAGTGGGCCACCCAGATCGACTTCCCAATCCATTTGTCCATTGGACAGGCGAATGGCATACAGGTAATGATCTAATCCTGCCAGATAGACATGTTCCTCATCCGCAACCACCGGGGCCCACAATGCATTGCGGGATTGGAAACGCCAGAGCAATTTCCCGTTTAAGTCCAGGGCATAAAGATGATGATCGGTAGAAGGAACGAGGATGGTATCTCCGGCGATCACGGGACCGGCAACAAACTTTCCTTTGCCTTTGAATGTGTCAAAGGTCCACAACACCGCACCACTTTGAGCATCCAACGCCTGAACTACATTGGCATAACTGGCAACGATAATTTTGTTATCCACCACGGCAGGATTACTGAAAATGAGCGAAGCATTATCAATCTTTTCAGGATACTTCCACTTCTCAACGCCCGTTCTGGCATCTACTACATGAACCTGCCCATACGCCAGAACAACCATATCTTCGGTTGCCGCCAAACCAGGCCAGTTGTTTAGAGGAACGCCCGCACAGGCTGCCAGGAAAACCATGGCAAGCCCTAACCAGAGCACAATTTTCAATTTCTTCATAGACATTCCGGAAATGTTCACTGAGTTGCTTTCTATACGCTATACCTTACTTAAGGCACCGGATCGTACCCACCGGGGTTGAATGGATTGCATCGCAGTACCCGCCAAACCGCCATCAAACCGCCTTTGATAGCGCCGTATTTATATACCGCCTGGTAACCGTAATGGGAGCAGGAAGGATAAAACCGACAGGTATTGGGCGGCAAGCCCGGCGAGATAAATTTCTGATACCCTCGAATCAGAAGCAACAAAACCCATCGCGGAATATTCCAGAGGGTCAAAGGCAAATCCCGCAATCGCGGTTCATTCGGATAATCTTCGTTCATACTTCCCATTTACCGGCAATAAACCCGCTCGCTTCAAGGATTCTTCCACCGCGGCTCGGGTTTTCCAAAAACCTGCTTCAATGATGGGACGGCGGGCAAAGGCCACCACATCCCACCCTGGAGGGAGTGCCGGGAGAAACTCCTGCAAGCAGGCACGCAACCAGCGTTTTGCACGGTTTCGCTGCACTGCCGAACCAACGACACGTCCCGCCACTACTCCGATTCTCACAGTATCCAGTGAATTAGGCGCTACCACAAACAGGACTAGCGGGTGCGGAATCGTTTTACCTGCTCGCCGCACCCGCTCAAAATCACTCCTGTGCCTCAGGCGAAACCTGCGTTTCACCCATGCTCCTGAACCCCTGAAAACGGGTCAGACTCCCCAAGGGAACAACGCCATTACCAGCGAATCCGTTTGGTGTGGTTGTTCATGGAAACCGTCAGGCGATAGCGTCCCTTGAGACGACGGCGTTTCAGCACCTGGCGCCCATCAGCAGTTGCCATGCGAGCGCGGAAACCATGCACACGCAGGCGGCGGTGAATTTTAGGTTGATAGGTTCGCTTCGTGGACATTTACGATCCTTTCAATACGTAGTTTTTTGGTTTCCTCCGTGCGCTGATCGAAGCGAAATATCCATCGGGATCTGTCGTTTCGATCACGCGGGAGATGATTCTCCATTCCAGTGTTCAGCCTACCGGCTAGCAAAGCGCAATTATACCGCAAGCCCTTCTACCGGTCAATTATCCGTGCAGGGATTTTTCCCCATTTCGGGCTTTGCCGTTCTGCTCACTTTGTTTGGCCGAGAAAAGCCCTGCCAGGCTCGCCGCTCCATCACGGTCTGTCACTGCAAGGACTTCATCCCCTTCTTCCAGGGTCGTTACCCCTCGAGGGATCATTACCTCGCCTTTGCGAATGATGGCCGCAATGACACAATGGTCAGGCAAGTCCAGATCTTTGATCGCCGTGCCAATGGCACGCGCCCCTGCGGGAATCTTTTCTTCTACCAGAGAGTAGCGTCCACGACGCAGTTTGAGCAGGGTGATCATATCGCCCAGGGACATTTCTTCTTGAATCAGACTGGCAAGCAATTCCGCCTGATTGACCGCCACATCAACATGGTATTTGTCGTCAAAAAGCCAGGCGTTGCGTGGATCATTAACGCGCGCAATGGTGCGGTTGATGCCGTATAACTCTCGTGCAATGTAGCACAGGGTCAGATTGGCTTCATCCGAAACTGTGGTTGCAGCAATGACATCTGCTTTTTTAATACCCGCCAGTTCAAGGATATTCAAATCCAGAGGATCCCCTTCGACAATGGCTTCGGTGGGCAGTTCATGATGAATACGACTGAGCACTTCTTTACGCCATTCAATGACCTTGACTTCGTGATCCATGCTGATCAGCATACTCGCCAGGGTTGCGCCGGTGCGTCCGCCGCTGGTAATAATCACGTACATATTACTTGCCCTCCTTTCGGAGCATTTCCTGTCGAATGGCTTCAGCCCCTTCCAGCGTCGCGCTCAGGTGCAACACATCCCCCGCTTCCAGCACCATATTCCAGTCTGGCAAAGCAGCCTTTCCCGCCCGGGTCACGGCCACCGGAACGCACATAGAGGAGTCAACCACTTCTTTCAAGCGTTTTCCATGACAATGCTCAGGTACAAGGACTTCGTACACCTCGACTTCGCCATTGCCCGCCGAGAACACTGCCCGCACCTCAGCATGATACATCATCTCTTCGACCCGCTGCGCTCCCCAGGAAAGCGCAGAAACCATCTGCAAGTGGTAGGCTTCCAGAATCGGGCGGTAACGCGGGTCGTAATTCCGTACCACCACATTGGGAATATGGAAGTGCTTCATTGCCAGATAGCCAACCACGCCATTGACCACGTCGGAATTGGTCAAAACGGCAACGGAATCCATCTCTTCAATACCACAGCGACGCAAAACATCCAGATTCAGAGCATTGCCTTCATGGAAACGCCCCTGGAAATCGGCAGGTAGAATTTCAAACGATCTCTCATCCAGATCCAGCAGGGAGACTTCATGCCCCCGCTGATAAAGCCGATAGGCTAACTCGGCTCCCAAACGTCCACAACCGATGATTAAGGCTCTCATGGTTCCCCTCAAACTTTCAATCAATCAAATAAGGCACGTTGGTAATCACAATGCCCTTGTAGGTCAGCAATTCTTCGCGCAAGGCATCTGCCGTATTCATGTGCAGGACATTCGCCCAGCGATTGGATGAAATAAATTGCGGCACAACAATCGTAATCACTTCATTGGGCTGGCGGGAAGAATAAATATCCTCGATGTAATCCAGCAAGGGTTTCATGAACACCCGGTAACTGGATTCAATGATGACCAGGCGCACGCCGTCACCATACATTTCCCACTTGCGGCGAACCTTTTCGGCTTCCTCGGGTTCAATGGCGATATGCACAGCCGTAATATCATCGGAAAGCGCACGGGCATACCGCAATGCCGCCAGCGTGCCGCGATGCACTCCACCAATCGGCAGAATCACACGGTTACGCACAATACGGGGCGGAGTAGTACCGTAACGATCCAGGCTGAGTTTCTTCGCTACACTGAGGTAATGGTGATGAATCACGCTGAAAATCGCCACCAGAATAGGGATGATGAAGATAACCAGATAAGCGCCATCAGTAAACTTCGTGACGGCAAAAATGAGCATCACGACAAAAGTGGCTGCTGCCCCAAAACCGTTGACGATCATCTTAAATTTCCACTGTGGATCATAGCGTAATACTGAACCCCGCTCCTTAACTTCCTGACCGGGTTGTAATTTTCCTATTTTGTACCAGCGATGCGCCATACCAAACTGCGAAAGGGTAAACGACATGAACACCCCAATCGCATACAGTGGAATCAAGCGGGTGACACTTGCCTGAAAGACAAAAATCAATGAAGATGCCAGCAGAGCCAGCACAATAATTCCTCTTGAGAAAACCAGGCGGCTGCCTCTTTGAGCCAACTGACGTGGCAGCAAGCCATCTATAGCGGCAAGGGCTCCCAGACGCGGAAAATCAGCAAAAGCCGTATTTGCCGCCATAATCAGAATCACGGTAGTGGCGGAAATCGTTAAGATGTACATCAACTCGCGACTGCCGTACACCGTGCGCGCCATCTGAGAAATGACCGTTTCATACTCAGAAGGAATGGCGTGGATTTGGGCTGAGAGAAAAGAAATCCCCAATAATAACGAACCCAAAATGAGAGACATCCAGATCAGGGTAATCCCCGCGTTTTTACTGCGCGGCTCTTTAAATGCAGGGATACCGTTCGAAATGGCTTCGACCCCTGTTAACGCGGCAGTACCATTCGAAAAGGCTCTCAGGATAAGGAAAAGAGTGATGGGCTGAGAGGCATGGAGCAGTTCCAATTCGGGCGGGTCAACCACCATCCCCAGCGAGCCCGTGAAATAACGCACCAGCCCTATCAGCACAGTGGCATACATGGTAAACACAAAGAAATATGTGGGGATGGCAAAAATAATTCCCGACTCGCGGACTCCACGCAGGTTAATCAGCATGATAAAGCCAACCATCGCTACCGCCAGCCAAACCCGATACTGGTAAAGCGAGGGATAAGCAGAAACAATCTGTGCTACCCCCGAAGATATGGAGACTGCTACGGTCAGCACATAATCGGAAAGCAAAGCAGCAGCAGCAATCTTGGCAGCGAACTCTCCAAGGTTATCTCTGGAAACGATATACGCTCCCCCCCCATTGGGATAAGCATGAATGGTCTGCTCGTAAGAGAAAGTAACAATTGCGAGTAAGATGACAACAGCAATGGAAAGGGGAAACACATAGCCAAACGCCATCGTGCCAGCAACAGCGAGGATGACCATCATTTCCTGCGTGGCGTAGGCGGTGGATGATAAAGCATCGGAGGCAAAGACTGCCAGCCCGATGATTTTGCCAATGGTTTCCCGCGGAGCGTCGGCAGTTGCCAGCGGTTTTCCAATTAGAACGTCCAAAAAACGACGCCGAGGCGGCTCATCGGCTACCCGGCGGAGAACAGTCGTACCGTGCTCATCGTCAATATTCATAAAAAATTTCTCAGACTCCTTTTGGGGCGAAGCCCGAGAGAGGAATTATAAGACCCACCTTAAGGCGGGTCAAGGATGATTTCCGCTTCTCCCCATAAAATCTTAATGCAAAATTTATCCACTTTCAACATCTTCTTTTTCACTGAAAAGCGGTTGTAAAGCCCTGTACAACCGCGCAACGAAAAGAAACTTTTGGTGTTAAATAGATGCAATACCAACGCCTTGGGAGGAAGCATGTCAAAAGTCGCTATCGTGACCGATAGTACCGCCTATTTACCCCCCGAGTTGATTCGGGGATATTCCATTGAAGTGGTGCCTTTGCACTTGATTTGGGGAGAGAAAACCTACCTGGACGGAGTAGACATCACCCCTAAAGAATTTTATGAGCGCCTGGCAACCGCAAAAGAACTTCCCACCACCTCACAACCATCTCCAGCCGCTTTTAAAACAGTTTATGATCGTTTGCTGGCTGCTGGATACGATGTCCTCAGCATCCACATCAGTTCCAAACTTTCCGGCACGATGGACTCTGCCATTCAGGCAAAAGCCATGCTCCCGGGTGCGCGTATTGAGATCGTGGACTCGCTCAGCACCTCGATGGGGATGGGCTTTGCGGTCGTGGAAGCCGCCCGTGCAGCAGCACGCGGCGCCAGCCTGGAAGAATGCAAAGCCATTGCCGAGCGCGGGTTAAGAAATGTCTCCGTGTTCTTCCTGGTGAATACCCTTGAATTTCTGCACCGCGGCGGACGTATTGGCGGCGCTGCTGCCTTCCTGGGCACTGCTCTGAACCTCAAGCCCATTCTGGAATTGCGCGACGGGCGCATCGAAGCCATCGAAAAAGTCCGCACCATCACCAAAGCCACCGATCGCCTGCTGGATATTTTTGCCGAACGAGCCAGAGGCAAGCGCCCACTACGCCTGGCAATTTTGCATGCGAACGCACAGGAAGAAGCCGAGCGACTGCTTGAACGCGCCCGCCAGAAAGTCAGTGTAGACGATATCAGTGAGGCTGTCATCGTTCCCGTCTCCCCCGTCATCGGTACACACACCGGTCCCGGTTGTGTGGGCATTGCTTTCATGAGCGGGCTATAAAATTGTGACATCTTTCCAATCTCATCAGGAATTTTCGGGCTGGCAATTGCCGCCCGAAAATGCTTTAATAAGAGGCATGAGAACATACCCTGATCTTGGCATCCAAATTGGTGAAATCCTTTTACCCCGAGAGGGTATCGATTTGAAGAAATGGGCGGTCATCGCCTGCGATCAGTACACTTCCGAACCGGAGTACTGGGAGCAGGTTGCCCGCCTGGTCGGCGATTCCCCTTCTACTTTCCATCTCATTTTGCCCGAAGTATTTCTGGGAACCCCGGAAGAGCAGGCGCGCATTCAAAGCACGCAACAAACCATGCGCCGATACCTGAACGAGGGAGTATTCACTTCGCACAATGGGCTGATTCTGGTGGAACGTCAATCCAGCGGTCGCACGCGGCACGGGTTGATGCTGGCACTGGATTTGGAAAAGTATGATTACTCTGCCGGCTCTCAAACCCTGATTCGCGCCACCGAAGGCACCATTCTGGATCGTCTCCCCCCGCGCATGCGCATTCGCGAAGGCGCTCCGCTGGAACTGCCCCACATTCTGGTGCTGATTGACGACCCCCAGCAGACGGTCATCGAACCCCTGATGGAAGTACGAAAGCAATTCACCCGTCTGTACGATACCGATTTAATGTTTGATAGCGGTCACCTGACCGCCTGGGCAGTGCCCGATGGCGGCTATGAAGAGCGCGTCATCTCGGCTTTGCGGGCGCTGGCAAACCCCGAAACTTTCCGCGCACGCTATGGCGTGGGAGAAGACAAGGGAGTCCTGCTTTTTGCCATGGGAGACGGCAATCACTCGCTGGCAACCGCCAAAGCCATCTGGGAGAAAATCAAAGGGCAGGTGGGCATGAACCATCCAGCACGCTATGCCCTGGTAGAAATCGAAAACGTTCATGATCATGGGCTGGAATTTGAGCCCATTCATCGCGTGCTGTTCCAATGCAAAGAATCCCCCAGTGAGGCTTTGAAAAAATTTTTTGGCGACACGGTACAGATTACGCCGGTAGAAAACGCTCAACTCATGATCGAGCGGGTGAAAAAGCCGTCCGGAGATCTGCAAATGGCAGGTATGGTCACCTCCGAAGGGTATGCGCTGGTGACCTTTACCCAACCCACTTCCAACCTGCCTGTTGGGACGCTGCAAGGCTTCCTGGACACCTGGCTGAAAGCCGGCGGCGCAGAAAAGATTGACTATGTTCATGGAGATGATGTGGTCGTTCGGTTAGGCGCTCAACCGGGCAATGCAGGATTTTACCTGCCCGCCATGTCCAAGCATGATCTCTTCAAGACAGTCATTCTGGACGGAGTCCTGCCGCGCAAGACCTTCTCGATGGGAGAAGCCCGCGACAAGCGCTTCTACATGGAAGCCCGCCGAATCGCCTGAACCTTCGATAGAATCTCGCCAAAGACAAACTCCGCCGGGTATAATCAGGGCGGAGTTTGTGTTTTTTGAGGAAAAGATGCCCCGCTACAATTATTTGAATCCCCCCGAAGACGCCCGCGCCCCCCAGGAGGTGCGCATTGTGGACTTAAAGGTTGAACCTGCCCCGGATCATCGCCGGGTGCGGGTAATGGTGGAGATTACCCCGTTCCGGGAGCGCCCCGACCTGACCGCTACTCTGTATCAGCAGGATGAAGAAGTAACCAGTGCGCATATTGTAGAGAATATTGACACCCATTTAGCCTTCACCCTGCATATCCGCAATCCCTCGGACGACCCGAATTATGTGCTGGCAGTGAGCGTACATTACCAGGAATATGGAGAAGTGGATCAACGGAGCATATCTTTCAGCCTGCCACCTGCCGTACAGGAATAACATGCACCGCCAATTTGTAGTTCTGGCGGGATGGATGCTGGTTTTTCTGCTGGCAGGTTGCACGTCCAGTCCAACACCCGGCCTGGGTTCCACCGTTACAAACGCACCGATGGCTTCTCTCCCCTCCTCGGTTGAAGTTTCCACTCCCTCCGAATCTTCTCCAAGTCCCACCTCTATTCAGCGAACAGAAGAAACCCTTGCCCCGGCTGGGAGCGAGGAAGTTTCCGCCCTCTGTTCCCCCCTCGAGGGGATTGCTCTGGAAAATCTGAATACCCCCGACCTGTTGAAAACACCTTTCCAGGCGCCTCCACCCGGAGATGATGGTGGACACTTTGGCGTGGATTTTGCTTACTGGACCTCTCCAGAGGGAAAACCCATGCTGGGGTTACCTGTCAATGCCATCCTTGATGGAAAGGTAGCGGGAATAATTTACAACCGAAAGCCTTACGGGAATACCATCATTCTTGAAACACCCCTGGAAAACCTTCCAGAAGAGATTCGGGAACGCCTGCCTGAATTAAATGCCCAAACTGTTCCCACCCCGATTCCACCGTGCTCCCTCTCCTGTCCATCCATCCCTTTTCAGGGGAATTTTTCTTCTCTTTCTCTCTATCACCTGTACGCTCACCTGAACAAGCCTCCATCACTTACCCTGGGCGAATCTGTGAACTGTGGCACAGAAATTGGTGAAGTGGGAAGCACGGGCAATTCGGTCAATGCCCATTTGCATCTGGAAACCCGGCTGGGACCTTCTGGAGTCGTTTTTCCAAGCATGGCACACTACGATAACTCTGCCTCCCCGGAAGAAATGGGCTGGTACTGCCTGTGGCGTATCTCTGGCTTCTTCCAGGCTTTCGACCCAATGATTCTCTTTCCGTAAACCTTTCGATGACCTTGCAAGTTCTCCCACCGAACTCGTTTCATGCTAAAATGTTCGCAAGTCACCCATGAAATCCAATTCACGCCTTACACTGGCTCTGGTACTCGGGATTGTGGTATTGCTCATCGGGCTGAATATTGCCGCGCTGTCGTGGCTTGGCTGGCCTAACGTACTGGAGCGCCTTCAAAATTCGCCCACCGCTCCCGCCATTACTCCCACGTTCTTCCTGCCCACATTCGATCTTTCCACGCAGACCATCATCACCCCATCCTCTGCACCTGAAGTGACCCTCACTCCTACCGCCACTCCTATTCCTCTTTCCCTGCTCAATCCAGAACATCAGCACACTTTGCAGGAAGAGGGCGTGCTTTTACTCTTTATGCGAGATGGCGAGCGCATCCATCTGTTTGCCTATCATCCTAAATTCCTCCCCCTCACCCGCTTGACACGCACCGCATGGGATGAAATGCACCCCTCGCTAAGCCCGGATGGAAATCGTCTGGCGTTTACCTCCCATCAAAACGGGTACTGGGATCTTTTCATTCTCGACCTGACCACCGGAGAAACACAGCAAATTACCCAATCCCCGGAATATGAAGGGGCACCCACCTGGTCTCCAGATGGACAGTGGCTGGCTTATGAAGCCTATCGGAATGAACAACTGGACATTTATCTTCAGTCATTGAATGACCTCTCACAACCTCCCATTCAATTAACTGACGACCCTGCGGCGGATAGCGATCCAGCCTGGTCACCAGGGGGACGAACGATTGCCTTTGTCTCCACCCGTACCGGCGACGCTGAAATCTGGCTGGCGAATCTGGATAAGCCCGAAGAACGTTTTGTAAATATCAGCCGCGACCCGCGTTCTGCGGACTTAAACCCCGTCTGGTCAAACGATGGGCGCTATCTGGCATATGCTACCCGAAAAGAAAGCGAACACCGCATTTTGACCTGGGACTCCCAAAATCCGCAAGACCCGGCGGTAATGTCTGCCTATGGCGATGATGTTGCCTGGACTCCCGATGAGCAATGGATGTTTTCGACTTTGGAACAGCCCAACCAGCATGCTCTGCTGGTCTCTCTCAGAGGATCGCTCCAGCGTCTGATTCCGCCAGAAGAAATTCCCGGAAAGGTCTATGGAATGGTATGGAAGCCCGGTCCCTTAACCGGCTGGCTGTGGGAAACCATTCAGCAGGGAGACACCTCTCCAGCAGATCCTCTTACCCAACCTTACCTTTCCCTGTTTCCCGTTGAACCGGCAGGACGCAAAACCATGGTAGATCTGGCAGACGTGAGCGCGCCTGTAGCCAAAATCCACGATGCCGTTGATGAAGCCTTTCAAAGTTTGCGCCTGCGCGCGGCGCGTGAATCGGGCTGGGATGTGCTTGCTAGCCTGGAAAACGCCTATGTGCCGCTGACCACTCCCTATGAGCCCTCCATGTATGAAAACTGGTTGTACACAGGGAGAGCCTTTGCCCTGAACCCGCTGATTTTAAACGCCGGCTGGATGACGGTGGTGCGGGAAGATTTTGAAGGTCAAACCTACTGGCGTCTGTATCTCAAAGCCCGCCTGCAAGATGGCTCAATGGGGATTCCTCTCCGTGAACCCGTCTGGGATCTGCAAGCCCGTTATACCAGTGACCCGGCAGCATACGAACAGGGCGGCAGGCTATCCTCGCCACCTTCCGGTTACTGGGTGGATTTAACCGAACTGGCACAATCCTACCGCTGGGAACGTCTGCCTGCCCAACCCAACTGGCGTTCATTCTACCCCGGCATTCGATTTAATCAGTTTGTCATCCGTGATGGGCTGGACTGGTGGAGCGCCATGAAGGAAATTTACCCATCGGAAGCCCTGGCAACTCCCACTTCGATGCCCACCTATACGAATACCCCAACCTTCACCCTGCCGCCAACAGCTACACCGCGTCCCACCCGTACGCCAACTTTCACCCGCACACCTACCCGCACCCTTACCCCTTCGACAACGCCCAAACCATGAAAGCAGTTACCCGAAAGACTTATGGCTTTTGGATTCTTGCAATGCTCACCCTGCTGAGCGCCTGTAGCACGTCCCTCAGAGAGATTCCGCAAGAAATGGCTTCCGATACAGCCCTTGCCATGCAGGAAACTCAACACGCTGAGGGGACTGAGAGCCAGGAACTTGTTCGATCGGATGATTTATCATCGGACGATGCTGATAGCGAGCCGGTGCGGTTTACCTTTCCCACCCCTTTACCTCCGCCAAAATCGGCATGGCGTCCACCGCTTTACGATGTTCCCTGGGCGCCAGGACCTTACGACCATTTTTACTTCACCCGTCCCATCGCTGCCGATGAAGTCAACTGGCCCGTTGCCGATTACCGATATGGGGGGATTTTCTTCAGTTCCGATATCGTCCATACCGGTGTGGATATCCCCGCCCCGCGCTTTACCCCGGTGCTGGCGGCTGGCAATGGACGAGTCGTTTGGGCGGGGTATGGCTTATACTACGGGCAAAACAACCCCAACGATCCCTACGGATTAGCCGTGACCATCCGCCACGATTTTGGCTGGCAGGGACAACGCCTGTACACCGTATATGCCCACATGGAACGCCTGAATGTGGTGAACGGACAAGTTGTCCAGCAGGGAGATGTCATCGGCTGGGTTGGGGTGACCGGCTTGACCACCGGTCCGCACCTGCACTTTGAAGTGCGCACCGACCGCAACAGTTACTTCACCACGCTGAACCCGGAATTGTGGCTTTCGCCCCCTATTGGCTGGGGAGTCCTCGTCGGGCAGTTGCGCAACACCAATGGCTCCCTGCTCACCGAACAGGATGTTATTGTACGCAGTTGGAAAACCAACCAGAAATGGACGGTACGCTCTTACGGCAAATCAGCGGTGAACAGCGATCCTTACTACAAGGAAAATCTGGTGCTGAGCGATCTCCCTGCTGGGGATTATGAAATCATTATTGATTATTTAGGAAAACGCTTTACCCGCAACATGACCATCCGCCCGGGACAGGTGACCTACTTTACCTTTCGAGGTGAAGACGGATTTCAAAGTGAAGAACTGCCTGTACCGGATATTGAAGACATCCTGGAAGCGTTCAACCCTTGACAATTCCTATCAGCGGTAAGACAATTCAGCCCTGTAATTTTGAATGGAGGACGTACGTATGTTGAAAAAGCAAATTTTCGCGGGCATAGCAGTTTTGTTGCTGGCAACCGCAGGGCTGGTTGCCTGTCAGCAAGCCACCCCTGCCGCCCCGACCCTGGATGCCAATGCAGTGTATACCCAAGCCGCGCAAACCGTTGCGGCTGGAATTGCCCAGACGGAGGCAGCCAAACCCTCGCCCACACCATTACCGCCGACCTTTACCCCTACCCCAACCATGATACAGCCCACAGCGACGCCTGAACTGAGCGGCACACCGGCGGCAGGCACACCCCAGCCCTCACCTACCGGAGCCGTTGGCTTGACTCCCCTGCCTACCAATACACTTGCCGCGCCGCCTGCCCAAACCACCGGTGATAAAGCCGAGTGGGTCTCACAATCTCCCACTGACGGCACGCAAATCAAAAAAGGCGAGAAATTTCTGGTCAAGTATGTGTTGAAGAACATCGGAACAACGACCTGGTCGACCAAATACACTTTCCGGTACTATGCCGGAGATAAGATGGGCAGTCCCAACGATCTCAATCTGACCAAAGAAGTCAAGCCCAAAGATACGGTGGAGATCGTCTTTGAATTAACCGCGCCAGATAAAACAGGCAAGACGAACACTATCTGGGTGCTGACAAACGATCAGGGTATTAACTTCTACTCGGTGTTCCTGTCCATCGAAGTTGTTGAGTAAAATTTGAGAAATGCGTTCTAAAAAGCGCTCCCCGATGGGGGAGCGCTTTTTTGTTATACTGAAGGCATGAGCCTGGAAACTCAAATCAAGCAATTTTTCTACGAGCGTGGAGCAAACGGCGTGGGAATAACCCATCTGGAATCCCCGCCCCATTATCCGCAATACCTGCAGTGGGTAGAAGCGGGCTTGCACGGCTCGATGTCCTATCTGGACAACGAACGCGCCCGCGCCCTGCGGGGGAATCCCCAAGCCATCCTGCCCTCGGCGCGCTCAGTGGTCTTTGTGAGTTTACCAATTGCATCATCCATCCAATCTCCCCCTGCAAATCGCCCCCTGACGGGGAGAGTTGCCTCGTACGCCTGGGGAGAAGACTATCATCTGGTATTTCCCAAACTGTTCCAGGCTTTTGTGGAATGGCTGAGCCAGCAATTGGGGCGGGTTCCTGAAGCCAAATGGTACACCGATACCGGTCCTGTTCTGGAACGCGATCTTGCCAGCCGTGCCGGGTTGGGATGGATTGGTAAGAATACCTGCCTGATTCATCCCCGTAAAGGCTCTTTCTTTTTGCTGGGGGAGATTTTTCTGGATGTAGCGCTTGAACCCGATGAACCGTTCAAGACCGATCACTGCGGGACATGTACCCGCTGTATTGAAGCCTGCCCTACCGAATGCATTCTCCCCAACCGCACCCTGGACGCAAGCCGCTGCATCTCCTACCTGACCATTGAGAACAAAGGAAGCATTCCCCGCGAATTACGCGAGAAAATGGGCAATTGGGTGTTTGGGTGCGATATTTGCCAGCAGGTATGCCCCTGGAATCAGCGCTTTGGACAAACAGAGCCGTATCCCGCCTTTCAGCCCCGCGAGAATGTTCCTGAGCCGAATCTCTTAGAAGAGATTCACCTGGATTCGACAGGATTTAATCGCAAATTCAAAAACAGCCCCGTTCAGCGTCCCCGTCGGCGCGGGTACTTGCGTAATGTTGCCGTTGCGCTGGGAAATGCGCAGGACGAATACGCCGTGCCTGCGCTGATAGAATGCACGGAAAATGAGCCCGAACCGCTGGTGCGCCAGCACGCCATCTGGGCATTGGGACGTTATTCTTCCCCACGCATCAGAGAATTTTTCTCCCAACGGCTGAAAGAAGATAACGATGAGGGAGTGAGACTGGCAATCGTACAGGAACTGGAGCGCTAGCCGGTTAATTTCAGGGAAGCCACTGGGGAAACGTAGCATCGTCAGCCAGAAGCGAGACAGTGTGGGTGCTTAAATCCAGTATGGCTACCTGAGGACGGGCAGAAGAACTGCCCAGGGTAATTTGCTGGAGAGCAATGGCGTTACCCTGCGGGTGCCAGTGAAAAGAAGAAAAATTAATCAGTGGATCGCCCGCTACCAACGTACCTTCTGAGCCATCAGGACGGAAAAGCCACAACTGTCGTGCAGGGCCCTCCTGAATCTCGCGCAGGCCAACCGCCATCCACTGTCCATCGGGCGAGAATACAGGAACGCTGTAATCCCTTGGCATTTCCGAACTCCCCAGCACTCTTTCGATGGTTTGCGTGTCCCAATCGTAACGGTACACTTCTGCGTACGCCACCGTCTCACCAAGAACCATGCGAGTAAAAAGAATGGCTTTCCCATTGGGCGTCCAGGTGGCGCTCATGCCCATATCCGAAGGAATGACGATGGACTGCTGAGCCTCCAGGTCCACACCGCGGAGGCCACCTGAAAGCCCATCCCACATCAACAAACGGCGCCCCACCGGCGCCCATAACGGCTCAGAACCGCTCACATTCGGGTCAGGGCTGATAGGCTGGGTGGTGTTCGAAGTCAAATCCAAAAGCCAAACCCGTGGCACACCGGGTTGAGCCCCTTGCTGAATGGGCGCCAGACGTCGGCTGTATGCCAGCCATGTCCCCTGAGGGTGAAAAGCGGGATTAAGACACCAATCAGCACCACAGTCGAGAATCTTGCGGTTTTCGCTCCCATCGCGGCGCACCTGCCAGAGATCCATGCCTTGTTGATCATTGTATGCCGAATACACCAGCGTTTCGCCATCCGGTGCAACCGCGTAATCAAACACTCTTCCGCCGGTTTGGGTGATGGCACGTTTTTCTGCAGTCCCCGGATTTTGAATCCAGATTTCCGCTGAAGCGCTGGGAAAAAGGTATGCCAGCAGAGGGCTTCTCACCGTAAAAGTCCAGGCGAAAGCACGCTTGAGCGTCCTACCATCGCGGGCTTTCACCCCTTCACGAAGACTCAGGGTGTAGGTTTCGTCTTGACGGAACGGCACACGCGGATAAAAAAGCAGTCGCTCTCCTTCCCATTTCACCTCTCCCTCAACGGGAGGAATAATGGTCACGGCTTGTATGGCACTCTCCGGGTCCACACTGCGGGGGAATTGAAGTCCCACCGGCCCGCGTGCGCCTACACCCTGCTCTCCCCAGAGAGGTTGGGGAGCAGGCAGCCCAAGACGGGGTAGAGCAAGAGTTATCCCCACCAGTGCCAGAAGTAAAACGGCAAGGATGCTCCACACAAGACGGTCAAAACGGGTAAGGGTCATGGATACAAGTAGGGTTGAGCCGGTTCAGGAACTTCATCCACCTGTTTTGCCAGCACAAGGGGGACGGGACTTCCATCCAGGGTGGTTGCATCCAGAGTTCCACGCACACGCACCCAGCGATTTTCCGCAAGAGAATCCGCATTCGCCCAAGACACGGCCAAGCCCAACGCCGAGGCATCGGCAACACAACAGGTCAGGGTAAAACGCACCACCATAAACTGTCCTTCAGGCAAACGAGGATCCCGGTACACAAAACCAATCACATCCACCGGCTGACCGAGAATCCTGGTACGCTGATCAGGCTGAGAAAATAGCCGCACCCAGTCCAGAACCGTACGTTGTTCTGGAGGGATTTCCTGCACCTGCACCACCTGTGTAGTCGAGGAAAGTGTCCCGGCGGTTTGGATGCCTCGATTTTGAATCACGCTTGCCGAAAGTCCTCGCTGGGGCAGCAGTATCCCCATCATCACCGGAAGAATCATCAGCCACAAGACCCATCCGGGCGTACTGGTATGCTGATGTTCTTCTTCCGCCTCGGAATGTTCGTGCTCCAGATGCCCATCATCGGATACACGGGATTGAAATAGCGTTTGAGCAATGACCAGTAAGAGGAGTGCGCCAATGCCCACCAACCAGACAAAACGCTGGTGAATATAGAAGGTGATTCCACCACTGCTAACCTGATAAAGCAGGAATACCCCTAACCCCGCCATAACCAGCGCCTGAAAAGAACGGGTTGCACGCTCTTTCATCCCCATCCTCCCCAGAGATTTACTCCAACCATCCATAAAGCGGTCATCAACAGGGGCAACAAAATCAGATACAACACAGCGCGAGGTTTGAACACTCGCAGGAACATCAGAGTCGATTTAATATCCACCATAGGGCCAAAAACCAGGAACGCCAGAATCGACCCCGTGGTAAAGGTACCGGTAAATGCCAGCGCAATGAAAGCATCCACCGTAGAACAGACTGAAAGCAAAATTGCCAGAGCAATCATCACAAACACCGAAAGCACCGGACCCTGCCCCAGCACAAGCAAGCCCGCCTGTGGAATGAAGGTTTGCATAAAAGCCGCCAGCAAAGCCCCCAACACCAGAAAACGCCCCATCTCAAAAAACTCATCTGCGGCAAGGATCAACACCTGCCTGATTCGCTGAGAGAGGGGGGTTTGTGCGGGTGATTCCAGAGGAAGAATCACCGGCGGGAGAGCAATCACTGGAGCGCTTCGCAGGACTTCCTGCGGTTGTGCCAGAGTAAAAACCAAGCCGGTGAGAAAGGCAATCAGCAGAGAAGCAATAATCCTGCCCCAGAACACCGGTCCTGCGCCAAATGCTGCCAGGGTACTGGCAATCACAATTGGATTAACCACCGGCGCCGCAAGCAAGAGAGAAATACCAGCCGAAAGCGGTAAGCCTTTGCGTACCAACCGGCGGGTGAAAGGCACCACGCCGCACTCGCACACGGGGAAAAACAACCCCATCAGACTACCCGCCAGCGCCGAACCAATGCCTTGTTGAGGCACCCAACGCATTAACTCATCCCGAGAGACAAAAACCTCAACAATCCCGGAAGCCAGTGTGCCCAGCAAGAGGAAAGGCACGGCTTCCACAAAAATCCCCAGAAAAACCGCTGAAAAGTTGGAGAGCGTATCCAGTGCCTTCGTCAAAATCACCGGAAGGCTTCCCAAAGCCGCCTCGCTAAAGCGCAAAAGCGCTGCAAAAAGCAAAAAGCCCGTCACCCCCCAGGGAATCCAGCGAAGAAGGCGCGGAGAAACGTTTTTGGAAATGCTTCTGAACATGTTCATATAAAAAGGGAGAGAAGGCTCAAGCCTGTTCTTCGCAGGTTAAGCCTTCCTCCTCCAGACATTTTTCGCCTCTACGGTGTTGCCGTGGCTGTCGGTGGTACCGGTGTAGCGGTTGACCCACCCGGAGTAGTCGTACGTGTCGGCGCGCGGGTAGGCGTGGGCGTGACGATGTTCACCGGGATAATTAATTTTTGACCGGCGGAAATCTTATTTGCATCGGTGAGTTTGTTCTCCTTGAGAATCGCCTCAATGGTGCTGTTGAAGCGCCGAGCGATAATATCCAGGGTCTCACCCGTCTTGACAATGTACTCAATCTTCTGCCCGCGCGGCAAATCGGTAGGCAGGGGAGTTTCGGTAGGCAGTTCCTGACCTTTTACCGGAACAAGGATTTTATCCCCCGGTTTAATCGGGCAGGTATTGCCAAAATTATTCAGGGTGAGAAGCACCAGCAGGTCGGCTTCAAACTTCACGGCAATATCCCAGCAGGTATCGCCTTCCTGAACGGTGTACTCAAAGGGACCTTGCGGTGTGGGAGTCTCGGTCACGGTTGGGGTGAGGGTCTCGGTGGGAGTAACCGTGGGTGTTGAAGTCGGTGTAACTGGTGTGGGAGTGAAGGTTGAGGTTGCCGTGGGGGTGGGGGAAGCAAACAGGCTAATCGCCGGACGATTTTGCCCGGTAAACCACACCACCAGAATGATGATTCCTACCACCACCAGAAGAACAGCCAGTCCCCAAACAATGAAGGGACCCATTTGCTGTCTCCGGCGGTAGGATTCAATCACGCTTTGCGGCGAATCTTTGCGTATCATAGGCTATGTCCTGTTTCGTTCTCCAAATTTTTTTGCCATGTTCGCAGTCATGATGAAAAAGGGTTGATAAAGGCAATTCTACACGAGTTTTAAGGATTAGGCGAGTCGGAGCAATTGTTGCTGTTCTTCTGCCAGATAGCGAGCCAGATACTGCCCCGTGTAAGAGTGTGGATTGCGACACACTTCTTCCGGCGTCCCCACAGCAATCACTTCGCCCCCCCGATCGCCCCCCTCAGGTCCGAGATCAATCAGGTAATCTGCAACTTTAATGATATCCAGATTATGCTCGATAATCAGCACCGAGTTGCCGGCATCCACCAGGCGCTGGAGAACTTCAATCAATTTATGCACATCTGCGGCATGCAAGCCCACCGAGGGTTCATCCAGCACATAGAGAGTCTTACCTGTAGCGCGGCGGGAAAGTTCTTTTGCCAGTTTGACGCGCTGAGCCTCGCCGCCTGAAAGCGTGGTAGCCGGTTGCCCAATGCGGATATAACCCAGTCCCACATCTGAAAGCGTGCGCAGTTTGTTGACAATGGAAGGGAACGCCGAGAATAACTCCAGGGCGCTGTCCACCGTCAGGTCAAGGACTTCGGCAATGTTCAGTCCCTTGAAACGCACCTGCAGGGTTTCGCGGTTGAAGCGCGTGCCATGACACACATCGCACGGCACGTAAATATCCGGCAGGAACTGCATTTCAATACGCAGTTGCCCCTGCCCCTGACAGGCTTCACAGCGCCCGCCATGCACGTTGAACGAAAAACGCCCTGCCTTGTAACCGCGCATCTTACTCTCAGGCAGTTCAGCGAACAAAAGCCGGATTTCATCAAAGACACCGGTATACGTCCCGGGGTTGGAGCGCGGTGTGCGCCCAATGGGTGACTGGTCAATGTTGATAATCTTGTCAAGAAATTCCAGCCCCTCAATACGCTCGTACTCACCGGGTTGGGTGTGCGCGCCATTTAAATCTCGCGCCAGCGCGTTATACAGGATATCCACCATCAGGGTAGATTTTCCCGAACCGGATACGCCGGTAATGCAAACCAGTTTGCCCAGCGGAATTTCCACATCAATATTTTTCAAATTATTGGCACGCGCACCGATAATCCGTAGTTTTTTGCCGTTGCCCAAACGCCGTTTTTCAGGGACAGGAACACGCAGGCGCTTGGAGAGATACGCTCCCGTCAGCGAACGCGGATTTTGCAGGATGTTTTCCACCGTACCTTCGGCTACCACCCAACCGCCGTGTTCCCCCGCGCCGGGACCTAAATCCACAATCCAATCCGCCGATTGGATGGTCTCTTCGTCATGTTCCACCACCAGAACGGTGTTGCCCAAATCGCGCAGTTCCTTGAGCGTTTCCAGCAAACGCCCATTATCGCGGGGATGCAAGCCAATCGAGGGCTCATCCAGCACGTACAGCACTCCCGTCAGGCGGGAGCCGATCTGAGTTGCCAGACGGATGCGTTGCGCCTCGCCGCCGGACAGGGTGCTGGCACTGCGCCGCAGAGTAAGGTAATCCAGCCCTACATTGACCAGAAATCCCAAACGGGCGCGGATTTCTTTCAAAATTCGCTCAGAGATGGCTTTCTCGCGCGGCGTGAAAACAGAGCCTTCTTCCAGTTCTTTCACCCACTCAAGGGTTTTGAGAATAGGCCAGTCGGTCACCTCGATAATATTCGCGCCGTTTACCGTCACCGCCAGGGCTTCCTTGCGCAAACGCGCCCCGTTACAGGTTGGACAGGGACGGTTGGTCATAAACTCGGCAATTCTGGAACGGATGTAATCCGAATTGGTCTCGCGGTAACGCCGTTCCAGATTGGGGATGACGCCTTCAAATGCCGTTCTGAAGGTAGATTCACGCCCGTTGCGTCCCTCGAAGTGAATGGTAATTTCTTCGCCTTTGGTGCCGTAGAGAATTTTTTCCAGTTTTTCGGGCGGGATGTTCTTGACCGGCGCATCCAGATTGATGTGGTAATGCCGCGCAACGGCTTCAATCATCTGCCAGGAATAGCCGCCCCCTTCGCGGGTGCCGTTCCATTCCAGCGCCACGATTGCGCCATCGTTAAGCGAGCGTTCCGGGTCGGGAATAATCAAATCCGGATCAATTTCCAGGCGACTGCCCAACCCCTGACAATCAGGACAGGCTCCATGCGGGGTATTAAAAGAGAAGGTGCGCGGCTCAATCTCCGGAAGGCTGACCCCGTGTTCAGGGCAAGCCAGATGCTCGCTGAAGAACAAATCCGCCGGGGGATCCACCGAGAGATTTTGCAGGGTAAGATACCCTTCCCCCACTTTGAGAGCCGTTTCCACCGAGTCGGTTAACCTTGAGCGGAACTGCTGGGCTTCTTCGGCATCCTCAGGACGTTGAAGAACGATGCGATCCACCACGGCTTCGATAGTATGGATTTTGTAGCGATCCAGCGCAATCTCGTCATCCAGGCTGTACACCACGCCATCCACGCGCACACGGACAAACCCTGCCTTGCGAATTTCATCCAGCACGGCTTGATAAGTGCCTTTTCTGCCGCGCACAATCGGCGCCAGCACCAGCAGGCGCGTGCCTTCGGGCATGCGTTCTATGGCATCCACAATTTCTTGCGCTGATTGCTTGACCACCTCACGTCCGCATACCGGACAGTGGGGAATACCCACACGCGCAAAAAGCAGGCGCAGGTAATCGTAAATTTCCGTCACCGTGCCGACGGTAGAACGCGGGTTGTGGGAAGTGGCTTTCTGGTCAATCGATACTGCCGGAGAAAGCCCTTCTATGGAGTCCACATCGGGTTTATCCATTTGCCCTAAAAACTGCCGGGCATACGCCGAAAGAGATTCAACGTAGCGGCGCTGACCTTCGGCAAAAATGGTGTCAAAAGCAAGAGAAGACTTGCCTGAACCCGATAAACCTGTAATGACCACCAGTTTATTGCGCGGAATTTCCACCGAGATATTCTTCAGGTTGTGTTCCCGCGCACCAATGACACGAATTGATTCTTGAGTCATATCTTCCTGTCCCTACACCTTTCCCTTTCAGGAAAATGTGCAAACAAACATTATACCAGAGCAAATAAGAATTTTTGTTCTAATATACCCTTTTTTGGGTCTTCCGCAAGGGTGAAAAGCCTGCAAACATCGATCTGAAATGGATGGATTCAAAGGCTCAATTCTAAAGCCATTCAACCAGAAAAAGGAACTTTTGTATAATTCAACATATGTTTGTCTTTCTTTCCAAACTGCTGGCGCCGTTTCTATATCCTTTAGGGATGGCGCTGGTTTTGCTTGCCCTCAGCCTGTTCAAATGGAAAAACATCCGCTGGCGCAACCTGTTTACCGGGCTGGCATTATTCATCTTGCTGGTCTCATCCAATCGATGGGTGGCAACCACGCTGGCACGTTCACTGGAATGGCAGTATCTGCCAAATGAACCTATCTCCAGCGCGCCGGCAATGGTCGTGCTGGGCGGCGGGACTGAGCCGGCCTTTCCACCACGGAGTCAGCCGGAAGTAAACTCAGCAGGAGACCGGGTGCTGTACGCCGCCGCCCTTTACCAGCAAGGGAAAGCCCCGCTGGTTATCGTCTCGGGCGGGAATGTCGCCTTCCGCGGCGAACAGTCCTCTACTCCCGCTTCGGATATGCGCCATTTGCTGAAAATGCTCGGCGTTCCCCCTGAAGCCATTCTGGAAGAAGACCAATCCCAAAACACCTACGAAAATGCCCTGTATTGCGCAAAACTGTTAAAAGAACGGCACATTCAGCGGGTGATTCTGGTGACTTCTGCCCTGCACATGCCCCGTTCGGTCAAACTCTTTGAAAAGCAGGGCATTGAGGTCATCCCTGCGCCAGCCGATTTTGCCGTGCCTTTTCAGGAATGGGAAGACCTGCTTCATGCACCTATTCCGGCTCAACTGGTGGCGCTTTTGCCTTCCAGTTCCAATCTGCAGTTGACCACCAACGTCCTGCATGAGTATATCGGCATCCTGGTATACTGGATGAGAGGCTGGCTGTAAAAAGGTTTAGCGGGAGTACAAACGTAACCCTAAAAACTTGGTATAATGCCCCAGAGGGTATCGAAAGGGAATAAGGTGGCTCGGCATCGTTCCATTGATGAATTGACGGTTGATGAACTGCGCCAGTTGCTCATCGAGAAACACCGCAGGGAGCGCCATAAACGACTGGAAGCATACCGCCGCACCGGTCGGGTGATTATGGTGGAACCGGCGCCTTATGTCTCGCCTCTGGAAGGTTCTTCCGAGCCTTTGCTCCCAGAGGGTGAAGCCCCCCTTCCCAAACGAAAATTGTGGATTGACCGGATCCTGCTTGCCATTGAAGTCCTGGCGGTGATCGGGCTGGCATTGATTCTGCTCAACGGCATGAATCTGATCCGCAATTTGAACCAGGAAGTTGCTTCAGCACTGGTGCAAGCCTCCCCTACCCCAACCCCATTGATTTCAGCCGTAGTCTTGCCCTCAGGTCACACCCCGCCCAACGCGCCGGGCGGCGCCCGATTTAATGAAGAGGAAATTCCTGCTCATTTGCGGGCATCAGTGCAATCGCTGGCAAACATCCCCATGCCCACGCCCGGTCCAACCCATGCCATTCGCATCCAGATTCCGGCGATCAAAGTGGATGCGCCTGTAGTACAGGGAGATGGCTGGGAACAGTTAAAGAAAGGCGTCGGTCAACACCCGGGCACTGTCAATCCTGGTGAAAAAGGGAATATCGTCCTTTCTGCCCACAATGACATTTATGGAGAAATCTTCCGCGATCTGGACCGCCTTAAACCCGGTGATGAGATCATCATCTCCACTGCCCAGCAGGCATTTGTTTATGTGGTACAGCAAATCAACATTGTGGAACCAACTGCGGTAGAATATCTGGCATCCAGTCGTGAGCCTATTGCCACGCTGATTTCCTGCTACCCCTACATGATTGACAATCAGCGCATTGTAGTTATTGCATCTTTACAGGGACACTGATAAACTTACCCTGTTTTTAGGATGGAGGATTGTAGAGAAAATGGCTAAAAAGTTCAAACGCAGTACAAGCGCCTCTCGCCCTCAACCCGCTGAGGCAACCACCCCCCAAGCCACTGCTTCCGGCACTGGCTCAATCTCCCGCCGTGCCACCGCCTCGGATTTCAACCCCGATTACACTCCCATCATTCGGGACTTGAAACGGATTGGCACGCTGGCAGGCACTTTCTTTGTGGTTCTGATTATCCTGTCGTTTATTCTGAATCGCTAAAGAAAGCACAAGAGAAACAACCCCAAAGCCGTCCATGCGATTTCAGGCGTAAGGACGGCTTTGGGTTTAAGTTCATCTCATTCCATAAACTGTTGATAAAACGAAAGAATCTGCTGTTTGACTTTGCCTACCTCGGCGCGCTCTTCAATGATTTTACGATTAGCCTCCCTCGCTCTCAGGCGAAGATCGGCGTTCTCCAATGCCATCAGAATGGCATCAGCCGCCTGATCGGCGCGATTCGGCTGAACCAGCAAGCCATTGACCCCCGGCGTAATCCACTCACGGATGGACTCGATATCCCCTGCTACGGGGAAACAACCTGCCACCATGGCTTCGAGTAAAGAATTGGGCGTACCGTCATGCTGACTGATGGATACCATCACCGTAGCGCGCAGAAACAATTCCCACAAATTTTCCTGCGGCAGGTAGGGGAGCAGGACAACCTGCCGCTGAATGCCCAAACGGCGCACGGTTTCTTCGGCTTCGGGTTGTCCCGCCATTGCCGGACAAATAAATGCCACTTTGGGATAGCGTTGTAATACCAGCGGGATAGCCTCAAAAAACACATCATTGCGCACACTGCCGGGGCGAAATCCCCGCGGATTGATCACCAGCGGCACACCTGCCGGTATGGGATCGGAGCGCGGCTCGCTCCCTGCCCGTTTGAGATGTTCAAAGGCTTGCAGGTCAATCCCCCCTGCGCCGGGAAAAACAGCGGAAGGGAAGGATGAACGAAAGCCCATCGTGCGGGCAAGGCGAATGTCCCGATAAGCATCTGCCGTCAAACCATTGACGCGGCGCAACACCCGGCGGGTGAGAAGATTCATCCAAATAGACCCCTGTGCATGCAAAGTCAGATCATTTCCCCAAATGGATACCAGCAATGTGGCATTTTCCGGCAATCCGGATGCCATCATGCCCTCAAAGGGAATACGCAGGGCGTGCACCACATCTGGCTGTACTTCGCGATAAATCCTGCGCAAATGGGCGCTATAAAAAGGCAAGGTCAGTGGGCCAAGCCAGTAACGCAGGGAAAGGAAGGCTTTGCGGAAACGTGCCACTGCCCTGCGCGCTCCCTGATTGGCTTTATAAGGCTGATCCAAACCCGCGCCCGACTGGGTGCCGGCAAAGCGCCCAAACGCCACTGGTAAAGTGTACATCCCCTCCACGCCTTCCACAGGAGCACACGGAAAAGAAGAAACCAGAGTAACCTGAACCCCCAAATCCAGCAAGACTTTCAGATAACGCCGGGTAATGGGACTGCGTCCATCGGCAACCAGCATGATGCGCATGTTCATCCTCCCGTACGCATAACCGTGGTCATGGCTTGAGCAAAGACCGCCACCATTTCATCCAGATTAACTCGCTCAGCAACAATTCGAAAGGAAGCCCTTCCCATCTCCCGCAGGCGCTCTGGCTGGGACAGGGCTTCAGCAAGACGATGGGTTAAGTCGTCCAAATCGCCGGGGATCAACCGCCAGCCGTTCAAAGGGGTAACCAGGTCTTCCTGAGTACCATCCGCCTCTGCTACCATTACTGGCAGTGCATGTGCCATGGCTTGCTGGACAGCTAATCCACCCGTACCGGGCAGGACAAACAAGTCTGCCATCTGCCAGTAAGGTTCTAGTTCCTCATCCCGCTTTTCGCCCACAAAGAGCGTTTCTGGATAGAGGCTGTTTGCTAACGCTTCCAATGTGCCTCGTTCCGGTCCTTCGCCAACTACAATGAGCCGGGGACGTAAAGGTTGTGGCAATGCGGCACAAGCCCGAAGGAGTAAATCCACGCGCTTGCGCGCCTGCAATCTGCCCACGAAAAGCACCATGGGGCGCCCCGAAGAAAAGGACGGCGGCTTTTCCGGTGGAACTTCTGCCGGTCGTGGTGTAACTGCATTGGGGGCAACGAAAATCCGCTCCTGTGGAAATCCCAAACGGCGGTATTGCTCTGCTCCACTGTGGCTGTACGTGATCAGAGCATCGAACAAACGAAGGAAGCGCTCGCGGAGAACCTCACGCCAGAAACCGCGTGCCGGGGGAGCCCCCAACCCCCAGCCGATGACCGGTTTATGTTGAGCGTGCATCCAGCGCACTGCGGCGGGCGTGCTCAAATAGCGCGGGTTGGCTTCGACAATCAGCACATCAGGATTCCACTGCCCCAACCACTCGAACAAATTACGCTGAACGCAGGTATAGAGTCGTCCCGAGCCCAGATGAAGATTGTGTGCCTGTACGTGCTGAGCCTTGCGTAATACAGCCGGCTGCCCCAGGGCTTCTTCTGGGCGGGGTTGACCTGCAAAGACACTCAGCCCGCCCTCACAAGCCTGCGCCAGCAGGTCAAAAAACGCCGCTCGATAGGCTGGCAGTACCCGCTGTTGAATACCTACGCGGTATGGAATGGAAATACTCATTGAATCACCCTGACCTGAGAACCGTTGAGCGTCTTCTCCACTTCAATACGGGCAGGGAAGGCATCTTTCATATCTTCCAGATGCGTGATTACCAGAATACACTCAAACTCGGTGCGGATTTGATTGATGGCTTCGATTAAGCGCTGGCGACCTTCGGTATCCTGACTGCCAAAACCTTCATCAATGAAGAGCGTTTGCAAACGCGCCCCAGAACGATGCGCCAGCACCCGGGAAAGCGCCAGGCGGATAGCAAAATTAATACGGAAGGCTTCGCCACCGGAGAACATCTCGTAGGGACGTTCTCCCACTGAATCGCTGATGATGATATCCAGCGTTTCTTTTTGTTCTTCTCGGGTCTTCAACGCCCGCTGAGTACTGAAACGCACCGACATCAAGCCGCTGGAAAGACGCTCCAGCAGTTGATTGGCATGTTCCTCGATTTGAGGCAGGGCTTGTTCAATCAGCAAGGCAGGCACACCATCTTTTCCACAGGCACGTTCCAGCACTGACAGGCGTTGCAAACGCTGGAGAAGTATGCTCCGCCGGGCGGTTAACTCCTGCTTCTGAATTTTCAACTGCTCCAGCACCTGCACCCATTGGCGGGCACGGGCAACTTCATCCCGTTGCTGATTTTCTTCCAGTTGCTTGCGTCGCAGGTTCTTCTCCACCTCGTCCAGATCAGGCAAAGCAGACACATCCGCAGTATATTTCTCTTCAGCCTGGTGCAGTTCCTCTGCATGCTCGGAACGTTTTTTCTGCTCTGCTTCCAGTTGCTGACGGGTTTCCTCGATTTGTTGGCTCAGCGGCTGGAGTTGTGCTCGAGCAGTCTGGACTTCCTGCAGGGCATTTTCCACCCAGGCAAGGCTCTGCACCTGTTTGCGGCAGGCTTCATGCTGTTGAACCTCATATCCCAGGGCAAGAATCTGCGCATCCAGTTCTGCCAGTGTTTTCCGTGCTTCGAGCGCATAATTTTCTTCTTCCAGCAGTCGTTCAATGTCCTCCAACCGCACAGCGCCTTCTTGCTGCCAGTGAGCAAGATCTTCCTGCAAACGATGCACCTCAGCATTCCCGACCTCGATTTGCCGTTTGAGGGACTGCCAATCTGCCTCCAGAAGGTTCAGGCTGGTTAACGTGCTTTGCAGTTCCTGAATCTGCTCCTGAAGTTCCTTTAAGCGAGCCTTCACCGCTCGATAAGTATCCCCCAGTTGCTTGCCCTGTTGCTCCAGAGAAGCAATCAGATTCTGACGTTCTTCTTCTCCCAAAGGCTGTCCACACAGCGGACACAGCGCTCCACTGGCTTGGGAAAGGCGCTCCATCCGCTCCTTGATTTCATTCATTTGTTGGAGACGCTGTCCATTTTCAGCGTTCAGGTGCGCCAGCTCTTCTTTCAGAGAGTTCATTTGGGCTTCCCGCTCAGAGCGGGATTGCACCTTTTCCTCCAGATCCCGCTCCCTTTTCTGCCATTCCTGGATCTGGGTTTGCAGTTCTTGCAAGCGAAGCGCGTTTTTCGACGCTTTCTGAGCCTGCTGTTGCAGCGAGATTTTTTCCTGCTCCAGCCCTGCCCGGGCAGCAGCAATTTGTTGCAGAGGGATCGAGCGTTGCTGTTCCAGCCGCAGGTACTCTGCCGCCAGTTTCTCCCAGCGCTCCAGTTCCTGGCGGATTTGCTGGTATTCTGCAAAGCGCTCATCCACCAAGTCGGCTTCGGAAAGGCGCGCCTCCAGCAGGGCTTTACGGTCTTCCAATTCGGCTAACTTGCGAGACAGTTCTTCACATCGGCGGACAATCTCGGCATCCTGTTTCCGCAACACGTCCAGCAACCGCTTCTGTTCATCCAGCGCTGTTTTCAAACGCTCCAGGGTGTGAAATTCCCGCTCCAGCGCTTCCCTCTGCTGAGTAAGGGATTGCAACTGTTTTTGGGCTTGTTCCAGTGCCTGTTTCCGTGCGGGCTCCTGTCTGAGTTCCTGTTCGATTTCTTCAAGATCTCGGGCAAGGCTTTTTTCCTGAACTTCCACCTCTTTGCGAACATCGGCAACACGCTCGCGATACTCTTCCCAGACTTCCAGTCCCAGAATACTGCTGAGGATTTTCTTGCGCTCCGCAGGATTCTGCTGAGCAAAGCGGTCTGCGCCTCCCTGCAAGAAGAACGAAGCATTCACAAAGGTTTCATAATCCATGCGCAAAACACTGCGAATGGTTTGCTCAGTAGCCGTTAGAGAGGCTTTCGTCAATGGCGTCCACTGATGGGACTGGGAATCGAGCACCCAAAACTCCAATACAGTGGTCTTGTTGCGTGGTTTAACACGGGTAACCCGATATGTTTCTTTTTCAAATTCAAAGATAAACTGTACAGCGGCCCTCTCGCTGGTGCTGTTAATCAGCGCGTCATCTCGCGCGCGGGCTTTACCGAACAATACCCAGGTAATCGCATCCAGCAGGGACGATTTTCCCGCACCATTCGACCCGGAAATACAGGCAAGCGAGAGGTTCTCTAAATCCACCTCTACCGGCTGGCGATACGACAAAAATCCTTCGATGAAAAGACGCTTGGGTATCATACAGGCTTCACCAGAATCTTATCAATGCGCAATCCATCCCGATCGACTACTTCAAAGCGATAGCGATTCCATTCGAAATGTTGTCCAACCGATGGAATGGTTCCCATTTGAGCCAGCACAAACCCTGCCACTGTCTGGTAACCAATCCGCTCTTCCTCAGGCAATTCCTCTACCTGAAGCAGTTGCTTGAACACATCCACAGAGAGTGAACCATCTACAAGCAAAGAGCCATCTTCCCGTCGGATAATCGCCTGCCCCGTTTCTTCCCCATAAGAGGGGATCTCTCCAACAATGGCTTCCATCAGGTCGAACAGGGTAATCATGCCCTGCAAACCACCGTATTCGTCCAGAATCAGAGCAAGATTACCGCTGGCAGTACGCAATGCTTCCAGCGCTTTCAGCGCCGTGGTGCTTTCAGGAAGGAACAGGGCGGGTTTAAGGTAATCTTTCAAATCCACAGGCTGGGGAGTAGCAACGGCAAGCAATTCCTTGGCATTAATGATGCCCAGCACATTATCCAGATCCCCACGCGCAACAGGAAAATAATTGTGCGAACTGCTGATGATGTACTCGCGATTAACTTCCCATGGGTCTTCCACATCCAGCCACTCAATTTCCGTGCGTGGGGTCATAAAAGCACTGACCAGACGATCGCCCAGACGCAAAACACCTTCGATCATGTCCGTTTCGCGCTGTTCAATAATGCCCGACTCAACCCCCTGCTCAATGATGCCCTTGATTTCCTCTTCCGTCAGATCGGGAGAAAGCACTTTTTGCCAGCCCAATAACTTCAGAAGAAAATCCGTAGAAGCCCCCAGCAAGACTACCAAAGGATTGGTTACTTTTCCCAGCCACTTCATCCAGGGCGCAACACGAACAGCAATTTCCTCAGGGTTCAGTTGCGCGGCGCGTTTGGGCAAGAGTTCCCCCAACACCAGCGAGAGATAGGTAATCACCAGAACGACCAGAGCAAGCGCAAGTTCCTGGCGATACGGGTAAAGCCAGGATATCTGCCCAATCCACTCCGCCAGTGGCGTTGCCAGTTGTGCCCCCCCTACCGCGCCCGCGAGGATACCAATCAGGGTGATGCCAATTTGTACGGTAGAGAGGAAATGGCTGGGCGAACGCATCAATTCCAGGGCAGTTTCAGCACGTTTATCGCCATCCTCTACCCGCTGTTGCAAGCGAATCTGGCGGGAAGAAATCACGGCAATCTCCGCCATCGCCAGCGCGCCGTTAAGCAAAATCAGAAATAGAAGCAAAAGGATGTTCCAGAAAATCACAGGACTTCCTTTGTTTCCTCCAACTCACCCCCCCAAAGGATTTCCTGCGCCAGCGATTTAATGGCTTGAATCTCTTCGGGGAAAACTTTTATGCTGGCAAGATACATCTCCAGCAACTGCAGGGGCGACATATCGCTTGCCAGCACCCCTTCGGGAAGTCGCACCCGTAGTTCCCGTTGAGGACGGCGTACCAGCATGAATTCCAGAGCCCCCTCGGCATGCCGGCGCAAAGCGGCTTCATCCAACAGTTTTTCCCACGCCGCAGGGTAATCCACTACCAGGCGGAAAACAGCCCCTTCCAGGTCTTTTTGGGGCGGAAATTCCCGCAGGATGGTTTCCATGAAATTTTCCTGCCGTTCCACCCTGACTGACCGGTCAATAAACCGTCTTCCTTCCAGTTTCTTCCACTCAATGTGACTAACCTGTTTGCCATCCAGGTGTACCAGTACAAAGAATTTCTCTTCTCTGGCTTCACCAATGTTGACGCGTTCAATCGAACCCGGGTAAATCACCGGTGGATGGTTGCCTTCGTTCAAATTCTGGGCTTTATGGATATGTCCCAGGGCAACATACGTCCAGCGCCGGTCACAAACCAGCCCACGGCTCAGAGAGACCTCATTCCCCAGCATAATGCTGCGTTCACTGCTGTACTGTGCCCCTTCCACTGAAGCATGGGCGGCAAAAACCACAGGCAGATTGGAATCTATCCTATTTTCGAGCCAGTACGTGATTAATTGGGTAATGGCATCTTCCAATTTTTGATTAAGGATGTCAATCTCCGGCAAACCATTGTCCTGAGCAATCATGAAACCTGAGCGCGGAACCCATGGCAAAGCCGCTATCTGAAGCGGAAGTCCTTCCAGATCCTGCGGAGTTAGAAATTGTGGTCTGGAGCACACCCGCACATGCGGAATGCTCAGGGTTTCGTACTCCTGCAGGGCGTGCGCACGGCTCAGAGCGGGAGAAACGTCATGATTGCCGGTAATCATCACCGTCAAAATACCGGCTTCGGAAAGGCGCTTGATGCGCTTGCCCCACTCTCGCTGATACGTGGGCACAGGAGTGCGATCCTTATAGGCATCGCCGGTAAAGAGCACCAGATCCACCCGCTCCTCAATAGCCGTATCTACAATCTTGTCCAGGGCTTTGAGAAAATCCAGCACGCGGACAGGGAGTCCTGTAGAGGGGTCCAGTTTCCCCTGCGAGATAATATCTATGTGCGCATCGGAAAAGTGCAGAATCTTCACCCCGCTTCTCCTGTCTTTTTCCTCAAGGCATCACCCCCAGATTCTGGAGTGCTGCCACCGAAGGACTGAAATTTGGATGGTATTGCAAACTGGTTTTCAAGTCCTGAATGGCGCCTTCCGTATCTCCCAGCGCTTCGCGGGCTTTGGCGCGCCAGTAAAAAGATTCCTCCAGGTAAGGCTCGCTGGCAGACTCGATGGTCTGAGTTGCCAGGGATTGTAAATCGGCGTAACGTCCTGTGTAATAGTAAGCAAAGTAAGGTCCCGTCTGATACCAGAGCATTCGCCAGGGGCGACGTGTTTCTGGTAGAGAAGGGTACAGGCGGAAGGCTTCATCGTAAGCCGCCGAAGCGCCCAGAAAATCCTTCAATCCCACCATGCTGGTACCGCGATTGAACCAGGCAAAAAACTGATCAATCCCGTCGAGACGGTAGAGTTCATCGGAAGCGCGCGCCAGCGCCTGACGCAGGGCTTGTTCTTCATCTGCCAGCGGACCGAGCAGTTCCAGCACTTCATTTTCCCGTTCAGGTGGATAAATAACCAGAAAGACGAAATTAAATGAGCGCCACTGCGATTCCAGTTCTTGATAAGGAATCGGGTAATTGGCTTCATAATATGAGTCCTGGGTGAGAAACTCGCCTTTGGCATCATCATACCCATTCACCACGGCATAATGTCCCATCCAGGACACCTTCCCGCTCAGGTCAGTCATATAAGCGCCCTTCTCAATCAGTACCGGAAAGCCACCCGAAATCAGGGTTTTCAAAGTTTCAAGCGTACCGCCATAACGTTGAATGACACTGAGTTGGGTTTGCTCGCGCACATAGTCTGCCAGTTCGTAAGGCATGACATTCTTATCCTTCTCGAACGGCTTAACCCATTTGCCCACATCGGTTCGGTCGCCATTCCACCCCCAGAACGAGAGCGCCATTGCCAGATTGGCAGGCGCGCAGTAATTCCACAACCCGTGCTGATCGAAGTACTTGACCCCATCCAGGCGCACTGATGCCGGTAAAACGCGAGGGGTAGGCGTGGGAACAGGGGTATCCAGCGCCACTTCCGGTTGCAGCGTAGCCGTAGGCAATGGCGTTGCCGAAGGCTCGGGAGCCGCCCCATCCTCCGTATTGAGAGCAGTGGGAGTCAGGCGCGGCTGTTCCTGCGGGATAAAAACTTCTTTCTCCGGCGGTCGCAGAGCATACTGCAGGCGAATGCGCCATTGATCCGCATGCCAGAACACACGCTCCCGCACGGGCGGAACAGCAAGACTGACCAGCCCCCCGATCAATAAAACAATAATAATACCCGAAAGGAGTTTTAAGAACCTGCGCATTAACTCGATTATAACCGTAAACTCTCAGGGCTTAGCGACCGCAAAGCAACCCCAGCGGTCAGCAGAGACTCACGAACAGCAGTGGCAAATTCCACCGCATGTGCTCCATCGCCGTGGATGCAAAGCGTGTCTACCGGCACGCGTTGAGTACCTTCGCCCGCTCCCTGTGTTGCCAATCGAATGGCTTGCTGACAAACTGCCTCAACGGTTTGCAAAACCGCGCCGGGTTCGCGGCGGGACTTGAGAGTACCATCCGGGTTATAGGCGCGGTCAGGAAAACCTTCTGCGGCGGCAGGCAAGCCTGCCTCGCGGGCTTCTTCCACCAGCACCGAGCCAGCCAGCCCCACTACAATCAGGTGAGGGCTGAAACGCTTGACAGCCTGAACAATGGCTCTCGCCAGCGCACGGTCTTTCGCGGCTTGATTGTAAAGCGCGCCATGCGGCTTGACATGCACCAGTTCTCCACCTTCGGCGCGGACAAAACCCGCTAATGCCCCTATCTGATACAGCACAAAGGCTTCAACTTCTTCCGCGCTCATGTTCATCTCGCGCCTGCCAAAACCCTGTAAATCCGGATAGCCGGGATGCGCGCCAATTGCCACGCCTTTTGATACAGCCCAGCGGACCGTCCGCCCCATCACCAGCGGATCGCCAGCGTGCAAACCGCAGGCAATATTTGCCGAAGTGACAATGGAGAGCAGGGCTTCATCATTGCCCAGACGGTAATTTCCAAAACTTTCACCCAGGTCGCAATTCAAATCCATTTCAACCTCGCATCCAGAACGAGAAATTTTCCAGTTCAATGGCGTTCAGGTTTGCCATCAGTTCGCGGTATAACTGATGCGCTTGTTCCAGCGTGACGGTTTCAAAACATACCTTGCCTTCCCCGGGGCGAAGTTGCGCCATGCGCCCCCAATCGGCACGAATAACCCCGGCAATCTTCGGGTAACCGCCGGTAGTGGGATGATCCGCCATCATCACAATGGGATTGCCGTCCGGCGGCACCTGGATTGCCCCACGCGGTATTCCCTCGGAGAGAAGTTCTCCCGCCCGCCGGGGAACAGTTGCACCTGTCAACCGATATCCCAAGCGGTCGGACTGTGCGCTGACCTGAAAGATGGCAGAGAGAAATTCCCGTTCCCCTTCCTCGCCAAACCAGGCACATTGCGGTCCCGGAACCACACGAATCACCGCTTCCGGAGAGTACACCGGACGCCGAGATGCGGGAAGCACTGCTCCGGCGCGTTCTTCGGGAAGCCAGCCTTCGCGCAGAGAAAAAAGCCAATCGCCGGGTTGAAGCAAACGCCCCTGATAGCCACCCAGATTCGCCTTCAGGAACGTAGAACGAGACCCCAACACCTCAGGGACATCCCAGCCGCCAGAGACAGCCAGCACCCCCCAGAAGCCCGCCAGGTGCGGGCGGCACTCCACCCGCTGACCGGCGCGCACACGCACCGCCGTCCAGGCGGGCATTTCCATGCCATCCACCCACAGGGTAAAGCCGCCACCGCAGAGCGCAATCAAAGCAGGCGTATCTGACCAAAGCGTTGGACCAGCGCCGGAAAATTCCAGCACCGCGGCAGAGTCTTCATTCCCCACCAGGCGGTTCGCCGCTTTGCAGGCAAAGGGATCCATTGCCCCGCCGGCTGGCAACCCCAAATGCTCGTAGCCCGTGCGCCCCAGGTCCTGAACAGTGGTAAACCAGCCTGCCTGTTCCACCCAGAAAGCCATGTTCACGCCTCCACTGCTACAAAACGCACCACATCGCCGGGTTGAAGAAGAAACGGCGGTTCGCGGGTGACATCAAAGAGGGTCAGGGATGTCCTGCCGATAATGCGCCATCCTCCGGGAGAGTCCAGGGGATAAACGCCCGTCTGTTTTCCAGCAATTCCCACACTGCCTGCCGGTACACGCTGGCGTGGGGTATCCAGGCGGGGTGCGGCAAGGCTTTCGTCCATTCCCCCAAGATATGGAAAACCCGGCAGAAAGCCCATCAGAAACACCGGATAACGTCCAGCCGTATGCCGCCGAATGACTTCTTCTTCGCTTAAACCCGTATATTGAGCCACAAAGGGCAAATCCGGTCCATCTTCGCCGCCATAATGCACGGGAATCACCACCTCACGTGCAGGCAATGCGCTGTCTTCCGGCAGGCTTTCCCGCACCTCTTGAATGTGGTAGAGCAAATCCTCAACAGAGCATTTCAGCGGATCATAATCCACCCGCAGGGTAGCATAGCCCGGCACGAATTCTTCCAAGCCGGAAATGCCGCGCGCTTTCAAGCCATGCGCCATCGCATGCACCTGCCGATTGAGCGAAATGGAAATTTGCCCGCCCAGGATAATGAGCAGAGAAGAGTCTCCACAGGGTTGAATCCAATCGGGAAACGTCAGCGCCATACGCCAAACCATCCTAATGATTCAGCAAAGACTGCCCTGCCAGCAGTGCCGCCTGCCAGACATCCATCACCGGAACCTGATGGGTTTGTGCCGCCTGTACACAAGCCTCATATTCCGGCTGGGCGAAGACCCGTTTGCCATCCAAAAGTTTCACTTTCAAGGGAATTAACCCATAGGGCGTTTCTACCTGATGAAATTCCCGTTGGGCTTCATAACGATAAATGGGCTGAACGCGCAGTCCCAGAGTGGTGGTGTGCCGCAAGAGCAGTTGCGCAAGCACCCCTTCTTCACTCTTGCGTGCAATGAGCGAGACCTGCACGGCAGGACGATTTTTCTTCATGTAAATGGGGGTAAAAAACACATCCAGCGCGCCCGCCTCGAGCAGTTGTGTCATGACACTGCCAAGCACCTGCGGATTCATATCGTCAATATTGGTCTCCATCAGCACCAAAGGCAAATCCTCCCTCGGCGGAGTCGAGCCGATCCACACGCGCAAAATATTGGGCCAGGGTAATTCCCGCTGTCCCGCTCCTGTTCCAATGCACTCCAAACAGATAGAGGGTTGCTCAAAGGTTGCCAGCGCCGCCAGCAGAGCCGCTCCGGTCGGCGTAACCAGTTCAAAGGGAGAAGAAACCGGAAGCAAAGGCGCATGCGCCTGCGCCAGAATTTCCAGCGTTGCCGGCGCAGGTAGAGGAAGCACACCGTGATCGGCGGTGATTTTGCCCTGTCCGTAGGGAAGCGCAGAGGCATACAGACGCTCAATGCCCAGTTCATGCAGACAAAGATTCACCCCTACCACATCCACAATGGCATCCAGCGCACCAACTTCATGGAAGTGCACCTCATCGGGAGAAATGCCGTGTACCCGACCCTCGGCTTCTGCCAGCAAACGGAACACCCTCAGACTGTTTTGAAGAACGATTTCAGGCAAAGTACTCTGAGACAAAATTTCTTCGATATCGCTCAGATGGCGGTGATGGTGGCTGTCCGGCACCTGCACCTGTACCTGCGAAGCCCGCATGGCTCCCTTCTGCACCTGCGTAAGGTTGAGATGAATTTCCTCAGGTAAATGCAGTGACTGCAGGGCTTGGGTAAGGCGTTCCAGCGAAATGCCCGCATCCAGCAACGCGCCTAAGAGCATATCGCCGCTGACGCCGGAGAAAGCATCCACATAGGCAATTTTCATTTCACCACCCCTTCATTGAGACTTCCTGAGCGGTATCCCAGCAAATCCACCGCTACATGGGCATATCCCAGCGAACGGAAAAAGGCATGCACCTGCTCGCGCCGGGCTACCAGTTCAGTCACCTGTTCGGGTGAGACTTCCAAACGCGCCATCGTACCGTAATCGCGTACCCGCACGAGGGTAAACCCCAGGTTTTTGAGAAATTCCTCGCCCCGGGCAACCCGTTCCAGCCCTTCGCGGGTGATGCGCATTCCGTAAGGGAAGCGCGTTGCCAGACAGGGCGCGCTGGGACGATTCCACACCGGCAATTCCAGTTCACGGGAAAGCGCGCGCACCTCGTCTTTGGTCAAACCCGCCTCAATTAACGGGCTGAGCACCCCTAATTCATTAACGGCACGCTTGCCAGGACGGTAATCCTGCAAGTCATCTACATTGCTTCCTTCAAGTACAGCAGAAAAGCCCGCCTGCTTCGCCAGTTCCACCAGCAGTCCCAGGCGTTCGCGTTTGCAGAAATAACAGCGTTCCGGGGTGTTTTCAACAAAGGTGTGCTTTTCCAGGTCATCATAAGGCATCACCCGGTGAGGAAAGCCAAACTGCCGGGCTACCTGAATGGCTGCCTGCACTCCATCCGGTGTTTCAACAGGAGACTGCAACGTCACCGCCAGCATGCGCTCGCCCAGTGCCTGATGCGCTACCACCGCCACCAGCCCGCTATCCACACCACCGGAAAAGGCTACTACAGCCGACCCCAGCGAAGCCAGGTAAGTTTTCAGGGATTGATATTTGTTCTGCAGAGATACGTCCATGTTCACACCCATAAAAAAATCAGGCAGGATCTCCCAGCCGGTTAATCAATCCAGCCAGGTAACCTGCGCCAAAGCCGTTGTCAATATTGACCACCGAAACGCCGGTCGCGCAGGAATTGAGCATGGTCAACAAGGCTGAAAGCCCCTGAAAATTAGCCCCATAGCCCACGCTGGTAGGCACGGCAATCACCGGGGCAGAAACCAGCCCGCCCACCACACTGGCAAGCGCCCCTTCCATTCCCGCCACCACCACAATCACCCGCGCCCGCTGGAGCACTTCCAGATGTCCCAGCAGACGATGCAACCCGGCAACACCGACATCGTACAGGCGCACCACCTGTTGATCCATCAATTCGGCGGTCATGGCGGCTTCTTCGGCAACCGGAATATCGGCTGTTCCACCCGTTGCCACCACAATGCCCGGACGTTTGGGCGTATCCGGGGAGCGATTCAGGATAAGCAAGCGCGGCACAGCGTGATAGGCCATTTCAGGGATCTGTTCCAGAACCACCTGTGCCATTTCCGCGGCGACCCGTGTCACCAGGACGCGATCGTTGCGTTCGGCAAGGCGGCGGACAATCTGCACTACCTGCTCGGGAGTTTTACCCTGCCCGAAGACCACTTCCGGAAA